>URFU01000048.1 GCA_900547125.1 uncultured Collinsella sp.
CTGGTCCCTGCACCGTGGTGCAGAAGAAGACCGAGGAAAAGGACGGCTACACCGCCGTTCAGCTGGGATTTGAGGAAGTCCCCGAGCGCAAGCTCACCAAGCCTGAGCTGGGCCACCTGAAGAAGGCCGGCGACGCCCGCAAGAAGACCCTGAAGGAGTTCAAGCTGGCCAAGGCCGCCGAGATGAACGTGGGCGACGAGGTGAAGGTGGACGTGTTCGCCGAGGGCGACCGCGTGGACGTGACCGGCATCAGCAAGGGTAAGGGCTTCCAGGGTCGCATCAAGCGCTGGGGTCAGCGCCGCGGTCCTATGACGCATGGTTCTCACTTCCAGCGTCACCCCGGTTCTATCGGTCAGTGCGCCTATCCTGCGCGCGTCCTCAAGGGCGTCAAGATGGCCGGTCACATGGGTAACGAGCGCGTTACCGTCAAGAACCTTTCCGTTGTCCGCATCGATGCCGAGCAGAACCTCATCTTGGTCAAGGGCGCTGTCCCGGGTGCCAAGAATGGTCTCGTCGCCATCCGTATGGCCTAAGGGCCCAGCCCATTTAGCCCAGCGTCATACCAAGGAGAACACTTAAATGGCAAAGTTTGAAGTAAAGAACAGCGAGGGCAAGAAGGTCGCCGAGGCCGAGCTCGCCGCTGAGGTGTACGGCATCGAGCCGAACATCCACGTTATGCACCACATCGTCAAGTGCCAGATGGCCTCTTGGCGTCAGGGCACCCAGTCCGCTAAGGGCCGCTCTGAGGTTTCCGGTGGCGGCAAGAAGCCTTGGCGTCAGAAGGGCACCGGCCGTGCCCGCCAAGGTTCCATCCGTGCTGCCCAGTGGCGTCACGGTGGCGTTGTCTTCGCCCCCAAGCCCCGTTCCTACGCTAAGCGTATGAACAACAAGGAGGTCAAGCTGGCTATGCGCTCCGCGCTGTCCGCCAAGCTGGCCGATGGCGAGCTCGTGCTCGTCGACGACTACGGCTTCGAGAAGCCTTCCACCAAGGCTGCCGTTGCCATGCTCAAGGCTCTCGGCCTTGAGGGCAAGCGCCTGACCATCATCGTTCGCGATGAGGACGTCAACGCCTACCTGTCGTTCCGCAACATTCCCAAGACGTTCATCATCACTGCCGACGAGGCCAACACCTACGATCTCGTCAACAACAACGCTGTGCTGATGCCCGCCGACATCGCCGCTCACTTCGGGGAGGTGCTTGCATAAATGACCGCCCACGAGATCATCATCCGTCCGATCGTGTCCGAGCGTTCCTTCTCCGGCATGGAGCTGAACAAGTACACGTTCGAGGTCGCCAAGGATGCTAACAAGTATCAGATCAAGGACGCTGTCGAGGAGATCTTCGGCGTCAAGGTCGTTCGCGTGAACACCCTGACGGTCAAGCCCAAGACCAAGCGCGTGCGCTATGTCGCCGGCAAGACCCGTTCTTGGAAGAAGGCCATCGTCACGCTGGCCGAGGGCGACACCATCGAGGTCTTTGGCAACCAGGCCTAAGACTCGCTGCTGTTGAGTGAGCTCATGCCTCCCAAATAGGGGAGGCGAGAGCTCAAGGTTTTGGGCGTATAAAATGGACACGCCCGGAACCGTGTATACGTCCGGTGTCATCGCACCCGAGGCAGAACCTCGAATCCCTGTCTGCGATGGCTAACGGATTCCTATTGAAAGGGATTGTAATGGCTGTAAAGCACCTTAAGCCGACCTCCGCTGGTAGGCGTTGGCAGACGATCTCCGATTTCTCCGAGATCACCTGCACCAAGCCCGAGAAGTCTCTTCTCGAGCCCCTGCCCAAGAAGGCCGGTCGTAACAACAACGGCCGCATCACCACCCGCCACCAGGGCGGCGGCGTGAAGCGTCGTTACCGCGTGATCGACTTCAAGCGCAACAAGGACGGCGTGCCCGCCAAGGTTGCCACGATCGAGTACGATCCGAACCGTTCCGCTCGCATCGCTCTGCTGCACTACGCTGACGGTGAGAAGCGCTACATCCTGGCTCCCAAGGGCCTCGAGGTCGGTCAGACCATCATGTCCGGTTCTGACGCCGACATCAAGCCGGGCAACGCTCTGCCCCTCGCCGACATCCCCGTCGGTACGCTCATCCACGCCGTCGAGTTCCAGCCGGGCAAGGGCGCTGCTATCGCCCGTTCCGCCGGTAACTCCTGCCAGCTGATGGGTAAGGAGGGCAAGTACGCTATCGTCCGTATGCCTTCCTCCGAGATGCGCCGCATCCTCGTTACCTGCCGCGCCACCGTCGGTGAGGTCGGCAACGCCGATCACGCCAACATCGTCATCGGCAAGGCCGGCCGTAAGCGTCACTTGAACGTGCGCCCGACCGTCCGCGGTACCGTCATGAACCCTGTCGACCACCCGCACGGCGGTGGCGAGGGCAAGAACCACACCTCTGGTCGTCCCTCTGTTACCCCCTGGGGTAAGCCGACGAAGGGCCTTCGTACGCGCAAGAAGAAGAAGGTCTCGAACCAGCACATCATTCGTCGCCGTAAGAAGTAATTTCGGATACCGAGTTTTAGGAGAAAGCACTTATGAGCAGAAGTCTCAAAAAGGGCCCGTTCGTGGAGACTCGCCTTCTCTCGCGTATCACCGCGATGAACGAGGCTGGCAAGAAGGACGTCGTGAAGACCTGGTCCCGCGCGTCCACCATCTTCCCCGAGATGGTTGGTCACACCATCGCCGTCCACGACGGCCGCAAGCATGTGCCCGTGTATGTTACCGAGTCCATGGTTGGTCACAAGCTCGGCGAGTTCGCGCCGACTCGTACGTTCCGTGGCCACAAGGCCAAATAGGGGGTTAACCGTAAATGGCAACTAAGTCTATTGAAACTGAGGCCACCGAGGTTCGCGCCGTCGCTAAGTACGTGCGTGTTTCCCCCAGCAAGGCCCGCCTGGTGGTCGATCTGATCCGCCGCAAGCCTGTCGCTCAGGCCTTCGACATCCTCCACTTCTGCGACCGCGCCGTCGCCGTGGATGTCGAGAAGGTTCTCCGTTCCGCCGTTGCGAACGCCGAGAACAACAACGGTCTGCGTGCCGACAACCTGGTTGTCGCCGCTGCCTATGTTGACGAGGGTCCGACGCTTAAGCGCATCCGTCCCCGCGCCAAGGGTTCCGCTTCTCGCATTCTGAAGCGTACTTCCCACATCACCGTCGTCGTTGCTCCTCGAAAGGAGGCGTAAAGCTGTATGGGTCAGAAAGTCTACCCCACCGGCTTCCGTCTTGGCATCACCGAGAACTGGCGCTCCCGCTGGTTCGCAGAGAAGGATTACGCTAAGACCCTCGGTAACGATCTCGAGATCCGCAAGTACCTCGAGAAGCGTCTTTCCCGCGCAGCTGTCTCCCGCGTCGAGATCGAGCGCGCTGGCGACAAGGTGAAGGTCATCATCCTCACCGCTCGCCCCGGCGTTGTCATCGGCAAGAAGGGTGCCGAGATCGATACCCTCCGCACCGAGCTCGAGAAGGTCGCTGGCGTCTCCAAGGGCCAGCTCTCCGTCGACGTTGTCGAGATCAAGCGCCCCGAGCTCGACGCCAACCTCGTTGCCCAGTCCATCGCTGAGCAGCTCGAGGGCCGCGTTGCCTTCCGTCGCGCTATGCGCAAGGCTGTCCAGTCCGCCCGCAAGGCCGGCGCCAAGGGCATCCGTATCCAGTGCTCCGGTCGTCTCGGCGGTGCCGAGATGGGCCGTCGTGAGTGGTACCGTGAGGGTCGCGTGCCTCTGCACACCCTCCGCGCCAAGATCGACTACGGCACGGCTGTCGCCAGCACCACCATGGGTGCCTGCGGCGTGAAGGTCTGGATCTACCTGGGCGAGAAGCTCCCGGGCCAGCCTGTTCCCAACCCTGCACTCGAGGGCTCTTCCCGTCCTCGTCGTCGTAACTCCGAGAGGAGGGGTCAGTAGTGCTTGCCCCTAAGCGTATTCTTCACCGCAAGGTGCAGCGTGGCTCCATGAAGGGCCAGGCCAAGGGTAATACCGAGCTGCATTTCGGCGAGTTTGGTATCCAGGCTCTCGAGGCCCATTGGATTACCAACCGTCAGATCGAGGCCGCTCGTATTGCCATGACCCGCTACATGAAGCGTGGCGGTCGTGTCTACATCACGATCTTCCCCGATAAGCCCATCACCAAGAAGCCTGCCGAGACTCGCATGGGTTCTGGTAAGGGTAACCCCGAGGAGTGGGTGGCCGTCGTCAAGCCCGGCCGCATCATGTTCGAGGTCAAGGGCGTGCCCGAGGAGGTCGCTCGCGAGGCTCTGCGTCTTGCACAGCACAAGCTTCCCATCAAGACCAAGATTGTTGCTGCCAAGAACGCTGAGCAGCGCATCGAGAAGGAGATGGCTGAGGAGGCCGCTCTCGAGGCCAAGTGGGCTGCTGAGGACGCCGCCGCCGCCAAGGAGGAGAACTAATGAAGCCCGCAGAGATTCGTGAGCTCTCGGACGCTCAGCTCGTTGAGAAGCTGAAGGAAATGCGCGCCGAGCTCTTTAACCTTCGTTTCCAGATGGCCACCAGCCAGCTGGACAACACCGCTCGCGTCAACACCGTGAAGAAGGACATCGCTCGCGTCCTCACGGAGCAGCGCGCCCGCGAGATCGCAGCGGAGAAGTCCGCTGTCGCCGAGTAGGACCTAAGGAGAGAACATGACTGATTCGCGTAACTCGCGTAAGGTCCGTACGGGTGTCGTTACCTCCGTCTCCGGTGCCAAGACCATTGTTGTCACCATCACCGAGCGCAAGCGTCACCCCAAGTACGGCAAGATGATGACCAGCTCCAAGAAGCTGCACGCTCACGACGAGGAGTGCACGGCTGGCGTGGGCGACACCGTCCGCGTTATGGAGACCCGTCCTATGTCCAAGATGAAGCGTTGGCGCCTCATCGAGGTCGTCGAGCGCGCTAAATAAGCAGTCGCTCTTACGACTTGTACGTTTCCGAAGATGTGCGTATGCCTGGCTTGCATACCACGGGCCGTATAAAGGCTGCGCACCTCTCTTCGGTTCTTAGTTCGGAGGAACATCTACCATGATTCAGATGCAAACCATGCTGAACGTCGCCGACAACTCCGGCGCTCGCAAGATTCGCTGCATCAAGGTGCTTGGCGGTTCCAAGCGTCGTTATGCAGGCATCGGCGATGTGTTCATCGGTGCTGTCCAGGAGGCTACCCCTGGCGCCAACGTCAAGAAGAAGGACGTTGTCCGTTGCGTCGTCGTTCGCACCGTTAAGGAGATCCGCCGCAAGGATGGCTCCTACATTCGCTTTGATGAGAACGCCTGCGTTGTCATCAACAACGATGGTTCGCCTGTCGGCACCCGTATCTTCGGGCCCGTCGCTCGCGAGCTTCGTGACAAGAAGTACATGAAGATCGTCTCGCTCGCTCCCGAGACCCTGTAGTTAGGGGAGATATATGTATATCAAGAAGGGCGATAAGGTCCAGGTTCTCTCTGGTAAGGATCGCGGCAAGCAGGGCGTTGTCCTGCGTGCTCTCCCCGCCGAGAACAAGGTCGTTGTCGAGGGCGTTTCGGTCGTCAAGAAGGCCGTCAAGCCCAACGCTGCCAACCAGCAGGGCGGCATCGTTTCGCAGGAGGCTCCCATCGACGCCTCCAACGTCAATCTCGTTTGCCCCGAGTGCGGTAAGGTTACCCGCGTCGGTCACGAGAAGGACGGCAAGAACAAGCTGCGCGTCTGCAAGAAGTGCGGCCACAAGTTCTAAGCTGCCCGCAACATCAAGTTGCTAGCAAAGGCCCGGATGCCCCACGGCATCCGGGCCTTTTTTGATCCCTTGGGGACGGAGGAAAACGGATCATTATCGTCCACAAGGGTGCTGGTGATCCGTTTTCCTCCGTCCCCAAAGGATCAGGTGGTGCGCATTAGTGCGTATTTGCGTGCGTAGGATTGCGTGAGCATGCGTGTACATGCGCCGTCAACTGCTGAATTTTGACCATTTAGCGGTAATACACGCAGAAGCACGCACATACACGCGCATATGTGCGAAAATAGGGAAGAAAGAAATGCAAGACGTCCCATGATTCAGGAGGCACATATGGCAGATTCCAAGCAGGCTCCACTCGACTCTGCGGCAGCCGCAAAGGCAGCGTTCGCTTCGGTCCAGGGCAAGCCGTTCCCTAACGACATCTTTACGGCTCCCGAGCTCCGTTGGGCTGTGATCGGGTGCGGCGTTATCGCCAACCAGATGGCCCAGTCTCTCGCGCTGGCCGGCCGCAAGCTTGCGGGCGTCGCCAACCGCACGCTGTCAAAGGCTCAAGCTTTTGCTGATCAGTATGGCATCGAGAAGGTCTATGACACGGTCGAGGACCTCTATGCCGATCCGAACATCGACGCGATCTATATCACCACGCCGCATAACACGCATATCACCTACTTGCGCGCCGCGCTGGCAGCTGGCAAGCACGTGCTCTGCGAGAAGGCCATTACCCTCAACACCGCCGAACTCGACGAGGCACGTGCCATTGCCGGTGAGCATAACGTGGTCCTCATGGACGCCACCACGGTGCTCCACATGCCCTTGTATCAGGAGCTGCGTCGTCGCATGGATGCCGGTGAGTTTGGTCGCATGAACCTCGCCCAACTCAACT
Organism: uncultured Collinsella sp.; assembly: GCA_900547125.1. Lineage (GTDB taxonomy): Bacteria > Actinomycetota > Coriobacteriia > Coriobacteriales > Coriobacteriaceae > Collinsella. Next base: position 6,585 of record URFU01000048.1, read on the forward strand.
TTGGTAGCTACAAGGAGTACGGCGACCTGACCAACCGCTTTTACAATCGCAACCTTGCTGGCGGTGCCATGCTCGACATTGGCGTCTATGCCCTGTCCGTTATGCGCCTGTTTATGGCAAGTCAGCCCGCTGAGGTCGTTTCGCTGGGCAACACCTGTGAGACCGGTGTCGACGTAGCGGGCGGTATCGTCTGCCGTAATGCCGAGCAGCAACTGGGTGTTGTGAGCCTTACGCTCCACTCCAAGCAGCCCAAACGCTCGGTTATCAGCTTTGACAAGTGCTATATCGAGGTCAACGAGTATCCGCGTGCCGATCACGCGACCATCGTGTGGACTGCGGACGGCCACCGCGAGGAGGTCCATGCCGGCACCGAGGCTTACGCCCTGTGCTACGAGATGGCCGACCTCGAGAAGGCCGTTGCCGGCGACGACTCCAAGCGCGAGCTGCTGGATTATGCTTCTGATGTTATGGAGCTTATGACCAAGCTTCGCGCCGATTGGGGGGTCGTGTACCCCGAGGAGGAGTAAGCGATGCTCGCGGAAGATAGGCTCAATGCGATCGTGTCGATGGTGCAGCAGGCTGGCTCGGTTACTGTGCCAGAGCTTGCTGAGGCCCTGGGCGTGACACCGTCCACCATTCGCCGCGACTTGCAAACGCTCGACCGCGCGCACCGTATCGCCAAGGTACACGGAGGCGCGACGAGTCTGGAGCGTGCACACGTGACGCGCGACCTGACGCTTAATGAGCGCAGTGATCTCCATAACGATGACAAGGAGCGCATCTGCGCCCGTGCCGCGGCCCTGGTGGAGCCCGATAGCTTTGTGTATATCGATTCGGGCTCCACGACCCTCAAGCTCATCGAACATCTTCCGCGCCTTGAGGGTGTCACCTATGTGACCGATTCCGTGCTCCATGCTCAGCACCTTGCTTTGCGCGGCATGCGCACCGTGGTGCTGGGCGGCGAGCTCAAGCCCGAGACCGAGGCGCTGGTTGGCCCCGATGCCTTGGCAACCCTGGACCGTTACAACTTTAACTGTGGCTTTTGGGGGTCCAACGGCATTGCTGCCGAGCAAGGTTTCACGGCGCCCGATATCGAGGAAGCGCAGGTTAAGCGCATCTCTATGCGCCATACGGCCAAGCGCTTTGTAATCTCAGACGCCAGTAAATTTGGCATGGTAGCGCCCGTCAAGTTCGCGGACTTCCGCGACGCAACGATTATTACCGCAGGCGAGGTTCCCGCCAAGTACCGGGCAATGGACAACGTCATCACGGTCTAGCGACAGGGGACAGGACAAGGCCAAAGTCACCACAAAGGGGCCTGTCCCCATTGTGGTGGTTAGTAACGAAAACCGAGTAGTTTTCTCAATAGAAAAGCGGCAACGTCCATCACGGGCGTTGCCGCTTTCGTTGTCTGCCGGTTTGTCTAAGTCTGTAACAACTGGACCGTTAAAAGTGGGCTAGGTGTTACAGATTGAGATACTTCCGAACCGCGCCGTCTCTTTTTCTCAATCTGTAACATCTGGGACCGATTTTGCCGAGTTACTGTTACAGATTGAGATTTTCCCTTGAGGGGGATTCGAATGTCTCGATCTGTAACAGATAGACCGGAAAATGGACTCTAACTGTTACAGATCGAGACGTTTTGGGACCGCGGTTGAGCCATTGCGGCTAAACCACCACAAAGGTGCCTGTCCCCATTGTGGTGGTTTAGGGCTCCCAGGGACAGGGGGCTTCGATGTGGATGTGCTCGCCGGTTACGGGATGCGTGAAGGACACGCTGTGGGCGTGGAGCATCAGGCCACAGGGGCGCGGCGTGCCGTATAGGTCGTCGCCAACCAGGGGGTGATGCTCGCTGGCCAGGTGCACGCGAATCTGATGCTTGCGGCCGGTGAGCAGCTCGACATCGATATACGAACGCGTGGGCAGGCCTCGGCGGCTCTTAAGGCGCTTGAGCACCTTGACGCGCGTCTGAGACGGCTTGCCGCTGGCGCCGACACGCATCTTGCGGCTATCGTGGCGGTCGCGGGCGATAGGCTTGTCGATGAGCTTCTCGTTCCAGTCGATCTTGCCCTCGGCTAGCGCCAGATAGTGCTTTTCGAAGGCGTGGTCGTTCACCATTTGGTCAAAGGCGGGCTGCGTCTGCTTGTCGAGCGAAAACAGCACCACGCCGGTGGTGTTGCGGTCCAGGCGGTTGAGCGGCTGCATGTCAGTCGCGGCAAAGCCGTCGCCCATCGCCAGCAGCAGGTCGCTGGCGTAGTCGGTAAGTGTGCGCTCACCGGTGCCGTCGCCGTGGACGATCATGCCGGCGGGCTTGTCGATGGCCATGAGCCAGGCGTCGCAGTAGAGGACTTGAGGTTCTTCGTTCACGTGTAAGCCTTTCGGTTAGCTAATTCCCACAAACATGCAGCCAGAGGTCGCCCCGCGCAGGCGGGCGGCGGGCTTACGGCCGGCCTGCGCCGCTTCGACGGCACGACGGACGCGGGCGACGGCACGGCCCACTTCATCCGTCTCGAGCAGGGTTCCGTCAACCATAAAACGGCGCACGCCGGCATCGAGCAGCTGCGGAACCTGCGGCGTGAGGTCGATAGGGTAGGCATCGTACAGGCGCGAGCGGCCGTGGATGTCGGTGCGCACCGGCATGACCTTGCCATCGATATTCTTGAGCGACAGCTTGCGGGCGCGCAGGCGGCAGTTGGCGCAATCGTGGATACAACCGTTGGCCACCTGCAGGATGCAGTGCTCGCTCGTCATAACGCGCGGGCGGCCGAACACGGTGATGCCCAGGGCTGCGGGCGCGGAGGTGCCAAGCGAGATAATCTCGTCGAGCGTGATCTCGGGCGAGAGCCAAAACGCACTGGCCCCGCGCTCGGCAAGCGCCTCCATGCAGGGCGTGTTGTGCACCGGCAGGCAGGATCGAATCTCGGCCGTGGCACCAACTTGGGCGGCCAGGGCGAGCTCAGAGATGTTGCCAATAGCGACCGTGGCACCGGCAACAATCCACGGGTCAACGCGTACGTGGTCAACGGCGCGGCAGACCTCGTCGAGTACGGGCACAATGCCCTGTTCAAACGCATCGGCGGGGGAGAGCTCGGCCGCATTGAGCGCGTCGGTGGTCATGTAGATGCGCGTTGCACCCTCGGCGCGCGCTGCCTCGGCGGCGTCGAGCGAGGTGACGGTGGCGCAGATCTGCGGCTCATCGCGGTAGTGCTCGGGCATGGGGCGCGTACATTTGTCGAGTACCGGCAGCTCGAGCGTGCGGGCGCGCTCGTCATACGGTGCCAGAATGGCCTCCTCCAGCGCCTTGCAAGCGGCTGTGCGCACCTTATGTACTGCGGAGAAGCCCATGCCGCAGCCCTCATCGAGCGTCACATCAAAGCTTGCAGCCTCAAAGGGCGAGGAGCCCATGCGGCCGACGTGCTCTACCAGATCGGCCACCTCGACGGTGCGGGTCTTGGCGGCCTCGACGGTAAAGCCGGTGGCGGTGGCCGTAAGCGAAGGGTCGTCGCAGCAGGTGAGCGTAACGGTAAACGGCTCACCCAGACGCGCCACAACGGACACGTCTACGGCGCGGCGGCGCAGCACGTCGCGCTTGAGCGCAGCCCCGGCGGCGTCGATGGCGCGCTGGCTGCGAATCACGCGCACGCGGCAACCCTCGGGCATGCTGCGGGGCACGCGGCACTCGATGACGTCGCCGGCGGCGGCATCATCGGCGGCGATGGTGGTCAGGAACTGGTCAAACTCGTCGTCATGACGAAGCTCCAGCAGGTCGCCCTTGCCCACGGGCTCAAACAGCTCAATGCGGGCGATGGCGGCGCGGCGACGGCGGTCGTCGGGCTTGAGGCCGCGCACATCGCGGTTGGCCAGGCGGCTGCCGAGCACCGTGCCCACGATCTGGCCGCGGTTGTTGGAGCGCTCGTAGCTCATCATCTCGTCACCCGAGGTACCGTCTTGATAGGCGTGCGTAAAGTCGCGGTTAAAGCAGCGTTTGAGCTGGCGCTGGCGGGCGGCCTCTTCATCCTTAGAGGTCGAAACATCGGCCAGCATGTCATCGATCTGATGACGATACACGTCGACGATGGAATACACGTAATCGGGGGCCTTCATGCGGCCCTCGAGCTTGAGCGATGCGGCGCCGGCGTCATACAGACGGCGAACAAGCTGCGAAGTGTTGGTGTCGCGCGGGCACAGCGCGCGCTCGCGACCGGCAGGGGAGAGCGAGCGGCCGTTCTCGTCAATTAGCTCGTAGGGTAGGCGGCAGGGCTGGGCGCACATGCCGCGGTTGGCCGAGCGGCCAGCCATGGCAAAGCTCGACAGCAGGCACAGACCCGAGTAGCAAAAGCAGATGGCACCGTGGCTAAAGACCTCAAGGTCCACATCGGGCGCGGCGTTGTGAATGGCGGCGATCTCGTCGATGGAGAGCTCGCGCGAGAGAGTCACGCGGTCGGCGCCCTGCTCACGGCACCAAAGGGTTCCGCGGTCGTCGTGGATGTTCGCCTGGGTCGAGATGTGTGTCTCGATGCCGGGCATGGTGCGCTTGACCTCAAAGAACAGACCCCAGTCCTGGATAATGAAGGCGTCGGCGCCCAGCGTGGAGCAGCGATGGATGAGTTGCAGCGCATCGCCCATCTCGGACTGCTTGATGACGATGTTTACCGTGACGTAGACGCGCGACCCGGCTAGATGCGCGGCGCGGCAGGCTTGCTCAAAGGCCTCGTCGGTAAAGTTGGTTGCCTTGCGGCGGGCGTTGAAGCTGCCCATGCCGCAGTAGATGGCGTCTGCCCCGGCAGCGAGCGCGGCGGCAAAGGGCTCGGGCCCTCCGGCGGGCGCCAAAAGCTCGGGTCTGCGGTTGGTGGTTCGACTGGCGGTTGCGGTCATATCCTGCCTTTCAAAATGCTCAGATAATCAAAAGTATAGTGGCGCCGTTGCGGCAGGCGATGCCCGTGCTCCAAGCGGGATAAAGTCTTCAGCAGCTTGGACTGGCTGCTCCACATGAGAACCGTTCAGCGGTTCGGGGAGACCGTTGGGCGATAAAATATTCTCGCAAGCTGATAATATTCTTGCATCAAATAGAAACCTTGAGTACCATCCCAATCAAGCGCGGTGTTCAGACCGAACTGTGCCTCCCGGTGTGAACGCCGCGCTCACGCTTTCTCAACTGATCGTAAGGAGATAAACATGAGCAAGACCGTCGTGTCTTCCGATAACGCACCCGCAGCCATCGGCCCGTATTCCCCTGGTATCCAGACCGGCAACATGGTGTTCCTGTCCGGCCAGCTGGGCATCGACCCTGCAACCGGCAAGATGCCCGAGGGCGTCGAGGCCCAGGCCAAGCAGTCCCTCGCCAACGTCGAGGCCCTGCTGACCGCTGCCGGCGCCACCTTTGCCGATGTCGTCAAGACCACGGTCTACCTGGCCGACATTGCCGACTTCGCTGCCGTGAACGAGATCTACGCCTCCAAGTTCGAGGCTCCGTTCCCCGCGCGCAGCGCTTTCCAGGTTGCCGCCCTTCCGGCTGGCGGTCTGGTTGAGATCGAGGTCGTCGCCGCTCTCTAAGGCGTTGGCAACAACTAAACATGACATGCAAAAAGACCCTGCAGCGCGTGCGAGCTGCAGGGTCTTTTGTCAAGCGATGCGACAAAAATGATCCGTTTTCCTCCGTCCCCAAGGGATCGGTGGGTTAGCCCTCCTTGCGAACTTTTTGCAGGTAGCGGTAGACGCTGGGCTCCGAGATGCCCAGCGCGGCGGCGGCGCAGGCCACGGCGCCCTTGAGCATGAACACCCCGTTACCGTTGAGGTGGCGAATGACGTCCACGCGGTCGCTCTGACCAAGCGACGCTACATCCAGCCCGCGCGCGCTCAGCAACTCGGCAATGCTGCGGTCGATGAGCTCCTGTGTAGACTCCGAAAGGCTTTCGACCTCGATAGGGGCGGGCTCCGTGCGCGTCGGCGCCGCGTCGAAGCACGCCATGAGCTGCTGCGCCATGGCGTTGATGGAGCGCACGGTCGAGAGGTCGGTGTTGACGCAGAGCATACCGACGATCTCGTTATCTTCGCGGATAAAGTACGTCGCTGACTCCAGCGTCTTGCCACCGGCACCGCGCCCCTCGTAGCCCGTAATAAACGGCAGGTCGCGATACTTGGGGTCGTGCATGATCTTGCGCGCCAGATCGGTGGCGGGACCGCCGACCTTACGGCCGCTCACGATGCCGTTGCGAATATCAACGATGGCGTGGTCGGGATCCGAGAAATCGTGCAGCACGATTTCGCTGTTTTTGCCGAGTATCTGCTCCAGAAAATCGACCATCGGCAAAAAGCGACGTACGGTCTCGTTCACGGGCAACTCCTTTGGGTGAAATCGGAAATGTTCATAACAATTTTTTCTCATGGTAACACGCTGCCCATCATCTCGTATATCCGCAGGTACATTGCGTAATGCAGACGAACGGTAGGAATTTAGCGGTAAACGGTTGACCAAAAGAAAAGTTAGATGCTATTTTGACCAGACACTTTCCTGACCTGCGGAAATGCGTTATTTCAGCTGAAGAATAGTCTGATAACAAAAAATTATTATTGAGAATGAGAATCATCTTTAATACGATATGCAATGAAGGCACAACCTCAACCCCGCACTGCGTCACAATAGAGCGTTAGATGCGAAAACAACTACTTCGAGGATTGGTGGTCAAATGACCCAGGAGACGGTTACGAACGGCACTGAAGCCCTGTTCACTCGCGAAGGCATGCCTCCCGTTAAGGAAATGATCCCGTGTGCCCTTCAGCACGTACTGGCATCGTTTGCCGGCATCATTACCCCGGCGGTCATCATGGCCGGCGTCTACGGCTTTAATAGCCAGCAGAGCACCGACATCATCCAGGTCGCCCTCATTCTTTCGGCGATCGATACGGCCCTTCAGGCCTTCGCTCCCTTCCGTCGCATCGGCGGCGGCCTGCCCATCGTCATGGGCGTTTCGTTCGCGTTCCTGCCGGCCCTGCAGGCCATGGGTGCCTCGGGCTTTAGCTTTGGTGCGCTGCTGGGTGGCGAGATCGTCGGCGGCGCCGTCGCGGTCCTCTTTGGTCTGGCCTACAGCAAGATCAAGTGGCTGTTCCCGCCCGTCGTGACCGGTACGGTCATCTTCTCCATCGGCGTTTCGCTGTATCCCACGGCCGTCAAGTATATGGCCGGCGGTATGGGTACGCCGCTGTGGGGCACCCCGCAGGCCTGGTGCGTCGCTCTTATCACCTTCGCCGTGGTCTTTGCGCTCGCCAACTTTGGCAAGGGCACGCTCAAGCTGGGATCCGTGTTCTTTGGCATGATCGTTGGCATGATCGTCTCCATCCCCTTTGGAATGATCGACTTCTCCAGCGTCGCCACCGCCCAGGTCTTCGCCCTTCCCAAGCTCATGCCCTATGCGCTCGAGTTTGATCCCGAGGTCTGCATTACCCTTGCCGTCGTGTTCCCCATGGTTGCCATCCAGGTTATCGGCGACGTCTCTGCCGCCTGCCTGGGCTCCATCGACCGTATGCCCACCGAGCGCGAGCTCTCCGGCGCTATCGTGTCCCAGGGCCTCACCTCTATGGTCGGCGGCCTGCTGGGCGGTCTTCCCACCAGCGCCCTTGGCCAGAACGTGGGCATCATCTGCTCCAACAAGGTCGTCAACAAGTGGGTCTTTGTGATCATCGCGGCCGTCTTTGCCATCGCCGGCCTGTTCCCGCAGCTCTCTGCCGTCCTTTCCGCTATCCCGCAGCCCGTCATCGGCGGCGCGACCGTCGGCGTCTTTGGCACCATCACCATGAACGGCGTGCGCATGTTCACCCGCGAGGGCCTCACGCAGCGCACCACCACCATCGTCGGTACCTCCGTCGTCTTTGGCCTGGGTATCTGGATGGCCAGCGGTTGCCTTGCCGGTGAGGGTATGCCCACCTGGGTGCCCACCGTCATCGGCTCCAATGCCGTAACCCCCACCGCCATCATGGCCATTGTCCTTAACCTGATCCTTCCGCAGACGCCGGTCGTGGCTCAGCACATCGATGCTGCCAAGGACGCTGCCGTGGATCTGGTCTTGCCCGAGAGCAAGAAGTAACCAATTCGGTGCTATTCGTCGGCGGGCGCATCGCCTCGTCCGCCGACGTCATGCGGTGCCAAGCCGCACTTCAAAGGGTTTGTCCCTTTGGTGAAGCGTTGACGGGAGAGGGCCCGTTTCCGGTGTAGGCCGGCGCTTCGCACTCCGCCATGTCAGAGGTGTCAAACCCCGCCCCTGATGTTGAAGGGAGCATTTATGCTTCTGGTCGCTAACGGTTCCGTCTTTACCCGCAATGCTCAGGCCCCGTTCATTCCAAACGGTGCGGTCGCCATTGACGGAGATACGATCGTCGAAGTGGGCCCCGAGTGCGAGCTCAAGGCCAAGTACCCGGATGCCGAGTACGTCGATGCCCGGGGCAACCTCATCATGCCCGGACTCATCA
>URFU01000049.1 GCA_900547125.1 uncultured Collinsella sp.
GATGATGCTGCAGAGCCGGTCGTTAACGCCATCACACCCGTGCCGGGCGGCGTGGGTGCTGTAACGACGGCGATTCTCGCCAAACACGTGATCGAGGCAGCCGAGCGCGCATCGAAATAGGCGTTTTCGGGCTGTTTAGAGGGTTGGCTCTATGCCTCGTGTGCAAAAAATGCCAAATATGAGTACTGTTGCCTTGTCGGTTGCATATCTTTGAGATCTATTTGACTCCCTAATGATATTGAATATCGTTAGGGAGTCTCTTTTATTGAACCTTTGGGGAATTACTTTGCATAACTTTTGGACAAGTGAGGATTTCTGGCGCCCTGGACGATGGAATTTGCTGCTACTAAATTGGTGACAGTACTCATATTTGGCATTTTTTGCACACAGGGGTCCCGAGGGGGTCTCGAGGGGTCGCGGTTTCGCCCTTTTTGCGCTGAAGCGATACACTGTTGCCGTTTGATTTCTTCGCTCAAGGAGGATGCGCATGCCGTGCACAACGATTTTGGTTGGTAAGAACGCGAGCTATGACGGGTCGACCCTGGTCGCCCGCAACGAGGACTCGTCCAACGGGGTGTTTGAGCCCAAGCGCATGCGCGTGGTGCATCCCGACGAGCAGCCGCGTGTCTACACGAGCGTCCTGAGCCACCTGACCGTTGAGCTGCCCGATAATCCCATGCGTTACACAAGCGTCCCCGACGTTGTCCCCGGTCATGGCATTTGGGCCGAGGCCGGCTTCAACGAGCTCAATGTTGGCATGTCCGCAACCGAGACGCTTACCACCAACGAGCGCGTCCGCGGCGCCGATCCGCTCGTGGACTATGTGCCCGCCAAGGGCAACGAGGGCGAGGACGGCTATGTTCCGGCGCAGCCCGGCGGTCTGGGCGAGGAGGACATGGTGACCCTGGTGCTGCCGTACGCCAAGTCCGCCCGCGACGGCGTGCGTGTCCTGGGCGACCTGCTCGAGCGCTACGGCACTTACGAGAACAACGGCATCGCCTTTAGTGACGTTGACGAGATCTGGTGGCTCGAGACCATCGGCGGCCACCACTGGATCGCCAAGCGCGTGCCCGACGACGCCTATGTGACCATGCCCAACCAGCTGGGTATCGATAGCTTTGACCTGGACGACGCCGAGGGCGCCCAGGTCGACCACATGTGCTCCGCCGACCTGCGCTCCTGGATGGCCGAGTGGCATCTGGACCTGACGCTGGGCGTCGAGGGCGACGGTCCCGCCGCGGTCTTTAACCCGCGCGAGGCCTTTGGCTCGCACAGCGACAGCGACCACGTCTACAACACGCCGCGTGCCTGGTATATGCAGCGCTGTCTCAACCCCAGCGATGTGTGGGACGGTCCCGAGGCCGACTACACGCCCGAGAGCGACGATATCCCCTGGAGCCGCGTGCCCGAGCGCAAGGTGACCATCGAGGATATCAAGTACGTGCTTTCGAGCCACTACCAGGGTACGGAGTACGACTGCTACGGCAGCAAGGGCACGCCCGCCACGCGCGGCGCCTATCGTCCCATCGGCATCAACCGCAACAGCCAGCTTGCCGTGCTGCAGCTGCGCCCCTATGCGCAGCCGGCGTATCGCGCCGTGCAGTGGATGGCGTTTGGCTCTAACTCGTTTAACGCGCTCGTGCCGCTGTACGCCAATGTCGAGACCATGCCCGAGTACTATGCCGACACGCAGGCTCGCGTGACGTCCGAGAATTTCTATTGGGCGAATCGCCTGATCGGTGCCTTGGCCGATGTTCGCTTCCATGAGTGCGGTCGCGCGGTCGAGGATTATCAGGAGAAGGTCGGCGGCATGGGCCACAAGCAGATTCACGACGTTGACGCTGTCGTAGCCGCGCTGCCCGAGGCCGAGGTGCCTGCCGAGCTCGCCCGTGCTAACGAGGCCTTTGCCGAGCTTGTGCGCGTGGAAACCGATGCTCTGTTGGGCAAGGTGCTCTACACCACGAGCTGTGCCATGAAGAACTCCTTCGCGATGAACGACAACGTAAGGTAAAGACGGCCTTGCGGCGAACGAGCGGGACAAACGCCGTCAAAGGCTTTGCCCCGCTCGATTTCTATCCCGGGGATAAAACGATTTTGTGTCGTTCACCCAATCTTGGGTACAAGAAGGCCAATGCAGTTGTTCATGATTGGAGCCAACCATGGTTATGAAATTCGATCAGCTTGTTAACGGTGCCATCAACGTGGGCTTCGGTGCCGCCGCCGTTGCCGTCGAGGGCGGCAAGAAGGTCCTCGACGACCTCAATACCAAGGGTGAGCAGGTGCGCAAGGACGCCGGCACTCCCGATATCGCCCGCAGCGTGTCCGACATGTTCGAGCAGGCCGGCGGCACCATCTCCGACCTGACCGAGCGCCTGGGCATGCAGGGCGAGACTGCGGCACAGCGCGTGCTCGACGAGCTCATCCTGGCCCGCGTCCGCGTTATGACCGCCCCCGAGCGCACGGCCTTCCTGGCCCATGTACGCGACATCGTCGATTCGGTCGAGGACAACGTGACCTCGGTGCCCGTCGAGTCCGTTGAGCCCGACGATGCAGAGGACACCGAAGAGGCCGAGTAGCAGCGCAGATGGCAGATTCCACCACCGATTACAACAATCTAGATCCCTTGGGTGACGAGGCGGCGGTTGTCGACGAGGTCGATGCCGCCGTCTCGGGTGCTCGCAAGAAGCCGCGCGCTGTCGATATGGTGCCCGAGGAGCCCGACGCGATGGCGCCGGATGAGGAATACCAGCTCACGCCGGCAGGCCGCCGCGAACGCATTGGGCAGATCGTTCGCTTGGTCAAAAAGTACCGCGTATGGGATAACCTCACGCCGGTGCGCCTGCGCCGTCTGCTCGAAGAGCTCGGCCCCATGTTCGTCAAGATGGGGCAGATTCTGGCCAACCGCTCCGAGATCTTGCCGCAGCGTTTTTGCGACGAGCTGCGTCGCCTGCGCTCCGACGTAGAGCCGGTGCCGTATGAGGTAGTGCTCCGCTGTCTAGAAGAGGAATACGGCCAGCGCCTGGGGCAGATGTTCGACGCGATCGACCCCAACCCGCTCGGAAGCGCATCGCTCGCGCAGGTACACCGTGCCCGCCTGGTGACGGGCGAGGACGTGGCCGTTAAGGTGCAGCGCCCCGGTGCGCAGCAGGTCATGGCGCAGGACATCGACATCATCCGTTCGGTGGTACGTATCGTTTCCAAGTTCGTTAACACCGATCAGTTTGTTGACCTGCACGGTGTGGTCGAAGAGCTGTGGACCTCATTTCGCGAGGAGACCAACTTTTTGGCCGAGGCCAAAAACCTCAACGATTTCTATGACTTCCACAAAAGCGTGCACGGCGTTTCGTGTCCCAAATCCTACCTGGACCTTTGCACCGAACACGTCGTGGTCATGGACTACATCGACGGCATCTCCATTGCCGATCCCGAGCGCCTGGTGGCCGAGGGCTATGACCTGGAAAAGATCGGCTCGGCGATCGTCGAGGACTATTCGACGCAGGTGCTCGACGACGGCTTTTTCCATGCCGACCCGCATGCGGGAAACATCATCCTCAAGGACGGCATTGTCTACTTTATTGACCTGGGCATGGTCGGGCGCATGTCGAGCCACGACCGCGGTATCGTCAAGGATATGATCTTTGCCGTGGCCGAGGGCGATGTGCCCAAGCTCAAGGATTCGCTCATGCGCTTTGCCGTGACGCGCGGTGATTCGGCCGAGCTCGATCATTCGGCCTTTTTGTCCGATTTGGACTTTATCGTAGCCGACTTTGCAGGACTCGATCTTAAGGACCTGGATATCGGCGAGTTTTTGACCTCGTTGCTAAACCTGGCGCGCAAAAACGACGTTGAGCTGCCGAGCGTGGTGACGATGTTCGCCCGCGGCATGGTGACGCTCGAGGGTCTGCTGACCGAGTACATGCCCAACGTCAACATGATCCAGATCATCCAAGCGCACATCAAAAACGAGAAGAGCGCCTATGCGCGCGTCCGCGAAATGGGGCGCGACTTTGCGGCGAGCAGCTATCGCGCGGCAAAAGGCTCGCTCGAGGCGGCCGAGTATCTGGGCTTGGCGTCGCGTATGCTCACGCGCGGCCAGCTTAAGGTGAACACGCAGATCATGAGCAGCGATAAGGCGCTGCGGCAGCTGGGTGGAATCATCGACCGCATGTCGATGGCAATTGTGATCGCCGGTCTGTTTATCGGTTCGTCGGTGGTGTACTACGCGCGCATCGAGCCGGTTGTGTTTGGTATCCCGGTGATTGGCTTTATGGGCTACGTGAGCGCGCTGGTGCTGGCGCTGATGCTGGGCCGCGAGATCTGGCGCAACTGCCACGGCGGCAAGCGGTAACGTTTTCCGGGATCAGAGAAAGACGGATCCTTTTGCTCGGCACTCCATCCGCACCCTTTTCTATCGCAAACCATAGCTTTTACCTTGGGCTTCGCCTGTGTGCGGGGCCTTTTTGCGTGCTACCATACTGACAGTAATAATCGATGGCCTAGATGGTGGTGCGGAGACGCACGAATGCGCGGTTTTCCTGCGCGTTTGGGAGAATCGGGGTGCAAATCCCTGGCTGTACCAGTAACCGTAATTCCTCTTGGCCCGGGATGTTCGCGTCGCAGATCGGACGGCGCGCCCGGGTTGGTAAGGTTAAGTCGGATCGCCTCCCATCTTGTACGCGGCTGCAGCTTTTGCCGCCGGTGTGCATAGGGCTCTGGAGGGAAGGGGGACCCCGATGGGGGAACTCGAGCGCAACATGCGCGATGACGTGGGGCAGCCGCTGGGCAATGCTCCAAGTGCAGACAATAGGAGACAAATGGATATGTTTGAGGACGAGTGCCAGCGCGCCTCGTGGCGTCGTCATGGAGCGATTGTCCGTGGAGTAGCCAAGCGCGGCCTGGTGGCATTCCTGGCCTTCGCGATGGCCTTTGGCACCACGCCCGCCCAGATGTGGGCCGAGGGCGCCGAGGGCATTGCCGAGGCCGTGGCGCAGGCGACAACGCCGGGCGAGGGTTCGGCTGCCGGCGAGGGCGCGGTTGCCGATGCTGGCTCGAATGGCGCCGCTGCTGAGGACGGCACGAATGCCGCCGAGGACGGCACGAATACCGCAGACAACGATAGCGCGTCAGCCGATGACGCCGCCAACGCCGAGAACCCTGCGGCGGCAGCATCTGTCGCCTCGGAGCAGGGCGAGCCGAAGGCCGTTGCCGCTTCCGCCACGACGCTTACGAGCGATGCCAAGGTCTACATTCAGGATTCCAAGGATAAGGACAACGCCTCTTCTTTCCAGTGGAAGTCTGGTGCGCTCAGCGCGGGCGACACGCTTTGGGCCAACATGTATGACGAGGTGGAGACCGAGGACTATTGGGGTGACCCCACCACCGAAACTCAGTCTGTTTCCAACCCCGGCACCTGGACCTACACCTGGCTTGCTGGCACGGTTAAGGCAAGCAACGACGTCTCCGACTACACCGAGGTCGTAGGCCATGAGCAGTCCCTTACCGTCACCGACGCCATGGTGGGCAAGTACTTCATCTGCAAGGTGACGGCGGGTGGCAAGGACTACTACGGCCCCTCCGTCTCTTATGGCTCGGGCATCAATGCCAATTACATTCCCGGTCCCGTGTTGGGCGCTGGGCAGGCAAACCTCTACTCCGTCAAGCTGAGTAGCTCGTCTCCCGCCGTTGGCGACACTCTGACCGCTACGCCGTACACTGCGTACAACACGCCCGCCGCGAGCGACACCAAGGTGACCTACACCTGGTACGAGTCGACCAACAAAAACTCCGGCTGGGCCGAGATTGAAGGCGCGACGACTGCCTCCCTCACGCTAACCGACGCTCTCGAGGGCAAGTACGTCAAGGTCATGGCAAGCGCCGGGGGAAACGACGTTGAGGCCACGACGAGCGACGCCGTGCTCAAGGCCGGCGCGGTCAAGCTCGCCGGCGTCGAGCTTTCTGCGCCTTCCACGGAGATCGGCGCGACCCTCACGGCTAAGGCGTACACCGGTTCGAGCTACAGCCCCTCTTACGTCGACAACTCCAAGGTCACCTACACCTGGAAGAAGTACAAGGGCACCCCGGCGCCCAGCAGCTCCACAAAGTGGGAGACCATCGAGGGGGAGTCCGGCCCCACGTTTACGGTGACTGACGACCTTGAGGGCTACTATGTCTCAGTGTCTGCGAACGCGGGCGCCAATGATGTAGCCTTTGGTGCTTGGTCGACCGGCTACGGCGTGGGTCCCTTCAAGCAAGCCGGTGCTGTGGCCATCTACTCCGCCATCCTGGCCCCCGAAGGCTCCACCTCCGGCACCTTTGTCTAAACCGATGACGACACCGTCCAAGCCCTTGCTAAAGAGAAGAAGGACGCCTCCGATTACATCGATTCCTCGAAGCTGAGCTACCAGTGGCAGGTCGCAGATGTCAAGGGCGGCATCTACACCGATATTGAAGGTGCGACGTCGAGTACCCTTAAGCTCGCGGCATACGAGGGCAAGTCGGACCGTTGCCATGTAACCGCAAAGATTGGCGGCAGCGATTACACTACTAAGGGCACGAGCCGCATTGGTGCCGCTGGCTCCGTCAACATCACGAGCGTTAAGCTCGATAAGACGGGCGAGGTCAATGCGGGCGAAGCTATCACGGCAACCGCCAATGCGGCTTCGGGTGATGTGACCGCCAACGAGCGCGTCGCGTGGTCGTGGTACTGCGGCGATACAGCGAAGACGTGCACGACGAAGATCGATGGCGCGGCCACCAATACCTTTGCACCCGATGCGTCCTACGCCGGTAAATATGTCGTGGCATGTGCTAACGGCGGTTTTGGTGACGAGAAGTCGAGTGCTGTTCTCGTTGTCGAGGCTGGCTCCGTTGAGCTTTACGGTGTGACGGTTGAGGGCGCGTTGGCATCTGGCCAGATTGCCGCAGGCAAGGTTCTGACGGCCAAGGCGACCAAGGGCAACTACTACACTGACGTCTCCGCGACGGACACGGTCCACTATCAGTGGCAGTACTCCAACGACAAGAGCTCCTACGACAGCCACTTCGTCAACATTCCCGATTCGACCGACTCCGCAACGTACACGCCCACGGCCGATATGGTGGGCAAGTACATTCGTGTGATCGCCACGAGCAAGAACTCGGTGAAGAGCACCGAGAAGAAGAGCACCTACGGCGGTACGCAGTCCGTCGACCCCGTTGGCCCTGTGACGCTTGCCGGTCAGTACAAGCTCAAGTCCATTGCGCCCAACGAGGCTTCTTCGACGACGCTCTCCGTTGGCACGGTGCTCACGCCGCGCGTGAAGATTCCCGGCTCCTCGAGCTGGTCTGATTCCGATCTGCCCGAGGACGCTAAGCTCACGCTCGCTTGGTATGCCAAGGGCGAGGATGATTCGGATTGGGTTGAAGTCACCGACGGCATTGACGCCGAGACCGGTGCGCTGACGCTCAACGATCCCCTCATCGGCAAGCGTATCAAACTCACGGCGAACGCTCTCGACAACACGGTTGAATGGGTTTCGTCCGACAGCGTTACCGCGGCGGGGGAGTATAACCTGCTGCGCGTGATTGCCAACCCGCAGATCAATAGCGAATCGACCCATCTCGTCTCGGGTGATAGCGTTAAGGCGACGGCGCAGGCCAAGCGCGCCGACGGTTCGACCACCAATGGTATCGATGTCACCGGTCAGGCGACTGTTGCTTGGTATGCGGCCGACGACGCGAAGGCTCCCGCGGCCGACTGGACGCTGCTGTCCGATATGTCGGGCGCCGAGGCGACGGTCTCGGCATCTGCTGCTGGTAAGTATCTGAAGGCTGTCGCCACGAGCGGAAGCTCGACGGTCGAGCTCGTCTCCACCAACAAGGTTATTGCCGCAGGCTCGCTTGAGGCCGCAGTCCAAAAGCTCAACGAAGCCAAAAAGCAGATCGCTGTTGATAACAGCGCCAAGGGCGGCAACGTCAACGATGTCCTGAAGGCGCAGCTTGCCGATTTGGGCTTCACCGATATTGACGTCAAGGTCTCCGAGGGCGGCGTTGCCTTTAAGGCCGAGGACGCCAAGGCTACGGTCGGCATCTCCGACGCCCAGGGTAAGACCAACGGCGATGTGACGTTCTTCTTCATTGACCCCAACCACTACACCGGTTACAACATTGACGGTCTGCGTAGCGCCGACGTCGTGTTTGAGCTGTCGCGCGATGGCAAGACCGAGTATTACCAGCCCAGTAAGTCGGTGCAGGTTGCTTGGGACGAGGCTCGTGTGCAGCAGATGCTCGACGATGCCGCCGAGCAGGTTGCCATCGGTTACGCTGCGGGCGATTCGGCTGAGTCCGTCACGTCCAACCTCACGCTTCCGTATCGCGCGGGCTCCAATAACAAGTTCGAGGTTAGCTGGAAGAGTTCCGACGGCGATGTCATTTGGCCGTCCGGTTATGGCTGGGACGACTACACCGGCAAGGTGACGCGCGTTTCGAGCGATCGCACCGTAACGCTGACCGCGACGGTTTCGTTTGTGAGCGGTGACCCGTCTGACGTTAAGGGCTCGCACGACTTCGCCGTGACCGTCAAGGGCGACCCCGAGAAGGTCGCTGCCGACAAGAAGGCACTGCAGGAGAAGGTCGATGCGGCGTTTACTTACGACAACATCAAGTACTCCGGCACCGACGCGGTCGCCAACAAGGACGGCTTGACCGCCGACCTGCAGATGCCGCGCACGAGCACGCTCGGCGTCGACGGCAAATACTATAAGGTCGAGTACTCCGCGAGCACCGATGACGTGACCTTCAACGGCTATAAGGGCACGGTCTTCCGTCCCGAGGCCGGTAAGGGCGCCGTCTCCACGAAACTCACCTGCACGGTTACGGATAAGAACAACGCTGAGGTCACTGCCACAAAGACGCTTGACTTCACGGTTGCGCCGCAGGATCAGGCCGACCTCGACAATGAGCTTAAGCTCATGGAGGCCGCCAAGGCGGGCTACGCTGAGGCCATCCTCGACGGCCGGGATGCCGCTGGCGTGACCGCAAACATGCACGCCTTCCAGAAGGCGTATCTCGACGCCGACGGTAAGCTCGCGTGGAGCTACGACAAGGCGACTACCGACGCCGCGGACTCGGGCATCGTCCCGGTTGAGCTCGAGGGCTACGACGACATGAGCGGCCAGCAGTGGCGCCTCTTCAAGTCGAGCGACACCAGTGTCGTCTCTGCGGAGAGCCTTCTTGTTACGCAGCCTGAGTACAACACCAAGGTCACCATTACTTCTCGCCTTTCCAGTGAGAAGTACGCGCGTTACGCCGAGCGCTATCCAGATAACGCCACGTACGCAAAGCTCGCCAACCAGGACGTCTCTGCGACGGTGACCGTGCTTGGAACGAGCGGTCAAGTCGCTCCTAAGGTTACGGCAACATGCTCGGTTATCGGCATCGATGCCGATGGCAACCAGCAGACCTGGACCGCCGCCGAGCCGTATACGTTAAAAACGGGGTCTACCGCCGCCGACCTCTCTGAGGCGCTCTTCAAGAAGCACGGCCTCACCGCCGATTACGGCATGGGAACCTGGGGCTGGTACCTCAATTCCATCACCTCGCCTGTCGACGCGGGCCGAACGCTTGGCTATGATTCGCAGACCGGAGCGTACTGGCAGCTCTTCATCAACGGCACGGCCGCATCGGTTGGTGCGGGCGGCGACGTGCGCGAGGCCGGCGACTCGGGCGTCTGGTGCTACTCCAAGTACGGCGACCCGGCGCCCACCGACCAGCTCTCCGTGAGCTGCGAGGTTGTTGGCCAGGCTAAGGACGGTAGCCAGCAGACCTGGGCTCAGCCCACGACTATCCAAGTGAAGGAGGGCTCGACCGCGGCGGAGCTCTCTGAGCAGGTGTTCAAGCAGGCTGGCATTGGCGCCAACACTGGGACGGGCTCCTACGGCTGGTTCCTCAACTCGCTCACCTCTCCGTTTGATGAGGACGTAAAGCTCTCGACCGAACAGGTTGACGCTTCCACTTGGAAATTCTGGCAGTTCTTTGTCAACGGCAAGAAGGCCAATGTCGGTGCCGGTAACTACACGCTCAAGGCCGGTGACAAGGTTTCCTGGGTCTACGGCTCTGACGGTACTATGCCTGGGCAGGCAAAGGCTTCCCTGCAGATTATCGGTGTTGACAGCGGCGGTAATGTTCAGACGTGGGCGCCTGCAGCTGACTACACCATGGTTGATACCGCGACCGTGGCTGATGCGACTGAACTTGCCTTCAAGCAGAGTGGCATCTCTGCGAATTATGGTACGGGTGCATGGGGCTGGTTCCTCAACTCAATTACATCGCCGTTTGATGGGCGAACGCTCGCTTGGGACTCCACGACTGGGGCTTACTGGAAGCTCTTTATCGATGGCAAGCCTTCCGATTTGGGCGCGGGCAGCGTCCAGCTGAAGGACGCGAAGTCTATCGCCTGGGTCTATACGGCTGGCGACAAGCTGCCTGACCCCGATGCCCTCACGACCGACCCCAACGCGCCTAAGTCTAACTTCGACTCTGCCTGGCCTGCGTTTGCCGGCGGCAAAGTCAATGGCTCGGTTGCCGAAGTGCCGACTCCGTCTGGTGCGGCTGAATCTGCGTGGGATGAGCCCGCGGATATCAAGGGCGATGCAAAAGGCGTTTCGGACTTGCTCATTATCGACGGTAATATTTGCGCGGTTAAGGGCAACCGCATTGTGCTCATAGATTCTGAAACCGGAAAGAAGGAGCTTGCGAGCTGCTCTATTGGTGCGAACATTGGCTACTTCTGCCGTCCCGCCTATATAGACGGCTATCTGTTTGTTCCTTTTGAGGACGGCTCGCTCGGCATGTTTGTTCTGGACATGAAGGATGGGCAGTACTCGATAGCCTGTCGATACAAGACCCCTTCGCTCGGGATCAAAGATACCCAAGCTCTCACGTCCGTGACCATCTCCGGCGGTAAGGCCTACGCAGGCTTCACTGTTGTCGACGGTTCAGAAGGTGCGCTCGTGTGCGTTGACCTGGCTTCCGGCAAAGTGGACTGGACAACAGACAAAAAGAAGTCCGAGACCAACGAGAACGAGGGTTACTACTGGGCGGGCGCTGCGGCCTCCGGTGACGACATCATCATCGGTAACGAGTCCGGTAGGGTTGCCCTCATTGATGGCTCCAACGGCAAAGAGCTCTCGAGCGTAAGCGTAGGCACGCCCGTTCGCTCCGGCATCATTGCCGTCGAGGCTGGCGAGAACGGCGACGGCACGTATCTCGCGGTCTCCCGCGATAACGGAACGCTCTACAAGATTCGTCGCAGCGGGGACAAGCTGACCCTCGAGGGCAAGCCCGTTGCCTTCGCGGCCATCTCCACCTCTACGCCGGCAGTGAGCAACGGCCTGGCGTATGTCTGTGGCATGGACATGGAGGGTTACGGAACACTTTCTGTCATCGATCTGAGCACTATGAGCGTTAAAAAGACCATCCGCGCAGACAAGGGCGAGTCCAAGAGTACCCCGCTCGTCTCAGTTCAAGGTAACGACACGTACGTGTACTTCACCTGCAACGCTCTACCCGGTGGCGTTAACGCTTATAAACTGGGCGACGATGCGGCGCAAATGATATTCATGCCCGATGCAAAGTATCGTGAATACTGCACCGCTTCTATCATCTGTGATGAGAAGGGCAACCTATACTACGCCAATGACTCGGGACGCCTCTTTAAGCTAGCGGGTGCCGAGTCCTGGAGAGTTGCGTTCGATGTACAGGGCGGTTCGTACGTCGCACCGCGTTATGTTGCCAAGAACAAGATGGTTTCCGAGCCGGCCGCCCCTACCCGCGACGGATATACGTTCCTCGGCTGGTACACTGCCGAAGGCGAGAAGTGGGACTTCGCCAAGGACGTCGTGACGGCCGATATGACGCTGTATGCCAAGTGGATCAAGAATGCCGTTAACCCTGGCGGTAACGGTGGCTCCAATGGCAACGCGGGTGGCTCTGGCAATGGCGCCGGCTCCGGCAGCGGAACGAGTGGCCAGCAGAGCGGCGGTGCCGTTTCGCCTGGGCAGAAGCCTGTGTCGTCGACCACGACCAAGACCAAAACCAAGGACGGCAAGGATTCCGACAAGTCCGACAAGAAGGACAGCAAGAAGTCTGATAAGAAGTCCGCTGAGGCTCCTGTGCAGCAATCTGGCTTCAATCCGCTCGCCATCGCTGGTGTGGCGGCCGGCGTGATCGGTCTCGCCGTCATCGGCGTGTTCGTGTTTACCAAGCGTCGGTAGGTGGGGGCTGTGTCCAGTAAGCCACAGGACGTCGAGTCCAAGCAGCCCGACTCGTCGTTCATCCAGCTTGACGATGCAAAGCAAAAGGGCGCCGCTTCGGCGGCGTCCGTCCCGCGGCGCAAGGCGCTTGTTGGTGCCCTGACGGCCGTCTGCATCGTTTTGATCGTTGTGTCGCTAGGCTTTATCCAACCTTCTTCCAGCGGTGCATGGTCCATCGATTGGATTGCTCAGGCTGTGACAGGGGAGAGCGTCGTTGCCAAGGATGCATCGGTTTCCGGCTCGACTACCGTTTCGGGCAAGGTTGCGTCCAAGGATTCCAAATCTTCGGATGATGCGAAGGACGGGTCGAAGGACTCAAAAAAGGATTCGAAGGAGAAAAAGTCCGAAAGCAAGGACGGCAAGACGTCCAACAACGCGTCTGCTGGACAGGGCTCTGAATCCACCGGTGGATCGAGTTCTTCTGACGGCTCTTCTTCGAGCGCTGGCTCGGCGACCGGCGGTGGGTCTGCATCCAACAGTGGCGGCGCCTCTGCGGGCAATCAGGGCGGCTCGCAGCAGCCTGGCTACGTCACGGTGACGATTTCGGTCACATCGAGCGCTGTGGGCAATCCTGTGTCTTCTAGTGGCACCTTCACCTTTAACGAGGGTGCAACGGTCTACGATGCCCTGTGCGCTCTGGGCCTTTCCGTGAATGCGCATGGCTCATCGTTCGGCACGTATGTCGCCGCCATTGGCGGTTTGGCCGAGAAGGAGCATGGCGCCACGAGCGGCTGGATGTATTCCGTCAACGGTGTGGCGCCCAACACGGCGTGCAGCAACTACGTCCTATCCAACGGCGACAGTGTCGTCTGGTATTACGTAACGGGCTAAATGCCTCGACATAACACGTCAAACGGGCGGTTCGGACAAACATCCGAGCCGCCCGTCTTTATGCGAACGGGACGCAGTTTCTCGCCTCGTGCGCCCTCCTCGGCAGGCTCTGCAAACAAAAAACCGGTTGGAACGAGAATTCCAACCGGTTATACCTTCAAGCAAATGTCGAACAAACTACGACTGCGCGCCCTCGAGGAAAAAGCGACGGCTAAAGTAGTTGTACCAGGTGACCAGGAACGTGGCGATGGCCTTCATGGCCTGGTAGCCGATGCTCAAAAACGTGACGCCCACAAACATGTACAGGTCGTTGAGGCCCAAACCGATCACCGACAGGATGGTGAAGATCGTGAACTCGCGCTTGCGACTCATACCCTCGCGATGGTCGAACACGTACTTCATGCTGAGCCAGTAGTTAACCACGACGGACGTGGTAAACGAGATCGTGGTGCTCATCAAAAAGTCGAGGTGGAACAGCTCGACGAGCGCAATAAGCATGCCCCAGTCGATGCCAAAGGAGATAAGACCCACGACAGCGAACTTGAGGAATTGCTTGGTATGAGGTTGTGCCAGTGCCTTGCGCACGTAATCACATCCAATGCGTTGATGAATCGAGCAACGAGATACTTTAGAGCTTTTGCATGGGAAACGTAAGGTCTTTGGCAAGAACTATACGAACTCGCCAAATATTCAAGAGGTAATCCGCAAACGTTGCAAATCTTCCCGTAAACGAGTAAGGCCCACGAACAGCGCAGCACTCGACGCGCGTCATCCGTGGGTCCCGTAGTGCAGCGAGGAGGCCGGGCTACTTGGTCTCCTCGCCCTCCAGGAAGATCTTTCGGGTCACAAAGTTGTAGACCATGACCAGCGCGGTGGCGCAAATCTTGGCGATATTGGCTTCGAGCCCCAAGCCGGCATTGAGCGCAAGCACGATGCCGTCGTTGAGCGCCAAGCCGATCACGGACAGCACGACAAAGATAATGAACTCGCGGCGGCGGCTCATGCCCTCCTTGTGCGCAAACACGTACTTCAGGCTGGCGACGTAATTAAAGATGAGTGAGACGATAAAGCCGCTGGTGTTGGCGATTAGGATGTTGAGGCCCAGACCGTAGTGGAGCAGATTCATAATGCCAAAGTCGATGACCGTGGCAATGACGCCGACGACGCCAAACTTCATAATCTGCGCAAGGAGCTTTTGCATGGTACCTGCCTTAGGGTGGCGCTGGGGCGCCGTGGGGATGACAAACCCAGCAAGTTTAGCCAATCCCCGCGGGTGGAGCTAGGCGCGCTCCTCGATAGCACCGTTTCTATATGCATCGAGCAGTTGGCGCAGGTCCTGGATCTGGCTGCGAATCTTGACGCCTGTATCGGTGTCGCTCACCATGCGGCGCCGGTCGGCCTCGTCAAAGCGGTTGGTCTCGCTTTCGATGTCGATGTTGCGGGTGAGCGCTTCGGCAACCGTTGTAAAGGCCTGGTGCGACTTGAGGCGGCATCCGCGCGAGCTCGAGATGAGCGTGTAGCCGGCGATGCCTGTTGTCGGCTGGTAAGCCCGGCAGAAACCGCCGTCAATCACAATGAGCCGGCCCCCGGCCTTAACCGGATTTTCGCCCTCCTTCGTCTTAACAGGCACATGGCCGTTAATAATATGGCAGTGCGGCCCTTCCAATCCGAATTCACGCAAAATGCGCACGCAGACGTCCGCGTCGTTATAGTAAGCATAATAAGCGTTTTTTGGCTCGGCCCATGCGGCATGATC
>URFU01000050.1 GCA_900547125.1 uncultured Collinsella sp.
ATGGATAATTTGGCTTCGATACGCGGGGCCGGTCTGGTACTTGCCAAAGACCAGGCTCTTAACCTGATACTCCTCGTAAAAAGCGCGCGCCACCGAATACGCGTTGATGTCGCCGCCGAGCAGCACGGGGATAAACTCGCGCTCTGTAAACTGCAATGCCATGGAAACTTCCTATCTAGAACTGCCCACACGACGGGCGGTCTTTGTGCAACTGATTTATTCTAGCGTGCCGAGCCGCCGGCACCCAAAGCTCCACCGTATCTATGGCAATCGGCGTAATTATCCAGCACGAAGGCGGCAATCACCGGCGTACGACAACGGGCAATGAACCCACCGTTGTTGTAGGATTCAACATGTTGCCCACCCCGTCGAAAGGTGCACCGTGCCCCAGGCTCATCCGATCAACGACCCCATCATTGACGCCGCAAAGCGCGAACTTGCGGATCGCGCCCAGACGGCAGCTCCCCTACGCACCGCAAACGATGCTTACAACGGGCCTACCCGCATCGTCTCGATCAACACGTCGGAGCACAAAGGCACGCGTAAGTCACCCGTCGCCGACGGGCACGACACCGTCATCGAACAGTTTGGCCTCGCCTCCGATGCGCACGCCGGGCATTGGCACCGTCAGGTCTCCTTTTTAGCTGCAGAGTCTATCCAGACGGCGCAGGCGCGAGGGCTCGATGTGCACGAGGGCGACTTTGGCGAGAACTTCACCACCCAGGGTATCAACCTGCTCTCACTCCCCTTGGGCACGCAGCTCAAGCTCGGCAGCGAAGTGCTCGTCGAAATCAGCCAGATCGGCAAAGTCTGCCACACCCGCTGCGCCATCTACTATCTCGCAGGCGACTGCATCTTCCCCCACGAGGGCATTTTTGGCGTCGTGCTGCAGGGCGAAGAAGTCCATGTCGGTGACGACGTCCAGGTGGTCAGGCTCGGCGACGGCACCTGTTCCTTCACTCCCGCCGAGGCACTCAAAGAAGTGGAGCGGGCTCGTCGCGAAGGAACCCTGTAGTTGCAAAACCCCACGTTAAGGTAGCTTTTACAGCCAAAAATCCCGTTGCAACAGGGTGCCGTAACGTTAAAGTTTAACTCTATGGTTTCTCAACAATTCACCATTCCCGCAGGTCAAGGCTAAAGCCTCAAGTTTAACTTGACCCTTTAGAACCTTTAAGGTTCAAGTTGAGGTCGAAAGCAGTAGTAGAATACACCTCGACCAATAACCTACGATTGATTGCAGAGGGACTGGATGCAGCATTCGAACCATCGCACCGCAGCGCTCGTCGCGTCGAAGCCGGCTCGTATCATCACGAGCGCCGCGCTCGCCGTCGCGCTGCCGGCCACGCCGATGCTCTCCCCCGTCGCGGCCTATGCCGCCTCGCAGGCAACGCAGGATCAGCTTTCCGCCGCCCAGAAAAAAATCGAGGACGCTACGAGCGCCTACAACGACGCCCGAACCAAGCTCGAAGATCTGCAAAAGCAGATCGACTCCAATGAGGCGAACATCGATAAGATTGAGGCCGAGCTACCCGAGCAGCAGGCCAAGGCAAGCTCCGCCATGCGCGATCTGTATAAGTACCAGAAGGGCACCAGCCCCATCGTGAGCTTCCTGGTGAACACGCAGAGCTTGGGTGACTTTATCACCACCTGCAAATACACCAACCAGATTACGAGCTCGAGCGTCGACGAAATCGAAGAGCTTAACAAGATGCAGACCGAGCTCGAGCAGAACAAAACCGAGCTCGATCAGGCCAAGTCTCAGCTCGAGGGCGAGCAAAAGAATGCCGAGGACGCGCTGGCGCAGGCTCAGCAGCTCCGCAACGAGGCGCAAGCGAAGGCCGAACAGGAAAATGCCGCCGAGCTGGCAAAGCTCGAGGCCGACAAGGCCGCTGCCGCCGAGAAGCTCTCGGGTACCGGCGTGAGTGGCAATAACTCCAACAGTCAGGCCACCAACTCCAACACCACCATCGACACCACGCCGAACAGCCCTAACAGCGGCAATTCCGATTACGACTCGTTCATTAACGAGTGGACGAGCCGCATCGACAACTACCTTGCCGGCTCCCCTATGGCAGGCCAGGGCTACAACTTTGCCGTTGCCGCCTGGAATACCGGCGTCGATCCCCGTTGGTCCCCCGCCATCGCCTGCATCGAGAGCAGCAAGGGCCTCTATTGCGCCGGCTCCTATAACGCCTGGGGCTGGAGCGCCCGCGGCGGCGGTTGGCGTAGCTTTGGCAGCTGGAGCGAGGGCGTCTCCGCCCACGTTGCCTACCTGGGCGCCAACTATGGCTCCACGCTTACCCCGGCAGCCGCCAAGAAGTACTGCCCGCCCACGTGGCAGGACTGGTACAACAAGGTTGCCAATCAAATGAACCGTATTTAAGTGCAACTGCAAAAGGGCCCCAAACGGGGCCCTTTTCGATTATCTAAGAGACGACACCGGTCGCGTTGCCGATAACAACGACGACGCACATGACGGCAAACATAAACCCGAGTGCCTTGAACCATAGTTCGACAAAAGCACTCCCCCGATACCGATCGAGAACGGGAAAACGACGTCGAAGCCTACGCCGGTCGAGCATTCCGAATGTAATGAGCAGCACCAGGCCATCGACCATAAAGAAATACTCAAGTGCCAAAAACCACGTTGGATAGTTTCGGTTTTCGCCCGTCGGCGTAAATACCGCAAAATGGCTGCCCATCAGCAGCAACAATGTTGTCGCATAGACGCATCCATTCCATATACGCCCCACGGGCTCGGGGATACGCGAGAGCAGACGCGCACATTTGGACGTCACGGGAGAGACGATCGAACGCCGGTTTGCAGAAGACGGAAGCGTGAGGGCAACCGGCTGCTGTACCCGCTGCACCTGTGACACCGCGACCCGGGGCACACTGGCAGTAGAAAAGGTCACGGGCGACGACGCAGGGAGACATAGCTCATACGCCGCGCGCGCAGCATTGCCCAATGCCTTTGCACTCACAAAGCGCTTAGCCGGATCGCGCGCCATCGCCATGCAAATCACATCCGACAGCGGGACGGGAATGCCATGCGCCTCGCATTGCTCACGTATGTCCCGCCCCGGTTTGGGGTCAGTTCCCGTCAGGCAAAAGAACAGCAGTGCGCCAAGCGCGTAAATATCGCTGCGGACGCTCGTCTGCCCAAACCCAAACTGCTCGGGCGGCGCATAGGAACGCGTGCCAAACTTGACGGTGTCGGCGTCGGCGCCATCGCGCCAAACGCGCGCGATTCCCAGGTCAATAATCACCAGCGAGGAAAAGGTCATGCCGGCATCGGTCGCGTATCTCACGCCCGATACGATGATGTTCGAGGGTTTAAGGTCGCGGTGGATTACCGGTACCCCTGGCTCCCCCCCAGCTGCAAAACCAGCATGCAGCTCGCCCACCGCTTCACACAGAACGGGATACAGCTCGCGGGCATAATCGGGCGTCGCGCCCAGGCGCCCCACGAGCGCCTCGAGCGTCTCGCCTTCGACATATTCCATCACCACATCGAGCTCCTCGCCCGCGCGGCGGCAATCGACGATTCGGGGCAAGTGCTCAAAACGACGACCGGCCCGCTGAGCCGCAAACAGGCGCTCGTAGGCCCCGCCAATCTGCGCCGAAGCATCGATGCGCTTGCGGACAAAGGGACCGAGAGACCCGCCGCCAGAGCCCTCAAAATAGACGAGTTCGGTCGTCTCGACATCCGAGAGCTTGAGCACGCTCTCCACACGATAGCTGTCATCGCGGTCGAGCGACGCCAAATGCTCGACAAGTGAAGCAGTCAGCTCGTCATCGGAATATGTTGGGCTCTGAGTATCCATAGCGTCCATCATAACGCAGGGTGCGGACACCCCATGGTGTCCGCACCCCGTTCGTTCGCATGGTTGTTTTGGTAACAGCCAACTCAGCCATCGGCCGCTAACTCACCGTCTCCTCGCCAAAGCGATACAGTTCCTCGTTGACCTTTTGCAGGCTGCAGCCGCGATCGATACAAAAGATAATGATTGCATCGCGACGGTCCTTGCAGTTGAGGACGCTCACTCCGGCAGCCGTCAGGGCGCGGTTGGTCTCCTTGAGCGTCAACGCCATTGCAAAGGCAATCTGCAGCACCTTGTTGCGGCTCGGATGCCGCGCACCGGTAAAAATCTGATAACCAAAAGTCTCATTGAGGTCGGCCATACGCACCACGCGCGAACGCTCTAAGCCCTTTTCCTGCAGCAGCTGCTTAAGATAGTCCGAAAGCGACGGGGCGGCAAAGTCGTGTTCTTTGATATAGCCATCGATGTTTGATGCGTCGAGGAGTTCATTGAGTAACTCGTCCGTCAGCTTTTTATCGGGCATACGACCTCACCTCCCATACGGCGCAACGGTAGCGACATGTTAGGCCAGCACCCAGCTTGCAGCGGCAGACTTATCAAACACGTTGGCAAAATAGAGAGCCTTCTTGATGTCACCATCAAAGTAGATATTGCCCGCCACGGAACCGCCGGCGGCAAGGGTACCAGACTGCAGTTCATCGGAGCCCTCGCTGTAATAACCCTGGTTCTGCTGAGCACCGTTGGCGTCCTCGCCCTTCCAGTCGTAGATATTGTAATCTGCGCCCTCATCGCCATTGTTGACGTACGTGACGTGAATGCCCGTCATGGTCGAACCGTCATAATTTGTGAGGCCGGGCTGGACGGAATCGACGACGACGGAAAGACCGGCAGCCGTGGTCACCGTCGTACCAACCGCCAGGTCAGTCGTAGGCTGCTCTTCCTTCTTCGTCTCTTCCTTCTTGTCACCATCGCCGGCATCCTCGGTGACGGTCGCCTTGTCGCTACCACAACCGGCAAGAAGACCGGCAGTCCCCAAAGCGACGGTGGCGAATGCGCCAAGTGCAGCGCGACGGCTCAGCAGCACTTCGTTTTCGAGCTTATTCATCATGCATCCTTCCTACGATCCGGCTACCGCGCCGGCACACAGCACATCGTAGGAAGGATTGAACTTGAATTCAATAGCTAAGAGCTAAGGTTGCGGTAAACGACCAATGCAGTTATCCAAACGCCGAGCAAACGCACTTTGCTCGACCGTCTGCTGGCAGCGCATCAACCCACCGTGACGGATTCCCCGGTAAAGGCACTAATCATCCGCAGGACAAAGAACACCAGGTAGCCGACACTCAGTGGGTACGCAATGACCAGGAAGACGACCCAGCCGGCATTGGTTTTACCGTCGGCACGGCGTTGCTCGCGATTGCGGCAGAGCCAAATCGTCACGCCAATGGCCACAATCAGCAACACGAGTGCCGCTGCTGCCAACCCGGCAAGCGCAAACATAACGCCAATGCTCACAGCAATAACCGGAAGTAAGAGCAAGCCGCACCCGCATCCACCGGGACTATAAACGGCAGTCTGTCGGCATCGCCCCATCGTCACTCCATCACAAGCAATCGTTTGTAGACATCGAGGCCCTTGAGCAAAATTTCCTCGTCAAAGAGCATGGTATCGGTATGCAGAGCGCTCGTGGCATAGGCGGGACAGCCATCCGGATCACTCGGGTTTTCTTGTCCCTCTGGCACGCCCGTGCCCAGCAGGAAGAACACGCCCGGAAGATGGCGCTGATAGAAGGCGAAGTCCTCGGCAATCAGCAGCGGCTCTGCCTCAAGTTGCAGCTCGGACAAGGCAGGCGCAATGCAGGCAAACAGCTCGGGGTCGTTATCGACTGGCGGATAGCCCTCGGCAAAGTCGAGATCGTACGTACAGCCTGTTGCGGCGCAGGCCTCGTCCAACACGCGGCGCACGCCCTCGCGCGCACGGTCGAACATGCCGTCCGTAAACACGCGCAGGCTGCCCGCAACATGGGCCTCCCCCGCCACCGCATTGCAGACGGAGCCGGCCTGCAGCAGGCCGAACTTACCAATGCAGGGTTCATCGGCGCCCAGCTCATCCATCAGTTCGCGCTCGGCAACCAAGAACTTGGCAGCCGCCAGCGCCGCATCGTGCGACTCCTCGACCGGCACACCATAGGTCTTAGCAATATGGATGCTCGTTCCGTGAATATGGATATGCGTCTCGCTCGAACGCGCCAGCAACGGACCGGAGCAGCTCGCCAACATGCCGGCGGGCAGATCGGGCCACACGTGGAAGCCGAAGATGCGATCCACCCCGTAGCGCTCGAACACGCCGCTCTCGCACACCGTCTTGGCACCACCGGTCGTTTCCTCGGCAGGCTGGAACACAATGAGCACGTTGCGCTTGATGACGCCCGGCTGCTCACGAATCGTACGGTCGACAAAAGTCGCCGCCGCAAGCGCCATAGCCATGTGTCCATCGTGTCCGCACGCGTGCATTTTGCCGGGATGGGTCGAGGCAAAATCCGCTCCCGTCACCTCCGCGATGGGCAGCGCATCCATATCTGCGCGAATCGCCGTGGCATGCGCGGCACCAACGCCAGCGTCGAAGAAAGCGCAGACGCAGCTGGGGCACGGATGGGTCACCTCGCAAGCGAGCGGCGCCAACACGCCCTCGATATAGGCGATCGTCTGCGGGAGATCGAAATCGAGCTCCGGAATGCGATGCAGATCGCGCCGATAGCGACGAAGTTCTTGGAGCTCGGTCATAAAGGGTCCTTTCATGGGGCATATCCATTCACACACTATTGTGATGCAGAATTATGACGCCCTTGTTTCCAGCATATCCCTGCATTTTTTAAACGTTATATACGAATACTCTTGTTTGGTAAAGTGCAACGTGGTAGGGTCTTTACCACTTGATAGAGGCGCGGGCACGAAGATCCGCGGGCGAGTCGGCAGACTTTGACCCCGTGGGGAGGCGAAACCCGCCGAACTGGGTTTTTCGGGCACGAGCAACCTGGTGGGCCTGCGGGAAACACCCGCAGGACTGTCTGCAGCAATGCGGGAGCGCTATCCGGACATGGGGTCCACGCTATGCGGATTCGATGCGCAGATGGCGCCGTCTGGATAGCGAGGTTTACGGGACATGGCATTGACCCCCAACGAGGCATATGCGGCCAAGCAGCCGTTTGTCGACAAGGAGACGCTCGAGCATATCGCCGAGCAGTTTCCCACGCCGTTTCATCTATACGACGAGGCGGGCATCCGCCGCAACATGCAAGAAGTGCGCGACGCCTTTGCATGGAACCCGGGCTTTAAGGAATACTTTGCCGTCAAGGCCAATCCCAACCCGGCGCTCATCTCCATTCTCAACGAATACGGCTGCGGTTGCGATTGCTCGAGCTATACCGAGCTCATGATCGCCCGCTCAATGGGTATCACCGGCCACGACATCATGTTCTCGTCCAACGACACGCCGGCGGCGGATTTTGAGCTCGCCGACAAGCTGGGTGCCATCGTCAACTTTGACGACATCAGCCATATCGATTTCTTTGAGCGCGTTGCGGGACCCATCCCCAAGACGGTCAGCTGCCGTTTTAACCCGGGCGGCCTGTTCCAGCTCTCCAACGGCATTATGGACAACCCCGGCGACTCCAAATACGGCATGACAACCGAGCAGCTCTTTGAGGCTTTCCGTATGCTCAAGGCCAAGGGCGCCGAGCATTTTGGCATCCATGCCTTCCTTGCCAGTAACACCGTCACTAACGACTACTACCCCAAGCTCGCACGCATCCTCTTTGAGCTTGCCGTGCGCCTGGAGCGCGAGACCGGCGCACATGTCGCCTTCATCAATCTGTCCGGCGGCGTCGGCATCCCCTATCTGCCCGAGCAGCAGGCTAACGACAATCACGCCATCGGCCAGGGAGTGCACTCAGCAAACGACGAGATTCTGGTTCCCGACGGCATGGGCGCTGTGACCATCTGCACCGAGATGGGCCGCTTTATGATGGGCCCCTACGGCTGCCTGATCACCAAGGCCATCCACGAGAAGCAGATTTACAAGGACTATATCGGCGTGGACGCAAGCGCCGTCGACCTCATTCGTCCCGCTATGTATGGTGCCTACCACCACATTACGGTGATGGGTCAGCCGGGTGGCCCTGACAAGACCGCAGCACCGGTCACGAACACGTATGACATCACGGGCAACTTGTGCGAGAACAACGATAAGTTCGCTATCGACCGCGAGCTGCCGCAGATCGACATGGGTGATGTACTCGTGATCCACGATACCGGCGCGCATGGCTACTCCATGGGCTACAACTACAACGGCCGTCTGCGCTCCGCCGAGGTATTGCTGCGCCCCGACGGCTCGGCAGATCTCATTCGTCGCGCCGAGCGCCCGGGCGATTACTTTGCCACGCTCGACGTGCTGCCGAGCGGCCGAGAGCTGCTGGCCAAGTCGCGCGCCGAAAGCGCCCGCCGTCGGGCCCAAGACGAGCGCCTGGCAGTCGCCGCCCAATGGAACAAACGCATCCAGATCGCGGACGCGAAGGAGAAGAACATGGACATCCGCAATCTCGAGGGCTCAATCGTCGCCCTTGTTACACCGTTTAAAAAGGACGGCAGCGTCGACTTTGATGCACTCGAGCGCCTTATCGATTTCCACCTGCAAAACGGCACCGACGCCATCCTCACCCTGGGCACCACCGGCGAGAGCGCCACGATGACCGATGACGAGGACAACTCCGTCGTCGCCGCCGTGGTCAAGCATGTTGCAGGACGCGTCCCCGTCATCGCCGGCTCGGGCTCCAACTCCACGCAAACCATGCTCACCAATTCTCTCACCTACCAAGGCTTGGGCGCCGATGGTCTGCTGCTCATTACCCCCTACTACAACAAGTCCAATGAAGAGGGTATCTATCAGCACTTTAAGACCGTCGCCGACGCCGTGGACATCCCCTGCATCCTGTACAACATCCCCGGCCGCTGCGGCTGCGGCATCAGCGAGCGCAACGTAGAGCGCTTGGCCGCACATCCCAACATCATGGGCATCAAGGAGGCCTCGGGTAACGTCGCCTATGCCGCAAAGATCGCCCACCTGCTGTCCGACGACTTCCGCATGTACTCGGGCGAGGACGCGCTCACCGTGCCGCTCATGAGCCTGGGCGCCTCGGGCACCATCAGCGTGTGGGCCGACGTTCAGCCGCAGCTCGTGCATGACATGTGCCGCGCCTATCTGGATGGTGACGTGGCACGTGCCCGCGATATCCAAATTGCCGGCCAGCCGCTCATCAATGCACTCTTTAGTGAGGTCAATCCCATCCCCGTTAAAGAAGCGCTCGCCCAGATGGGTATGATCGAGGCAAACTACCGCATGCCGCTGTGCCCCATGGCAGACGACACGCGCGCCGCACTTACCGACGCTCTGAAGGGAGCTGGTCTGCTTGATTAAGACCGTCATTATGGGAACGGGCCGCATGGGCTCGCTCATCCGCACCACCGCCGAGGGCGCTGTCGACGCCGCCGGTCAGCCCGTTTTTGATATCGTCGCCCAGATCGGTTTTGATCTGTCCGAGCTCGAGGGCGCCCCGGCAGCCGACGTCATCATCGACTTCTCGAACGTCGTGACCTTCGACGCCGTTGTCGCCTATGTCGAGCGCACGGGCGCCGCGTTGGTCTCGGGCACCACGGGCTACACACCCGATCAGATGGACCGCCTGCGCGAGCTGGGCCAGAATGCCCGTGTCATGCACTCGGGCAACTACTCTATCGGCATCGCAGCCCTGCGTCATCTGGTAGCACAGGCCACACACGAGCTGCCCGGCTTTGACTGCGAGATCGTCGAGACGCACCACAACCAAAAGGTCGATGCCCCCAGCGGCACTGCCAAGCTACTGCTCGACGCCGTCGTCGAAGCTGAACCCGAGGCAGGCTACCACCCCGTCTATGGCCGCGAGGGCATGTGCGGCGCGCGTGACCCCAAGGAAATCGGCATGCACTCGCTGCGCGGTGGCACTGTCGCCGGCGTGCACGAAGTGAGTTTCTTTGGCCAGGACGAGGAGGTCACGCTCACCCACCGCGCCACGAGCCGTCAGATCTTTGTCAACGGCGCCTTGGCAGCCGCGCAGAAGCTCGTCACCCGCGAACCCGGCTTCTATACGTTCGACCAGGTCATGTTCGCCTAACCAGTTATCTACCGTACACACGCAAAGGAGAAACAGCATATGAGTAACGCAGCCGAGATGGATGCGCAGGAGATTATCAACTACATCGCCACCGCGCCTAAAAAGACGCCCGTCAAGCTGTATGTGCGCGAGAAGCCCGGCATGAAGGTTGCCTGGGGCGATGCGCATATCTACGGCGGCCGTCGTGGCAAGACCGTCTTTGGCGACTGGGAAGAGCTCAAGGCCATCCTCGATGCCAATGCCGACTCCATCGACTACTACGACGTCGAGAATGACTGCCGCAACTCCGCCGTCCCCATGCTCGATCTTAAGGGCATCAACGCCCGCATCGAGCCGGGCGCGATCATCCGCGACCGCGTCGAGATCGGCGACCGCGCCGTCATCATGATGGGCGCCATCATCAACATCGGCTCCGTTATCGGCGAGGGCTCTATGATCGATATGGGCGCCGTCCTGGGCGGCCGCGCCACCGTGGGCAAGAACTGCCACATCGGCGCCGGCACCGTACTGGCAGGCGTCGTTGAGCCCGCGAGCGCCACGCCCGTCATCATCGAGGATGATGTCATGATCGGCGCCAACGCCGTGGTCCTGGAGGGCGTGCGCGTGGGCAAGGGTGCTGTCGTTGCCGCCGGCGCCGTGTGCGTCGAGGACGTCCCCGCCGGCGCCGTCGTGGCCGGTGTCCCCGCCCGCGTCATCAAGATGCGTGACGCCCAGACCGACAGCAAGACCGGTCTCGAGGAAGGCCTGCGCCAGCTGTAGGGTTACGCGGTTTTACCAAACCGCGTAACAGGTCGACGCTGCAAACGCCCCTAGGCGGCAATCTGACGTTCAATCGTCGGGCATGACCAGAAGGTCAATGCCCTCCTCTTTCGCGTCACCTTGCTCGCCTAGGGGCGTTTTCGCTGGCGTATGCTCAACCTACGGCGCAATGTCAGCGACCAAGCCGAAAACAAAGGCCGAAGTCCCGAAGGGTTTCGGCCTTTGTTTTCCACAGCGTCCAAACGCAGTTTATCGATTCTCGATGCTACCGATATTCTTGAGCTCGATGGAGATGAGGCCGTTGGGCTCGTTGACGAACTCGATGTATTCGGAGTTCGAACCCATCTCGGCCGGAAAGCTGATCTCGATACCCGTGTCGGTACGAATCTTGTGATTGCGTACGGCCGCGCGCTCGACTTGTTTGCGCTCCACGGGTACGCGCTCGGGTACCTTCTCCTCAGTCAGCGCCGCACGCACGCTTTCTTTGATGACCGGTTCGTCCTCAAAGACTTCATCGACGATATCCCAAGGCGGCAGCTCCTCGTCATCCTCAACCTTCTCGGCAACGGCAGCCTTAACCTTAGCGAGCGCTACGGCCGTATTGGCACCGTGCTCCTCGGCGACTTCCTCGACCACACGCGTCACGGTGTCGATGACCTCCTTGCCCGACACGCCCGTGTCGCACTGCAGCAGGCCATCAGGGATAAGCATACGGTCCTCGCCGGCAATCTTGCGCTTCTTGTCCACGTAGCCGATCTCCATGGTACTCGCACGCACGATGGCATAGCTCGGCACCTTTTGCGAGGGGTTCGGCAGAATGGCGTAGTGGCGCGCGATGTCGTTGCGCACCTCCCCCTCCTCGCGGCCCACTTCGTGCATAAAAGCCTGCTTGGAGCCCAGCAGCATCACGGCGAACCAGCGGGCATCCTCATCGTCGTCAAAATCGGCCACGAGCACGTCGGTGGACTCGGCTTTCTCGGCTTTGGTGAGCTCGGAGGAGATAAACTCCGCAATCTGCTGCGACAGGTCCACGAACTCGCGATCGCCAAAGAAATAGCCCTTGAGCTCGCCGCCGAATGCGGAGTTCTCGGCAAACGAGGCGCGTTTATTGTCGGCCGAGGTGCGTGCGCGGCGCAGATGCGTGGTTACGAAATTGCGCACGGTACGGCTTTCGATATCCAACTCGCGCTGGCTCATAACGTTGACGGCAGAGTCAAAGTCCAGGATATGCAGAATCGCGTGATTGATTTTCATATACGGCATTCCGTTCTAGATCGATTTCGGCACGAATCAGTATAGCGGTCGAGCCCGCCCCAGGCGCATCGAAGATTGGTGCATCGGGGACAGGCTGCTTTGCACCAATGGCTAGCGCAGGAGCTCGGACTGCCAAGCCTCGAGCTGTTCTGCCAAACTCTTACCGGCAACGGGCATGTCGATCTGGGGTCGTTTGGGCAGCAGCGCGCATTTAAGGATTGCCACGATGGTCTGCGAGACAAAACGTCGCGTATCCTTGTCAAAGCCTTGCGCAGCCTGGAGCATCACGGGCAGGCTCTCGCGCAGATTCCCAGCGATATCCGCAAACCGCTCAGCACCCGTAGCCTCAAACACGGAGAACAACGCATCTACAAAACGCTCGCGCTCGCTAGGCGACACTGCAAGCAGCATCTCGCGAATGGAGCCATCAACGTATCGAGCACCGGCAGACAGGCGCTCACAGTACACGAAGTCGTGGCCATCAACCACCCAGCTAAAGGGATTGTGCTGCAGCAGGCTGAACTCGGTGCTCTCAACGATGGCATAGTCCTCCTGTGTCTCGAACATCATGCCAAAGATCGACGACCGAGGTAGCGTCTTGTCGATTCGACCGGAAAGATCGGCAAAGGCGTTTCCGTTCAGAAACTCCTCGACGAAGCCCGGACCATCATGGGAATACGCCCGTTCGATTCGCTCGCGGGCGACATCG
The DNA here is from genome assembly GCA_900547125.1 of uncultured Collinsella sp. GTDB lineage: Bacteria > Actinomycetota > Coriobacteriia > Coriobacteriales > Coriobacteriaceae > Collinsella. The sequence goes on from URFU01000050.1 coordinate 12,752, forward strand.
GAGCACATCGCTGCACCGTACACCGCAAGGTTTCCACCCTTGGAATGACCTCCGCACAAAAGCGGCCCGTCAATCGCATCCGCCGCCTCGTCCACATAACGCGCCGCGGATTCCTGGGCCGGCACAGGACACCGGAACGCCATGTTAAAGTCCTCTTTCCAGCCCACAATCGTGCTGTCGGTCCCCCGGAAGGAAAGATAACTAAACCCCACCGGAAACCGGAACGCCATGGCTGCAAACTGCTCTGTCGTCACCACATCGCTCACGGCACGATAGCCGCAAACGTGCACGCCACGGTAGCGAGGGCTTGCTGCCACGGCCTCCAGCAAGGCCCTGCTCCCCTCTGGGTCCCACAAGTCGTCAATCATGTCCCGGTAGCACTCGGCACGCAGCAGCTCGCGTACGTCTAGGCCCTGCCAGTTCGTCAGCTCCGCCATATCACCCGGCAAACGCAAATAGGACAACCACGCAAAGACCAGGCTATCCACCGCGCAGAACGGCCGCTCCTCAAACGGATCAAACGCCGTCTGGGCATAGGTCAAAAAATTAGGCGAATCCGGCATGGCCCTCCCATCAACTATGGTGCATTGGGGTCAGGTGACTTTGCACCAAAAAGGCGCCCGGGCCGTGTGGACCCGGACGCCTTCATTGTAGCTTTTCGCTCTAGCGAGCTTGATTTAGCAGGAGAAGTCAACGCTGTCGATGATGTCCTTGAGGGCCTTGGCAGAGGCGGTGAGCTCATGCTGCTCGTCATCGTCCAGCGGCACGGGGACGCGGCAGACGACGCCGTCGCGACCAACGACGGTCGGCATGGAGATGGCAAGATCGGACAGGCCATACTCGCCCACCATGAGCGAGGAGACGGGCAGAACGGTCTGCTCATCGCGCATGACGGCGGTGCAGATACGCTTGACGGCCATGGCGACGCCATAGTAGGTGGCGTGCTTCTTCTCAATGATGGTGTAGGCGGAGTTCTTGACGTCCTCGGCGATGCGCTTCTCGGCAGTCTCATGCTCCAGGTGGCCGTGAAGCTCGCAGAAGGTGTTCAGCGGAACGCCGGCAACCTGAGCGCTGGACCAAGCGACAAACTCGGAGTCGCCGTGCTCGCCCATGACATAGGCCTGGACATCGCGCGGGTCAACCTCGACGTGGGCACCAAGCATCTGCTGCAGACGGCCAGTGTCGAGCACGGTGCCGGAGCCGATGACATGGCCCTCGGGCAGGCCGGACATCTTGATGGCAGCATAGGTCAGAACATCAACCGGGTTGGAGACGATTAGCAAAATGCCGTCGAAGCCGGACTTCTTAATCTCGGGGATAATGGACTTAAAGATGTTGACGTTCTTGTTGACCAGGTCCAGGCGGGTCTCACCGGGCTTCTGGGCAGCGCCAGCGGTGACGACGATCATGGCGGCGTCCGCGACATCGGAATAATCGCCGGCGTAGATCTTCATCGGCTCGGCAAACGTCATGCCGTGCGCGATATCCAGGGCCTCACCCTCGGCACGGTTCTTGTCCACGTCGATGAGGACCATCTCGGAGAACAGACCGCTCTGCATCAGTGCGAACGCCGAAGACGAACCGACGAAACCGCAGCCGACAATAGCGACCTTCTTCTCGTTAACCATTAGAAACTCCCATCTCTCTCCACAAACAAGCCGCCCGGGAACGACCCGAGCGGCTTGCCGTAATCCCAATACATCCAATCGGGACTTTGATTATGCCCCTATTCGCAGCTAAAAATCGACCGTTTACCGAAATTGTTTGCAGTATTCGTAAAATAACTGCACGAAATCGGTTTCGAGCTATTGACGAGTCGAAATAGGTTTCTAATACAGGCCCGCCTCGCGAATGG
>URFU01000051.1 GCA_900547125.1 uncultured Collinsella sp.
TTACAGATCGAGATCATTCCGAGGGATAGCTCCGTTTGTCTCAATCTGTAACACGTAGACCCCGTTTTCACTGCTAGATGTTACAGATTGAGATCTTCTGCCGGATGGTTTTGGTTTGTCTCGATCTGTAACAGATAGACCCGTTTTGAGCCGTTAGATGTTACAGATTAAGACCAAAGGTCGGCCGGACTCACGACAGACAGGATCGGCTAACAGCAGCCGTGATCCCTTGGGGACGGAGGAAAAGGGCCCCGGCCGGGATGTCCGACCGGGGTCCTTGGACAGAGCTATGTTCGGCTTTCGCCGTGTGCCTGCGAGTTACTCCTCGACGAGCTCAAACTGATCGGGGCCGACGCCGCACACCGGGCACACGTAATCCTCGGGCAGCTCGGGCGTATCGACCTCAACCTCGTAACCACAAACGACGCAAACGAACTTATACGTCTTCTTTTCCTCAGCCATGATGTTCTCCTCTCGAACGTGACTGCTGGTGTACTTGCTTATTAGTATATATTCTCAATAATATTATGCAAGTAGTTTTGCAGCATTTCTACCCTTGGTACGAAGACGCCTTGGGCGGAGTCTTGCCCTTCAGCACCTAGTGGTAGTAGTCATAGGTCAACGGAGTCTCGCCGCTCAGACGCTCGGCATCTTCGACCTCGCCAATAAAGAGCAGATGTGTGCCCACGTCAACAGTGTCGATCAAACGGCAGCTAAACAAGGCCGCCGCATGCTCGGGAACATAGGGCATGCCAAGCGCCGTCTCGCGCGTCTCGTACTTGGCAAACTTGTCATAATCGCTGCTGGTACGGAACCCAAAGTTGCCAATGTAGAGCATATCGGCCGTCTGATCGATCACGGTCAGCGCAAAGGCCTTGGCAGACGCAATAACGCCAGACGTGACGTTGTCCTTGTTCACGGCAATCGAGATGCGCGGCGGCATGGACGTCACCTGCACCGCAGTGTTGATGACGCAGCCGGCGCGCAGCCCGTCTGCCGCGGCGCTTACCACGTACAGACCGCTCGGCATGGTAAAGAACGCAGTTTTGTCCATAACGACCACTCCCCTAACCCGGGATTGAACCTCATGGGTGTATGTACCCATAAAAATAGGCGGCGCCCATACCGGACGCCACCTTTGAGACATATGTGCCAGAACAGCAAGCAAGATGAGACGCCCGCAGTTGCGGTGAAATAGAGACTGAATAACCCCTTAAACAGGCAAAACAGTCCGTATTCCACCGCAACTTATACAGAGCGCCTAGCGGTTGCGCTCCTTTAGCGCGCGATCGATTTCGCGCTGAACGTCGCGCTTGGCCATGTCTTCGCGCTTGTCGTAGAGCTTTTTGCCGCGACCCAGGCCCAGCAGCAGCTTTACACGACCATCGGTATTAAAGTAGAGCTCCAACGGCACCAGCGCATAGCCGCGGTTGCGCAGTTTGCCGTCAAGAAAATCAATCTCCTTGCGATGCAGCAGCAGACGGCGACGGCGATCGGGGTCACGGTTCCACACGCCACCGTGGCTGTAAGGGTGAATGTGCAGGCCCACCAGCCAGCACTCGCCGCCGCGAATCAGCGCAAAGGTGTCAGTGATCTGACAGGCGCGCTCGCGAATCGACTTGACCTCGGTACCGCTCAGCTCAATGCCGCATTCGAACGTCTCGTCGATAAAGTACTCGTGATGCGCCGAACGATTTTTGGAAATGAGCTTGCGTTCGCGCTTACTGGGCATCGCCGGCCTCCTTGACGCCGTCGGCTCCCTTGTCGGCGCCTGCGCGCTTTGCCTTGCGCTCGGCGTTGAGCTCGGCATCGCTCTCGCGCACCAGCTTAATGATCGCCGCACATGCCTCCTCGCCCACCAGGTCGCGGGCACGGACCGTCAGGCGCGTAGCCTCCTGCTTGTCACCGTCGCTCGCAGCATCGGTCGCACACATGATCAGGCAGATGGCAATCTCGGCCGAAGGCGAGGTCGGCACGCCTTGCAGGCTCAGCTCGCCCATCACGTGGGCGTCGCTCTCATCGGCGGCATCCGGATAGGCAGTATGGATCTTGTTGAGCAGGCGCGTCGTATGCGCGTCGCCAGGGGCCAAGCGCAGCGCCAGGCGCGCGCAACCCACAGCCGCCGAGACGTTCTCGGTCTCGGGCTCAAGGAAATACTGGCCCAAGTTGGCGTAGGCGCGGGCGGCGCACTTGCCGTCGCTCGCACGCTCTAGTACCGAAAACGAAAGCGAGGCCCACTCCTGCTTGTCCTCGAGTGCACGGAACAGCTCGGCCAGATCCAGGCGGTAGTTGCAGTTCATGGGGTCCCAGCGCACGGCCTGCATCAGGGCATTACGAGCGCTCACAAAATCCAGCTGACGAATGTAGGCATACGCCATGTCGGAATACAGACGATCAAAGGGCACCTCGACCTGCACCAGCTCGCGCGGATCCAATTCCACGCGGCGGTAGGCCAGACGCTCAAACTTGCTATCGAAGCTAAAGTACTGGCGGTTCTCCTCCGTCTTGCACTCGGCATCGATATACTCCTCGGCGAGCTCAACCAGACGCTCCAACAGCGGCGTCGCCGTGGCCAGGTCGCCCTGCGCCAGATAGTTCTCGGCATACGTGATGTCTTGCAAGCTGATGGGCAGATCCATGGCTACTCCTCGATCTGAGCGAAACACGGCAGACGCCGCATATACGGTCAATACACAAAACCCGGGTCTCTTGCGAGGCCCGGGCGTTCATTTTGTGGTAGCCCGTACCAGATTCGAACTGGTGATCTCCGCCTTGAGAGGGCGGCGTCCTAAACCGCTAGACGAACGGGCCATATGTAGCAAATGCAATGGCTGGGATGGAGGGAGTCGAACCCCCATTGACGGAACCAGAATCCGCTGTCCTGCCATTAGACGACATCCCAATGACTGCATCGCTGCGCTCGGCTGTGCCTTTGCGCAAGAAAGAAATATACGGGAAGTTCTACGGTGACGCAAGCCCCATTTTTAACTTTTTTGAAAATCGGCCAATTTGCTCCAACCCATGAAGGACCTGTGAAGCCAGACCGCATGCAAGGGGCAAAATGCCGTAAGCGCACCGTAATTACCGTTGGCAGATTGCTGCATTCTGGTCGCCGTCAATAGTGACACAATCAGGATGCCAATTATCGCGCGGACATCGAGGCGACATGGATGATGAGCTTGATTACCTATGGGAGACCCTGGGCCTCGAGATATCCGCCAGACCTTGGCCCGACCGGGACAAAATCCACCCCACGCTCCGTCCCGCCATCACGGTGATGCAAGCGGAATACCGTCACGCCTCGTTTTTAATTATGCGGACGTCATGGCACGCGGCTCTCCCCGACCTCAAGCGCATCCAGGCGAGCCTCGTCAAGTTATCCGGCATGCCGACCGTCATATCCGAGACGCATCTGGGGCGACGCCAGCGCGAACGCCTGCAGCAACAGCGGATTCCGTTCATCTGCCCCGGCATTCAGGCATATCTGCCCTTTATGGACGAAGAGTACTGGAGCGGCAAGCCCAACAAGCAGGTAAAGATCTACGACCCGCATAAGTGGGCACAGTTCGAGGACTGACCGGAGCGAACCCGCCGACGGAAAGCGCATCCCGGAATCTGCACTCAGAACGGGATGCACTTTCCGCAGTTGCTACAGCAGCGCCTCGGCCCAGGCCGCTTCCCTAAAGCCAGGAATCGCAAAATCATCTCCCACCAGCAGTGGGCGCTTAACCAGCATACCGTCGGTCGCCAGCAGCTCATAGCATTCCTGATCCGTCATCCCCGCGTCCAGGCGCGCCTTCAGGCCAAGCTCTCGATACTTCATGCCCGACGAATTAAAGAAGCGTCGCACCGGCAACCCCGAACGAGCAATCCAGGTCGCAAGTTCCTCAGCCGAAGGATTATCTGTAACAATATCGCGATCGACGTACTCAACCCCATGCTCGTCCAACCAGGCCTTGGCCTTTTTACACGTCGAGCATTTGGGATATTCAACAAACAGTACGGTCATGAGAATCCTCCAAATATAGATCGGCCAATGCGAGCACGCGACAAACGTGGTGCATTCGCGCAATAGGGCAATTGTAGTCCATGCACCACACGCTAAACGAACCGCACCCCAAAGCCTCGCTTAACAAACGGCAGCAACTCCATCGCCTCGGGCGCTATATGGCCTACAACGTTCATGCGCTCGTCACCGGGAAGATCGACCCGCGCAATCTCAAGCTCGCCTTCGTAGCGCCCATAGCCGCTATTGCTCACAGCGATCGACCCCGTCTTTCGCGGCAGACCTGCACCGGCATCCGTCGGCACGGAATCTGGCTTAAGCGACGTACGCGACTCCTGAGACCTAAAAATAAGGGCGCTCGAGTCAGGCCGATCGTGATGGACTTGCCCCAACAAATAGGAGTATCCGGGGTCGAGCTGGCACGGCATGTCAACATACCCCGCGGAAATCTGGGCAAACTGCGCCCAACCCGCTTCGGAAAGATCGGGGTCGCCGACCAAAACAATGTCGCAATCGGCGCCATGTGCGAGCTCAAGCATGTTGAGGGCAACCTTTGACGCGCGACCGCGTTGCGCCTCAACCGTCGGCAATCCCTCGAATACCGGCCCACGAACGTTGGCATCGCCCGGCACAAAAGCCATGATTTCAAAGCCGAGCGCCGCAAGACGAAGATTCGTCCGAGCAACATCTTCAAGAGCTAAACCGGTATAAGGCTTGGGGTAAAAATTGTGGCAGGCGGCGAAACGAGTCACGTCGGCGCCGGCTTCTCGCCACGATGCGATTTCATCAGGACTCACCGTCGATGCATTGACCACAATGCGAAATACACCGGACAGCTCCGCGACCCGCTGGGCACTAAAGCCGTAATCCAGGCGCAGGTATTCCAGTCCCAGATCGCGCAAATCCTCCATGCGTTCAAGGCCCAGCAAATCGCACGTGCGCGGCCCCACATCGGCAATGAGCGCAATACCGCGAGCGGAAAGCAGCGACAGCACCTGGCGAACCTTATCGGCATATGCCGCTCCCCCATCCTCGGGAATATGCAGCGAGGTAAACGCATAGCGCGCACCCGCCGCGGCACCATGTTCAATCGTCCGCTCGATATCCTGCAGGGGACTGGAAAGATAGACAGAAATACCCGTTCTCACGCTTCGATTCTCCTTTAAAAAAGGCCGGCGGAGCAGTTAGCCCCGCCGGCACAACCATAGCATCAAGAGATCTGCGGCACGTCATGACGCTCGAATGACATAGCGCGCAGCATCAAGCTACTCGCCAAAGAACTCGTTGATCTTCTGCTCGTCGACGCCGAAGAACCACGTCAGGACAAAGCCGGCGGCATAGGCAAGCAGCATAGCGGCAACGTAGCCGAGCTGCTGGCCGGGAACGACAATCAGCAGGCCAAACAGACCGGAAACGCCCTGAGAAACCGTGCCGATGTGAAGCAGTGCCGCGAGCGCACCGCCAAATCCGGCACCCAGGCAGGCCGTCACAAACGGGCGGACAAGCGGCAGCGTAACGGCATACATCAGAGGCTCGCCAACGCCCAGGATGCCAACGGGGATGGACTCGGCGACGTACTTCTTGAGCTTGGCGTTCTTGGTCTTAAAGTACAGCGCCAGACCGGCACCGACCTGGCCGCCGCCAGCCATCATAAGGATGGGCAGCAGGTAGTTGCTGCCCTTGGTCGCGCCGTCGGGATCGTCGAGCATAGCGTGGATCGGCGTAAGTGCCTGATGCAGGCCAACGGACACCAGCGGCAAGAAGCCTGCCGACAGGATATAGCCGCCCAGAACGCCCAGCTTCTCAAAGATAAAGGTGAGGACGCTAAAGATCGCGGTCGTCAGCCAAGCGCCAACCGGCTGGATGACGAGCATCAGGGCAAAGGCACCGATGATGAGCACCAGCAGCGGGGACAGGAACGTATCGAGCGCGTTGGGCATGACCTTGCGAATCTGACGCTCCATCCAGGCGAAAAACGCACCAGCGATGAGAGCTGCGATCATGCCGCCCGCGGCGGGATTGTACTGTGCATTGGTGAGCGGCAGCAGAATAGCGGTGCTGGGATCGGCGGCGCCAGGCGCGAGCAGAGGCATAGCACTGTTAGCGATGCACATCATGCCGGCCATACCACCCAACGCAGCGGAGCCACCAAACTCGCGCGCCGCGTTATAGCCCACCAAAATGGGCAGATAGGCAAAGAGGGCCCAGCCCATGGAGCGAATGCCCTGATACCACCACTCACCTGCAAGCGCACCGGCCGTCGAGACATTAATGACGTTGCAGATACCGTTGATAAGGCCAGCCGCAATAATGCCGGGAAGCAGGGCAACAAAGACATTGGAAATCTTCTTGAGGAAGGCCTGAACCGGCTTGGACTCGTACTTGGCCTTCTGCGCGGCCTTGTTTGTGGCCGCAGCGTCAACCACACTCTCGTCGGCAACGCCTTTCGCAAGGCCGGTGAGCTTGGAGAATTCCTCGAGCACCTTATTCACCTTGCCCGGACCCAGCACGATCTGCATCGTGTCGTCCTCGACCAGGCCCATCACGCCATCGAGTGCCTTAATACCCTCCGTGTCGACGTTGCCCGTATCTTTGACGGTCACGCGCAGACGCGTCATGCACGCCGCGTTTGCCAGCACGTTGTCTTTACCGCCCAAAAGGTCCAGCAGCTTTTGAGCCAGCTCTTTGTTCGTCATAACTCCTCCTTGTATTGGGTATCTCTTCTTGATGTCATATCTGCTCACGCCGTGCACCTATTGGGCATCGGCATTGCTCTTCTCATGGCCACTCACCGCAGCACGGACATGGCCGCGCGCCCGCTCAAGAGCCACCGCAGCCTGCTCGGCATCGCAGCCCAGCAGCACCGAGACAATAGCGGTTTTAACGTGGCCGCCGGCATCTGCAAGTGCCCGAACAGCGCGCTCACGTGTACAGCCGGTTGCTTCCATCACGATGTTCTGGCCGCGCACCACCAGCTTTTCGTTCGTTTGCTGCACATCGACCATCAAGTTTTGGTACACCTTGCCAATCTTGACCATGGCACCGGTCGAAATCATATTGAGAATGAGCTTTTGGACCGTTCCCGCCTTGAGCCTCGTTGAGCCGGTAAGCACCTCGGGGCCGGGCACGGGCTCTATGGCAAGATCTGCGTCCTCCCCGATCCTCGACCCCTGGTTGCAGGCGATAGCAATGGTCTTGCACCCGGTTGCCTTGGCGTACGCGAGGCCGCCCACCACATAGGGGGTACGACCGCTTGCCGCCAAACCAACGACGAGATCCTTGGAGGAGAGCCCATGTTCCCGCAGGTCACTCGCGCCAAGTTCCTCGCTATCCTCGGCACCTTCGACAGCCCTGGTAAACGCCGTCTCGCCTCCGGCAATGAGCCCGACAATCAGATCGGGCGATACGCCAAACGTGGGTGGGCACTCCGAAGCGTCGAGCACGCCCAAACGACCGCTCGTGCCCGCGCCCATGTAAAAGACGCGTCCGCCGCGCTCGAGCGCCTCGGCAGCCCAGTCGATTGCCGTGGCAACCTGTGGCAACACGTTCGTGACCGACTGGACGGCGCGAAGATCCTCATCGTTCATCGTCGTGACGATTTGCAGCGACGTCATCGTGTCGAGGTCCATTGACTTTTGATTTCGCTGTTCTGTCGTGAATTTTGTTAAATCGAGCATTTTGTTCACCTCATCTTTCCTGTTTCTCGATGTAGTTTTGCTTGATGACATGCGTCGCCCGTTCGTAATCGCTCGCAACGTAAGCAGCGTAGAGGGCATCGACAACCATAAGCTGAGCCATACGCGAGGCCATGGCACCGCTGCGGACCAAGGGCTCGCTTGCAGCAACGCCGAGCACGGCATCGGCCATGGTGGCAAGCTTGGACGATCCATCTACTTTGGTCACGGCCACAACGGGACAGTTGTGGCGTTGGGCCTCGGCGGTGCAGTCCAGTACTTCTTGCGTTAAGCCCGAGTAGCTAAAAGCAATGCCGATATCGCCTTCGTGCATGTTCTTGGCGCACAAGAGTTGGTCGTGCCAGTCATCGTACAGATGGCATTCCTTGTCGACACGCATGAGCTTTTGTGCCAGATCGTGTGCAACCAAACGAGAGGCACCGATACCGAACAGATTGACTGCGCGTGCCCGCTTAAGATAGGCCGCGCATCGCTCCAAGACGGTGTAATCGAGCGTTCGCGCCGTCGCTTCGATCGTGCGCACGTTGCTTTTCATCACCTTCCCCACGATACGTTCGACGCTGTCATCCACGGAGATGTCCTCGAGGGCAACGTCCTTTCTGTCGCCCAGGAGCGCAAGTTCGGCAATCAGTTCGCGCTGGAACTCCTTGTAGCCCGCAAAACCCAAGCGCTTGCAAAAGCGCAAAATGCTCGAGGGCGAGGAGAACGTGGCATCGGCAAGACCGCGGACGGACAGCCCGACCACCTCATGCGGATGAGCACTCACGTATGCGATGACATTGCGCTCCGCCGGACTTGCGCTGAGCTCACGCTCGCGAAGCCTTAAAAGCAATCCGTTTGCCATCTCAAACACCTCCGTTGAGAAGAATTAAAGACCAACGAACGATTCGTACCGGATACAAACAGCTTTTACGGTACATTGTGCCGCATCATGGCGCACAAAGGGCGGGCATTCTACCACTCGCCCCTCAAATCCGACCGCTCGGAAATACGCGCGACACAAAATGATTCATCAAGGTCGCATTATTCGTAACAGGGTTGTTAACAGCGTCTCGCGTGGGCGCCAATGGGACAGGTCGTGCGCTTATCCAAGCACACCGCCGCCAACGAGGCAAACAGCCCAACAAAGAAGAACTCTACGGTATGGGCGACACGACGGATGTTGGTGCCCATCCATATGCGAACGGGGGCAAGCGGGTCGGGGTGGGCGGCGGTCGCCGCTGAGTCCGCGTCCCCGGCTCCCCTACTCCGTCTCGCGCATCCAGCGATCGAAGGTCCCCACGCACACACCTAAACGCTTTGCCGCCTGACTCCGGGTAATATTGCCCGCCTCATAGATATCGCGCACTCGTTCAAATTGCGGAGGGCACGGCTTGCGGGGTCGACCAAAACGCACGCCGCGCGCCCGCGCCGCCGCGATTCCCTCCGCCTGACGACGGTGGATGTTCTCTCGTTCCACCTGCGCCACATAGCTCAACAACTGTAAAACGATATCGGCGATCAGCGTGCTGGTCACATCCGATCCGCCGCAATCTCTCGCACGCGTATCGAGCAACGGCATGTCCAGCACAACGATGGCCGCACCAAGTTCCTTGGTTATACGACGCCATTCCTCGAGTATCTCGCTGTAGTTTCGGCCCAGTCGATCGATGGAAAGCACCACCAACACGTCGCCGGAAGCCAAGGCGTGAAGCAATTCCCGATACTGTGGGCGATCAAAGTCCTTACCGCTCGCACGGTCGGCAAAGACATTCGCCGGCTCCACGCCATAGGCGCTCAGCGCATCCAACTGGCGATTCAAATTTTGATCGCGCGAGCTCACTCGCGCATACCCATATACCGTTGCCACAACATCCCCGCTCTCTCGTAAACCTGCCAAATAGGGACAGGTTTGTTTTGGTAGGTCCTATCTCCCAAAAGCATATGAAGAAGCGGCCGAGCTCATGGCAGGGTAATCAAGAGACACGCAAAGAGGGCGGCCCCGAAAGACCGCCCTCTACGCTCTGCCGATACTCACTGCGTGCCGGTTAATGAATGAGCTTAAAGTCCAAATGTCCGCGAGTAGTGTTGACGCGCGAGACCTCGATAATCACGCGCTGCCCCAACTCAAAACGACGCCCCGTGTCGGCACCCGTCAACGTGAGCGCGTCCTCGTCAAACTCAAACCACTCGTTACCCAAACTCTTAATGGAAACCAGTCCCTCGACCTGCGTTAGATCAAGGCGCACAAATAGCCCCATGCTGCTGACCCATGAGACCGTTCCGGCATAGCGCTCGCCCAGGCGATCCTCGTAGTACTGCGCAATCTTGATTTTTTGCGTCGCATGGCTGGCAGCGTCGGCCGCACGCTCGGCATCGCTGCACGCGCGGCAGATTTGCGGCAGGATGCGCGGAAGCGACTCTCGGCCTTTTCCGATCAGCCTCGGCGTACGCACTAAGGCGTCTTTTCCGCCCAGCTGCTCGTATGCCAGCTGCAGCTTGAGCACGCGATGCACCACCAGATCGGGATAACGGCGAATGGGGCTTGTAAAGTGGCAGTAGCACGACGCGGCGAGCGCAAAGTGGCCCTCGTTGCGAGGCTTATACAACGCGCGCTGCATGCTGCGCAGAAGGAGCGTGTTGACGAGTGGCGCGTTAGACGTGCCGGCAACGGCGTCGACTGCCGCCTGCAACTCGTCGGGACTTCACAGGGCAATGCCCGCCGCACGGCGATCATCGATGATACCGAGCTGCGCCAGCGCCACAGCAGCACCGTGCAGACTGTCGGGGCTGGGGTCATCGTGCACGCGATAGCACGCCTCGATATCGCGGTCGGCCAGCCACTCGGCGACGCACTCGTTAGCCAGCAGCATTGCCTCCTCGATAAGCGAGGTTGCGCAGGAGCGCTCGCGTGCCACAATCTGCACGGGCACGCCGTCCTCATCCAGCAGCGCGCGAATCTCGGCCGTATCAAAGTCGACCGAACCGCGTGCGCGACGAATGCGACGCCGAAGCTCCGCGAGTTCGTTTGCGGCGACCAGGAAATCGGCCAGGTCAACGTTACAGCTGTGAGCAGTGTCCTCGCACGCAAGCCCGCGCTCAAGCGCTTTCTCGCGCGAGGCTTCGGCCGCAGCGACATCCTCCGCAGCGCCCTCCAACACGGAATACTCAACTGCGCCGGCACGCACCAGCAGCGCCTCGGCACCGTCATAGTCCATACGCACACGCGAACGAATCACACTGGGATAGGGATCGTAATGGCGCACACGGCCCTGCGCGTCGAGCTCGATGTCGACGGTAAACGCCAGACGATCCTCATCGGGGCGCAGGGAACACAGGTCACAGGACAGGCGCTCGGGCAGCATGGGAAGCACGCGGGCGGCAAGGTACACCGACGTCGTGCGATGGCGGGCCTCCAGGTCGATATGTCCATCCCAGGCAACATAGTGCGAAACATCGGCAATATGTACGCCCAGCTTATAGCCGCCCTCGGGCGTGCGCTCGAGCGAGATGGCATCGTCAAAGTCGCGCGCATCAACCGGGTCGATGGTGATGACAAAGCGATCGCGCAGGTCACGACGAAGCGGGTCTTTAAGCGCTGCAGTCACGTCGAGCGAAAGTGCCTCTGCCTCTGCCAGCGCCGCCTCGGGATAGCTGTCGGTATAGCCATAGCGTGCCATAACATATTGGACGCCCAGATCGGGCGCATCGTCACCGCCGATACGGCGCTCAAGAGTCACCGTGCCCGACTCCAAGCGCGTCGGGTAGGTCAGAATGCGCGCGACGACGACATCGCCAGGATGCACACCCAGGCGCTCCGCCGAAGTGTCCTCGGGCAAAATAAAGAAGTCAGCCTTCAGGCGCGAATCGAGCGGCTCGATCACCCCGAGCGGGCCGGCGATCTGGTAGGTACCCACCACGCTTATAGCCGCACGTTCGACAACGCCTTCAATCACGGCGCGACGTTCACCATGCGGGCTGTTCTTAATGCTTACGGCCACGGTATCGCCGTCCATAATCTCACGCTTACCGCGACCCATGACCTTGTAGTCGCCGTTTTCGGTTATGACATAGGCACTGTGCTCATGGAGCTGCACGCGGCCAGTCAGGCTCGGACGACGCTCGCTGCGCACCGGCCCGCGCTTATTGCGAGCTCCACGCTTATGCTTGTTATTGCGCCCCATGGCGCCTCCTTGCTATCGATAGCCGTTTACACCCCAAGAGTCTACCCAAATGATCCCTAGGGGACGGAGGAAAACGGATCACATAGATAGCCCAGCGCCGCTATGATCCGTTGTCCTCCGTCCCCTAGGGATCAAAAAACGGGCCGCCCCCAAAAGAGACGACCCGTTGCAGACGGCATATCCGCAGCGCCTACACGCGCAGATAACGGCGCATGGCGATGGCAGAACCAAAGAGACCGATAATGACACCGACGAGAATCAGTGCGGCGTAGGTCACCAGATAGTACTGCATCGGCAGCGCAAACGACATCCAGCCGACGCTCGCCTGCAGGCGCGGAATCATCAGATTGCGCAGCAGCTCCAAAACACCGATAGAAAGCAGCGAGCCCAGAATGGCCTGCAGCACACCCTCGGTAATGAATGGCCCGCGAATGAAGCCGTTGCTGGCGCCCACCAGACGCATAATCGCAATCTCGCGACGACGCGCCGTGATGGACAGGCGAATCGTGTTGTTGATAAAGATGAACGCGATAAAGGTCAGCAGGCCGACGAGCACCACGGCGGCGATACGGATGTAGTTGGTCACCTGGAACAGGCGGCTTACTTCCTCCTGGCCATACAGCACGCTCGCGTTGACGTCGCCGTCGTCCGCGATCTTTTGGAAGTCGGCGTTCTTCTTGAGCTTCTTGGCCGTGCTCTCGACCTGAGACGGATCGTCCATCTCAATCGCAAACGAGGCGGGCAGCGGGTTCTGGCCGTCGAGCGCACTCATGGTGGCGTCGGCGTTGCCCGACATCTTGCTCGTGTACTCGGCCAGCGCGTCGTCCTTATCCTTATAGGTCACGGACTTGACGTTGCTCCACGTCTTGAGCTCGGCCTCAAAGGCCTGGACGTCTGCCTGATCGGCGTCATCGCTAATAAAGGCATTGATGACAACCTGATCCTCGACGGTACCGATCACGGAGTTCAGCATCGCGGAACCCATAATGAACAGGCCGATGATAAACAGCGAAAGGAAAATCGTGATGACGGCGCCGAGCGAGGTGGTCCAGTTACGGAAGAAGTGGCTGATAGCCTCTTTGAGCGAATAGCCCACGTTAGTTGGTGCCATAGTTGCCGTAACCCCCCCTCTCCTGGTCGCGGATTACGTGGCCGCCCTCGAGAGCGATCACGCGACGGTGCATGCTATCGACCATCTCGCGGTCGTGCGTGGCAACGATCACGGTGGTGCCGGTACGGTTGATGCGCTCGAGCAGCTTCATGATGCCCAGCGAAATCGCGGGGTCGAGGTTGCCCGTGGGCTCGTCGCAAATAAGCAGCGGCGGACGGTTGACCATAGCGCGGGCAACGGCGACACGCTGCTGCTCGCCACCGGACAGCTGATCGGGCAGAGAGTCCATCTGATCGGCCAGACCGACCAGGCGAAGCACCTCGGGCACCTGGCTGCGAATGACGCCCTTGGGCTTGCCGATGCACTGCAGGGCAAACGCCACGTTTTCGTAGGCGGACTTCTGCGGCAGGAGCTTAAAGTCCTGGAACACGGCACCAATCTGGCGACGCAAGAACGGAACCTTGCGGTTCTTGATCTTCATGAGGTCCTGACCGGCAACCAAGATGCGGCCGCTCGGCGGCTTGACGTCGCGGTTGAGCGTCGACAGCAGCGTGGTCTTACCCGAGCCGGAGTGACCGACCAAGAAGACAAACTCGCCAGGATAGATCTCGATGTTGATGTCGTCGAGCGCGGGCTTGTTGGGCTGCGCCGGGTAGATCTTGGTGACGTGCTCCATGAGGATGACGGGCTCGACACCGGCCTGCTTGGCCATCTTCTTGCGGCTGGCCTGCGGATCGATGGGCGCAAACACCGACGTAAAGTCAGGATTGTTGAGCGCATTGTCGAGGCTTGCGACCTCGGCGGCCTGATCGCTCTCGACTACGGGAGCCGCGGGCTGCGTAGGATCGGGAATACCGGCAAAAAGACCGGACTGCGCAGGCTGTGGCGCCGGAGTCGCAGGAGCCATGGGGTCGGGAATACCGGCCATGACAGGTTGCGGCGCGACAGCGTCCGCCTGGGGCTGATCCACGCGAGCGGTCACCTTCTGCACGGGCTCAAAACCCGCGGCCTCGGAAAGCTCGACATCATTGGTGGGATTGTAGGCAAAGGGATCTGACGCCGGCTGTGCCTGATCTGCCGGCTGTGCGGGGATCGGGCTAAACAGCTGATCCTCTGAATCCGGGGTGGCGAAACGAGTGCCCGCGGCGCCTGACTGCGTCTTGGGGGCGTCATCGCCCGCACCGGAGGTACGGAAGTGGTTACCCACTGGTGCTCCTTATCGTCGTACGTTTAAACTACATGAGCGCTTTGTATTTTAGCAGCATTAGCTTCGCTGCACATAAGAAGCATGGCGGGGTTTTGGTCCCACCGGCCGCCTGAATTATCAACTTCATCCGAACACCTCCCACATTCATCCGCACATGTGCGGATGAATGTGGGAACCCGATACCC
>URFU01000052.1 GCA_900547125.1 uncultured Collinsella sp.
GGCCGTTGCCGTCTCGTTCCTTGCCGCGCGTCTTAACATACGTGAAAAGCTCATCATCCAGGCACCGATGGGCGAGCTGGGTAGACTTGTTGCATCGAGCGTATGGGCGAGTGTTTTTGCAATGCTTGCTGTCCTCGCCATCAATCTTCCTGGGATATTCGCCGCGCTTGTGAAGAATGGCCCGGGCTCGCCGTTCTATCCGATAGGCTACATTCAATATGCGACTCCGGTTATCAATCCGGCTTGGCTGGTGTTCGCGCAGACGGCCATCTTGCAATTCTTGGTGGCAGCGTTCATCTCGCTTGTCGTTCACCTTGCCGTGAAGATTGCCAATAACCCTACGCTTGGAATCGTGTTCGTATGTGCCCTGATGGGGGTGACGATGGTTCCCGGGTATTACGGAAGATCCATCGCTTTACGTGAGTTCGCCCTGTTGAATCCCCTTACGTATGCGAACACTGAGTTGACCGTCGGCGCCTATAGCCCGTACCCTACAACGCAGATAGTGAATCTGCCTGGACTTTGCTTCGAGCGTGGCGCGATTGCCCTCGTATGCGCAATCGGGATCGAGGTGCTGGCAATTAGCCTGCTTTGCGTTGCTGGAAAGAGCGGCTGCGCGTGCCCGATATCCCCGATTTGTCTTGAGAGAGGTTCCTTCACTGCATCGAGAACGGCAACTCGTTCGAGCGCTTGTGCCTCCGCCGTTGCATACGTAAGAACGATGGGGAAACTGCTCCTGCGTTCTCCTACCCTCGCCGTATGCGCGATTGCAATGTCGACGACGATGCTGGCCCCGGCTCTGGTCGAGATGTTTCCTGACGCTGATAACGTTTCCGCTGTTCGGTATAGGGATGGGGAGCTCCGTTCAATAGATCGGTATCTAGAGCAGAACGCTGCGAATATGGACGTCGAGGGCAAAGCGGCCCTGGAAGACATGCGGGATGCTCTTTCGGGTTTCGTGTACGCGCCTATGCCTGCGGAGGGGTTTCGAAGCCTTGCGACGTACGAGCGCGCTCGAGGTGAGCTGGGCGCGGCAGATGCGACTCTCCTGCAATCGATCGGAATCGAGCCGGAGACTCCTTCTCGTGCGGAGGCGCGCGCCCTTCTGCTTGAGTCGATCGCGAGCTTGCCGGACCCCAAGGTTTACGAGTTAAGTACGAAGATGCCCCCATTAATCCTCCTTTCGTATCTCCAGGCAGCGCTTCCCTCCTTATTTTTGCTGTTGCCCGTGGTTGTCACATCGCTCGCGTGCACCCACCTGCAGTGTCGTTCCCTTCTGGTTCTCCAGATCCCCGCAACAGCGCATGTGCGTTTTCTGACGGCTGTTGCGCTGGCTCTCCTGCTTGGCTTGGTGCTGCTTTTGGTGTCGATGGTTCCCGCTGTCGTTGTGTCCGTGATTAAGAACGGTGCGGGTGGATCGGAGTATCCCGTCGCTCTCATTCGGGCGGGAGCTTCGACAACGTCCACGGTGGGGGAGGCGGTGTTGTGCAGTATTCCGTTGCTGGTCATGGCATACGGCGTGATTTCCGTCGTCGCTGCGTTGACAGCAGCGATTAGCCGCAACCCCGTTGTCACCGGAATGGTTTGCGCGGTTCTCCTGGTGTTGGGTTCTTTGAGCGCTCATGTTGAAAGCGTGGGCATGGGCGTCGCGCTGCTGGCTCCATTCGCCTCGTTTGATTCCGCTTCCCAGGTGGGGACGATTGGGTTCCTTGGGCGAGGGACGAACGCGATGCCTTTTGGAGAGGTCGTCGGCGCATCGGGCGCTCTGCTGGTGGTCTTGGGCGCCGTATCTCCGTTGATGGTGCGCCTGAGTGTTCCAAAGATCGAAAGGGGATGATCTCGATGATTGACCTTCAAACGCTGACGATCTCTTATGGAAAGAAGGTGCTCGTAGATTCGGTGAACGCTGAGTTTGCCCCGGGTACGGTCTACGGTCTCGTCGCTCCGAACGGGCATGGAAAGACGACGTTGCTGCGTGCGATGGCAGGTTTGCCGGGTCCTCGCGTGGACGGGAGCATCGTTCTGGATGAGGTGCAGGGTACGGGTGCGAGAGAGGTCCGTTCTATGATCTTCTATGCACCTGGTGAGGGGACGCTGCTGTATCCCGGATTGCGTGCGGAAGATCACCTCAAGATGGTTTGCGATATGTGGCCGCATGCTCGCGATATCGAAGAGATAGTGGAACAAACGCAGATAGGCGAGTTCGCGAAGATGAGGATCCGCACTCTGAGCCAGGGCATGAAGCAGCAGCTTACCCTGGCGATTGCGTATGCGACGGGCGCGCGGTACCTTCTATTAGATGAGCCCATGAACGCGCTCGACCCCAGCAGGGTGGACTTGCATTCCGAGATTCTCAGGAAGCTGGCCGATTCTGGTACGTGCATCATCATGTCATCCCACATCTTGGATTCGGTCGATAGGCTGTGCGATGAGATTCTGTTTTTGAAGGATGGGAGGCTCATTAGAAGCATTCCGCAAGATGATGCTGCGCCGAAGTCTCCTGGATCCCATTTCGCAAAGCCTGCCGGACGCGCCGAGGGTGCGCTAAGCACGTATCGGCGACTCTACGAAAAGGGCGGGTAGAAATGCAAGTTAAAAATCTATGTGGCCAATGTGATACCGTTGAACCCGCATATCGATACCGCCCAGCCATTCTCCTCGCCCCCGTCGCACGTATCTTCATCCGGTCTGTTACTTTTAATCTAACAATTCTTTGAGGAACGTAGGTGCTTCTAAATGTACTGTCGACTTCTTCTCAAACTAATCCTAAGAGACAAGGCCGTATGGATTTGTACGCTCGTTCTCGCTGCAGCCTTCTCCATCCCCATTGCGTTCAATTCACCCATCTACGGGCCCTTCTTTATGAAACAGGGCATGCAGGGCTTTGTCGACGCATTCAATACGCGCGCGCCCCAGGCCAGCGGCACAGACCTATCGCCAGAGCAGCAAGATGACGCTGAGCTTGCAAGATACGCGAACGCCGCCCTCGCCGCTCAAACCGACGCCGCCTTTCTCGATTCTGCCGAGAGCTACTACGCGCTCATGGGCGAAGGCTTCCAATCCGGGTCCATCGTGGGAGACCAAGAGACCAATGACGCGGCGCTCGCATATTGCCGTGCCCTGAGCAGCTCCGGCATCACGCACATTCCAGCCTCCGCAAGCGATCTGCCATTCCTTTCCTTCCTGCCTTACGCCATTGCCACGGCGCCGTCCTTCCTTCCCTTCATCCCCTTCCTTCTCTCGTCGATACTCGTGCTCGGCGCCACAAGGCCCGGGACCCTGGCGGCAAAGGCGCCCGTGCCCAAATTCCGGCGCCTTATCCAAACCGTGTTTTCGATAATCGCCGCGGGGACCGCGATGCTCCTCGCCGGCCTCGCACCCGGGGGCATTTACGCCTTGGCCCTAAACGGCTTCGGGCAAATTGGGTACCCGATCGCCTTCTTCCATGACGGCGCGCTCACTACCACGACCGCGGGAAACGTCTTCACAGCCCTGCTTATCGCGCTTCTTGCGGGCGGAACCTTGATATCCGTTTGCTCCGCCGTCCTATCGACCGCAACGAGGCGCGTCCTCGCGGGCCCCCTTACCTCCGCGCTGCTTGTCGCGGCCCCGGTATTCCCGTTACTGTCCGATTCGGCACTGGAGCATAACGCCGCGCTCAATCTCCTGCCGCTGGCCGTATTCTCGCCTATCGAGGCAACGGGTTACGTGGGATGCTTCCCGACAGAATTCATTGGCTCCGGTTCAGGCAGCGCATCGATGCTTGCCGTGGCCCTGGCATACGTCGCGGTCTTTTTTGCGGTCGGCGCCGTTGCGACACGTTCGCCCAAACAGCCTGGACCCGCGAAAAAGCACCATGGGCTCGAGCTTCTGGACGTGAGCGTGGGATACGGAAGCACGACGATACTTTCAATCGGATCGCTTTTCTTGAGCCCGGGAACGGCGGCGGGCCTCATTGCTCCCAACGGCTCGGGGAAAACCACCTTTCTTGAAGCGCTGTCGGGCCAATTTCCCACCCGCATCCGCTCGGGAAGCCTGGCGGCAGACGGAATCAGCCAACGTCGATCAGCCGAATTTGCAGAACTCGTCTACCTGAGCTCTTCGGGCAGCGCGGATCTCTATCCCACGCTATCGGCCATCGAGCACCTTGCTTTCGTTAGGGAGGCGTGGAAATCGGCCACCGACATCGACTCGCTCTGCAGCTCCCTCGGAATCTCCCCATATCTCGACAAGCCGACCCGTAAACTCTCGACAGGAATGAAGCAGCAGGTAAAGCTTGCCATGGCGATAGCGACCGATTGCCCGTACCTCATCCTCGATGAACCGCTGAACGGCCTCGATCCGGGAAAACGGAAAACCTCCTGCGACGCGATGCGCAGCGAAGTGGCGCGGGGACGTAGCGTGCTCATCTCAAGCCATCTGCTCGACGACCTGGCAGACCTCACCAACTCGTTCTACTTCATCGAGGCCGGCACGCTCGTGGAAAAGATCAAGTCGTCCTCGCAGACGCTCAAGCAGGAATACCTCGATACATACGAGGGAGGTGAATGACATGAAACTATTTGAACAGCTGAAGTCCAATGCGTCGCGCATGGCTGTCTACGCCATCCTCGTGGCAACGGCTTTATGCGGAATCGCGGCACCCGTCTATGCGCTCAACGGGGAGAAAGGCGATGTCGAACCCGCGTACATGGCTTCGACGGTTAAGGACCGGTACAAAGCCTTCTCTGGAGACACGTTTTACGTAGCAGAGTACGACACGACCTACCGTCAGCTTCGCTACAACAAGAGATACGAATATCTAGGCCCAGAAGTAATCAGCTATACATCGGGTTGGTACCGCTCCAGCTATGGACACATAACCCAGTTCAAGTGTAACTACCGTGTGTACAACTAAAGCAACCGGCCGGGACGAGGGGTGACGCAAAAGCGTCGCCCCTCGTTTTTAACCATGTCAACTGAACCTAGTTCAGTTTGGTTGATTTCCGATCTCAGCCGAACACATTGAGCGGAAAGGCCGTTCCCGCAGTCAGTCGAACGTCCCCGGGGCCCTTCTCAGGCCCCGGGGACGGCATTTTCCCAGTTGAAGGAACGGTGGAGATGTGTTTCGATGGGTCAGATTCGTGTCGTTCCGAAAAGACCGTGAACCTTTTGTGGGACACGCGGCGCCGTGGTACCATAGCCGAGTTTGTTGTCTTGGTCGGAAACCAAGACGCCTTATGCGCTGATCGGTAACCAGCGCCTGACCAATAAGGAGTCCTACCATGAAGCAGGGTATCCATCCCCAGTATGTCGAGTGCACGGTGACGTGCTCCTGCGGCAACACCTTCAAGACGCACGCTACCGTGTCCGAGATGAAGGTTGAGCTTTGCAACGAGTGCCACCCGTTCTACACCGGCCAGCAGAAGTTCGTCGACACCGGTGGACGCGTCCAGCGCTTCGCCGACAAGTTCGGTGGCGCCGCTGCCGCCCAGCTCAAGAAGGCCGAGGAGGCCAAGGCTGCCAAGGCTGCCAAGGCTGCTGAGGCCGAGGCCGCTCGCAAGGCCGCCGCTGAGGCTAAGGCTGCCGAGAAGGCTAAGCGTGCCGCTAAGTTCGCCGAGGAGGCTGCCAAGCAGGCTGCTGAGGCTCCCGCAGAGGCTCCCGTCGAGGAGGCCGCTGCCGAGGCCGAGACCACCGAGGCTGCTGAGTAAATAGCTCGCCGCGGAATCACTCGCATTCATGGCATGAGGGCCGTGCATCCATTTGGGTGCACGGCCCTTTTCTATTGGTGAAACGAACCTGTTCCCATGGCACCAGATTGGTGCGAGGGGGCAGGTTCGTTTGCGCCAAATGGCAGAGAGACAGCGTTTTCCCAGATAAAAGCTGCCAAATTAAACCAGTCCCTTTTTGGCAGGTTGGTCGTAGTTATTACGTGGCGGTCGAGGTCGACCGTATAGGCCGCGCCTTGTTTGGCTAAAGTACAATCATCTGTGTTTAACTCGCCCGCAGCTGCACGGCGTGGGCGATGGCCAAAAAGGAAAACCACATGGGATTCATGTCAAAGCTGCTGTCCTTTGGATCCGATAAGGACCTTAAGCGCTACTACAAGATCGTCGACCAGATCAACGGTCTTGAGCCCCAGTTTGAGAAGATGACCGAGGAGGAGCTCCGCGGCCAGACCGATAAGTTCCGCGAGCGTTACGCCAACGGCGAGTCGCTCGACGACATGCTCCCCGAGGCCTTTGCCACCGTGCGTGAGGCTTCCAAGCGCACCATGGGTATGCGCCACTTTGACGTGCAGCTCATTGGCGCCATGGCACTGCACGAGGGCCACATCGCCGAGATGAAGACCGGCGAAGGTAAGACCCTCGTCTCCACGTTGGCCGGCTATCTCAACGCTATCGCCGGCAAGGGCGTGCATGTCGTTACCGTCAACGATTACCTGGCAAAGCGCGACTCCGAGTGGATGGGCCGCATCTACAAGTACCTGGGCATGACCGTCGGTCTGCTCCAGAACAACATGCCGCTCGAGCTCAAGCGTCCGGCCTACCAGGCAGACGTCACCTACGGCACCAACTCCGAGTTCGGTTTCGATTACCTGCGCGACAACATGGTCACCCGTCCCGAGCAGCGCGGGCAGCGCGGGCACAACTACGCCATCGTCGACGAGGTGGACTCCATCCTGATCGATGAGGCCCGCACCCCGCTGATCATCTCGGGCGCTGGCACCAAGTCCGCCAGTACCTACAAGGACTTCGCGCGTGCCGTGCGTGGCCTTGAGCGCGGCGAGGACGTGTCGCACGACATGCTCACCGCCACCGAGGACGTGGAGCCCACGGGCGACTACGTCATGGACGAGGCCAAGCACACCATTGCCGCCACCGAGCGCGGCCTTAAGAAAATCGAGCGCCGCCTGGGTATCGATGACATCTATGCCGATCTCTCCGGCCAGCTGGTCAACCACCTGCAGCAGGCGCTGAAGGCCCAGTACATGTTCCACCGCGATAAGCAGTACGTGGTCACCAACGGCGAGGTCAAGATCGTCGACGAGTTCACCGGCCGCATTATGGAAGGCCGCCGCTATTCTGAGGGCCTGCACCAGGCCATCGAGGCCAAAGAGGGCGTGCTCGTACGCGAGGAGAACCAGACACTCGCCACCATCACCCTGCAGAACTACTTCCGTCTGTATGACAAGCTCTCCGGCATGACCGGCACGGCACTTACCGAGGATGCCGAGTTCCGCGAGATCTACAAGCTGCCCGTCGAAGTCATCCCTTCCAACAAGCCCGTGCAGCGCGTGGATCACGAGGACCTGGTGTACCGCACCATTCAGGCCAAGTACAACGCCGTCGCCGACGATGTCGAGCAGCGTCACGCCAAGGGCCAGCCGGTCCTGGTGGGCACCGTCTCCATCGAGAGTTCCGAGAAGCTGTCCGCCGCCCTTACCAAGCGCGGCATCGCACACGAGGTCCTCAACGCCAAGCACCATGAACGCGAGGCCCACATCGTTGCCCAGGCCGGACGCTACGGCGCCGTGACCATCGCTACCAACATGGCCGGTCGTGGTACCGACATCCTGCTGGGCGGCAACCCCGACGAGCTGGTGCGCGAGCGCCTGGAGTACGAGGGTCTGACCATGGAGGATGTGACGCCCGAGCAGCTCGAGCAGTTTAACGCCGAGGCCAAGGAGACTTGCAAGGCCGAGCGCGAGCGCGTGCTTGCCGCCGGCGGCCTGACCGTCATCGGCACCGAGCGCCACGAGTCCCGCCGTATCGACAACCAGCTGCGCGGCCGCTCCGGCCGGCAGGGCGATCCGGGCGAGACCCAGTTCTACCTGTCGCTCGAGGACGACCTCATGCGCCTGTTCGGCGGCGACAAGATGGACCGCGTCTCCAAGATGATGGTCACGGCCGACATGGGCGACGACATGCCCATCCAGCACAAGATCATCTCCAAGGCCGTCGAGAGCGCCCAGCACAAGGTCGAGAGCATCAACTTCTCCATGCGTAAGAGCGTTCTTGAGTACGACGACGTTATGAACAAGCAGCGCCAGGTCATCTACGCCGAGCGCAACAAGATTCTGGACGGCAAGGACCTGACCGACCACATCACCGAGGTCATGCACGATACCGTGTACCGCTGCGTGCAGGAGTTCTGCACCAAGGACAGCCACGAGGGCGAGCGCGATCTTGAGGGTCTGCGTAAGTGGGTCGTCGAGCTGACCGGGCATATCGATACCCCTCAGTTCCCCGACGAGGACTTTGAAGCCCTTGCTGCCGATGTCCTGGCTTACGTAGAGAAGTGCTACAACATGAAGGCCGAGCGCTTGGGCGAGGACCTGATGCGCGAGCTCAATACCCAGGTCATGCTGCGCGTCATCGATACCCGCTGGATGAACTACCTGCAGGAGATGGACTACCTCAAGACCGGCATCGGCCTGCGCGGCTTTGGCCAGCGCGACCCGCTGGTTGAGTACAAGACCGAGGCCTACGGCGCGTTCCAGATACTCGTCGATACCATGTATGAGGATTACCTGCGCACGGTTCTGCGCATCGAGATCAAGGCTGCCCCGCGTGCCGTGGAGCACAAGGAGAAGCCCGCGCTCGAGGGCGCGCACTTCTCCGGTCCTGCCGAGGTCGATGGTGACAACGGCGACTCGGTGCTGCGCAAGCAGGCGCAGGTGCAGGCCCGCACGGCTGTCCAAGGCGGACCGGCTGCCATCAACAACGGTGGCAAGGTGACCACCTATCGCAAGTCCGAGAGCGACGATCCGTACGTCAACGTGGGCCGCAACGACCCGTGCCCCTGCGGTAGCGGCAAGAAGTTTAAGTACTGCCACGGCAGGAATCGTTAATGGCTGAGGCTTTAGAGGTAACGCCCGCCGAGCTGGACGCGTTCGCGGACCGGCTCGGCGAGGTCGAGTCGTATCTCCATTTGGACGAAAAGCGCACGCGCGTGACCGAGCTCGAGGCCAAAAGTGTTGCCCCTGGCTTTTGGGATGACGCCGACGCCGCCCGTGCCACCATGGAGGAGATCGCGCGTACCAAGGAAGATATCGCTGCCGTGGATACCGCGCGGGGCGAGCTTTCCGATGCCCGCGCCGCGCTGGAGCTTGCCGAGGAGATGGGGGATGACCCCGATGCCGTCGCCCTTCGCGAGGAGGCTACAGCCACGGCTGAGCGCCTGGCCCGTGCCATCGATGAGCTTGAGCTTTCGAGCTGGTTTACCGGTGAGTTCGATCACGGCGATGCCATCGTGACCATCAAGCCCGGACAGGGTGGTCTGGAGGCCCAGGACTGGACCTTCATGCTCTTTAAGATGTACATGAAGTACTGCCAGCGTCGCGGCTGGAAGGTCACCATCAACGACTGTCCCGCGGCCGAGGTCATCGGCATCGACCGCGCGACCTTTACCGTCGAGGGCAAGGACGCATTTGGCATGCTGCGCGCCGAGGCTGGCGTCCACCGCTTGGTTCGCATTAGCCCCACCGACGACAAGAAGCGCCGCCAGACCACGTTTGCCGGCGTCGAGGTCATCCCCGTGCTACCCGATGATATCGACATCGAGATCAGCCCCGATGACATCCGCGTGGACGTGTACCACGCGAGCGGCCCGGGCGGTCAGGGCGTCAACACCACCGACTCCGCCGTGCGCGTGACGCATTTCCCCAGCGGCATTGTGGTTACCTGTCAAAACGAGCGCAGCCAGATTCAGAACAAGGCCGCGTGCATGCAGATCCTCAAGGCCCGCCTGTACGAGATTGAGCTCGAGAAGCGCGCCGAGGCCCTGGATGAGATTCGCGGACCCAAAACCACGATTGGTTTTGGCAACCAGATCCGCAGCTACGTGCTCTACCCGTATCAGATGGTTAAGGACCTACGCACGGGCGTTGAGACCAGCAATGTCGAGGCCGTTCTTGACGATGGCGACCTGGACCCGTTTGTTATTGGCTACCATCGCTGGGCCACCGGCAACGCCGATGCAGAAGGCTCGGAGGTCTAAAACATCGGGCGGCTTCAAGCCGATGCCAAGCCCAACGGTTGGACGGGTTTGTATCCAGAATAAACCCTGCGCAGGGGTGGTTTTTGTTCGGCGAATCGTTAGAATCGAATACAGCAAGAAGTTCGAAGCGCATCCGTTTGGGTGCGCTTTTTTGAGGGAGGCAGCATGGCATATCGTCTGGACATCAAGCGCATTCTTTCGATGAACTTCTTTCACGATTTGCCCCAGATCATGTTGGGGTGTGCCTTGGCCGCCATCGCGACCGACCTGTTTTTGATTCCCAACGGTCTTGCCGCCGGTGGCGTTACGGGCCTTGCCACCATTATCCAGGCGGTCGGTGCATCGCGCGGCCTATCGCTTCCCGTTGGTATTCAGACGATCGTGATGAACGCCTTGCTGCTGCTGGTCGTTATGCGCGAGGGTGGCATGTTCTACGTGGTGCAGACCGCGACGGGCTTTGTGCTGCTGGGCTTCTTTACCGATCTGTTCGCCCCGTTTGTAGCACCTCTGGCGGATGCGGACCTGATGCTCCCTGCCATGTGGGGCGGCATTATTACAGGCATCGGTTACGGCATGGTGTTGCGCGCCGGCGCCAACACCGGCGGCTCGGACACGATTGGCCAAATCATCTCGCGTAATACCTCGCTGCCGGTGGGCTCGACCGTCATGGCGATCGATGTTGCCGTATGCGCGCTATCGGCTCCGGTCTTTTCAATCGAAAACGCACTGTATGCAGGCCTTTCGATGGTCATTAGCGGCTACGTGATCGATGCCGTGGTCGATGGTGGCAACAAACGTCGTATGGTACTCATCATCTCGGACAAGTTCCCTGATATCGCTGCCGATATCATGTATGGCCTGGGTCGTGGTTGTACCAAGTTTAAGGCGACTGGCATGTATTCGGGTGCCGAGAAGCCGGTGGTTATGGTCATCGTGAGCCGTCGAGAGCTCAATACCCTCAAGACGATCGTGCGCGAGCGCGATCCTCACGCCATTGTGACGGTCGCTGACGTTACGGAAGCCTTCGGCGAGGGATTCAAGGACATTAGCGCGTAGGGTCGACCGCGTTCCATCCAAAAGACGTTCACATTGATAAACCGTTTCATCAGCGGTTCTGCCTGCTAAATTGTTCAAATAATGATAAAAACTCTGGTAAAGCCTTCAGTTTCCAGCATAATGAATGACGTACGTGCATTGCGGCTGTGTTGGGATTACCTTCTGTGCCGTGCGCATCTTGTCTTAAGAGGATGAAAGGAAGGCACAATGAGCGACGAAGAGCTCAAAAAGGTTGCCAACGAGGTAAGGAAGGGCATCGTCACCGGCGTGCACGCTGCCAAGTCCGGCCATCCGGGCGGTTCGCTCGGCGCTGCCGACATCATGACCTATCTGTACTTTGAGGAAATGAACGTCGACCCGGCCGATCCCCGCAAGGCCGATCGCGACCGCTTTGTGCTTTCCAAGGGCCATTGCGCTCCGGGCCTGTACGCCGTGCTCGCCGAGCGCGGGTTCTTCCCCAAGGAGGACCTCGAGACGCTGCGCCATATCGGCAGCCACCTGCAGGGTCACCCCAACATGAACGACACCCCGGGTGTCGATATGTCCACCGGCTCGCTGGGCCAGGGCATCTCCGCCGCCGTGGGCATGGCCGTTGCCGCTAAGCACTGGGGCGATACTTACCGCACGTACGCCCTGCTGGGTGATGGCGAGAGCGAGGAAGGCCAGGTCTGGGAGGCTGCCATGTTTGCCGGCAACCAGCAGCTCGACAACCTCTGATTGATCGTCGACCACAACGGCCTGCAGTTCGATGGCCCCCTCGAGGAGGTCAACGACCCCATGCCGCTGGCAGACAAGTTCCGCGCCTTTAAGTTCCACGTGGTGGAGCTTGCCGACGGCAACGACTTCGATCAGATCCGCGCCGCCTTTGCCGAGGCCCGCGCCACCAAGGGTCAGCCGACCGCCATTATCGCCGAGACCACAAAGGGCAAGGGCGTCTCCTTTATGGAGAACCAGGTGGGTTGGCACGGTAAGGCCCCCAACGATGAACAGTTTGAGCAGGCCATGGCAGAGCTCACGGCCGCCGGAGAGGAGCTCTAGGATGGCAGATGTCAAGAAAATCGCCACGCGCGTAAGCTACGGCGAGGCCCTCGTCGAGCTCGCCAACGAGCACGATGACTTTGTGGTCCTCGACGCCGACCTGGCCGCCGCCACGCAGACCGGCAAGTTCAAGGCAGCCCGCCCCGACCGCTTTTTCGATGTGGGCATTGCCGAGAGCAACCTGATGGGTGTTGCCGCCGGTATCGCAACCACCGGTCGCGTTGCCTTTGCGAGCAGCTTTGCCATGTTTGCCGCCGGCCGCGCCTTTGAGCAGGTCCGCAACTCCATCGGCTACCCGCATCTCAACGTTAAGATCGGCGCCACGCACGCCGGTATCTCGGTGGGCGAGGATGGTGCCACGCACCAGTGCTGCGAGGATATCGCCCTTATGCGCGTCATTCCCGGCATGACCGTCATCGTTCCCGCCGACGATGTCGAGGCCCGCGCCGTGACGCGCGCCGCCTACGAGTGCGACGGTCCCGTGTACATGCGCTTTGCCCGCCTGGCCTCGCCGGTCATCAACGATCCCGAGACCTACAAGTTTGAACTGGGTAAGGGCATCGTTATGCGCGAGGGCGCCGACGTTACCATCATCGCCTGCGGTCTGATGGGCGGCGAGGCCCTCGAGGCCGCCGAGCAGCTCGCTGCCGAGGGTATCGACGCCGAGGTCATCAACATGCACACCATCAAGCCCATCGACGCCGACCTGGTCGTCAAGAGCGCTACCAAGACCGGCCACGTCGTGACCGTCGAGGAGCACTCCGTGATCGGTGGCCTGGGCAGCGCCGTTGCCGACGTCCTGTGCGAGCAGTGCCCGACGCCGCTCAAGAAGATCGGCGTCAACGACACGTTCGGCGAGTCCGGCCCGGGTGCCGAGCTCCTGCACAAGTACGGCCTGGACGCCGCCAACATCGTGGCGACCACCAAGGAGTTCTTGGCATAAGGCAAGGCGGATTTCAAAGACTGCTTCGCCAGTACTATGGAAACCCGGCAGGGGCGCTCTCTTGGAGGGCGCCCCTGTTTCAGTTGCGGTGAAATAAGGACTGTTTTGCCAGCCTAAAGGCTCAATTAATCCGCATTTCACCGCAACTTCCGAAGGAGTTCCCGCTTGTGCTGGCTCCGTCGCGACGATTGATTGCGGCTTGGCACAGCGCAGCGACATCGGGGGCATCGCTGCCTCTGTATGTCATGGCGAGCAAAGCGGCATCATAGATTTCGTCATTGGTCACATCGGCGGCATCAATGGGGCAGAAGGTGAGAATTGAATCCTGTTCTGCAAGCTCGGCCAGATCGATCGTTTCACCCATGGCAAAGGCATCATCGAGGACGAGTGTGGCACTCGTGCATGGAATTTGATAGATCGTGCCATCCGCCGCGATAGGGGAACCTGCTGCCTCGAGCGTGTAGACACCTTGTATGAGATTGATGCCAGAGCCATCGGAGGCGACGAACTCAATCCTGTCGATCGTTATTCCGTCGATGGTCTTGCCCGTAATATGTATCGGAACGCGCGATGCCCCGTTATCGGTGTCCCAGCCCGCAGCCGCGACATCCAGCACAATGGCGTGCTCCGAATGGGCGGATACTAAGTGCGACAACACCTGCCGCAGATGAAGGCCCATACAGCTACCGCCGACAATGCCAATTACCAGCATGCAGGTAAGGATGACCGCAACGTGGTTCCGAGGCTTTACCCGAAGCTCAGAATCAGCAGAGATGCCATTGACGGCAGCCCCGCACGCTGTGCAGTACCTCACGCCATCGCGCAACTCAGCTCCACAATAAGGACAATTCATACTGGCCCCCACAACCATAGGCGTTCCCATCGAGGCCACTGTAAATCGACAATCCAAATTCGAGTTGCGCAACAATGAGCCCCAATATAAGTTGCGGTGAAATAAGGACTGATTAGGGCTTTTAACTGCTAAAACAGTCCCTATTTCACCGCAACTTTTAAAGAGGCCGTATCAAGCAGGATTTCTATTGGGATAAGGGCCCAGCACAACAAAGTGCAATTCAGACCCTCCCAACTTTGTGTGCGCAGCATCTCAAGTTGGTGCGGCGGCCCCTTAGTAGCCGCAGGCCGTGCACAGGGTTACCTCCCAAATCTTTCCGCAGGACGGAGGAGCCCCCGCCGCACGTAGTGCGCAGCGGGGGCTCCGACATGTCCGAGGACGATTTGGGAGGTAACCCTGCGCACGGCCGGTGGGACGGTTGATTTCCAATCTCAGCCGAACACATTGAGCAAATAGGCCATTCCCGCAGTTAGCCGAACGCCCCCGCGGCCCC
>URFU01000053.1 GCA_900547125.1 uncultured Collinsella sp.
CCGTCGTTAGCGAGGATGTGGTTGAGCAGCGTGGTCTTGCCGGCACCGAGGTATCCGGTAAGCATGATGATTTTCACGGGTTTGTTGGGCATGTGCCCTCCTTTGTTAGACATGGCTTACAGTTGAATCTTATGCCAAACGCCTGCTCTTATACCCACGCGCCGGCAAATAACACAAGCTACTCCCAGGCTCCCCATACATCGGGGCAATAACCGACGGTGGCCTTTTTGCCGTTGCGCACGATGGGCTCGGCCAAGACCTGCTGGTTCTCGAGCAGCTTGTCGAAGCGCTGACTGGGGGTAAGGTGCTGAATAAGTGCGAGCGTTTCCTCGTCCTTGGCTTTGGGGTTGAGCAGCTTGTCGATGCCGCCGACCGCCTGCATCACGCTCGTGAGCTCGCCCTTGCTCATCTCCTTTTCCTTAAGGTCGATAAACTGCACCTTAATGCGGCGCTCCTTAAAATAGCGCTGGGCCTTCTTGGTATCGAAAGACTTTTTGGTGCCAAAAATTTGCACGTTCACTTATCGGCTCCCGTTCTAACGAATGAAGTTGGTGCGGGCGCGATCGCCTTCGGGGGCTTTGATGCCGGTGGCCTGTCCTGCTTCGATACAATGCAGGAGCCAGGCCATGTTTTTGCCGATGTTTCGCATGGTGGCCAAGCCCTCGGCGTCCTGGGCGGCCTCGCCCGGCATGGCACCAAAGACGTTGTTCCAGTACGTGGAGGCCACCACGGGCATCTGGTTGATAGTGAAGTACTTGTTGAGTACATCGAAGGTGGTCGAGGTGCCGCCACGGCGGGCGACGGCGACCGCGGCACCCGGCTTGTGCGCAAAGGCCTTGCTGCCAGCATAGAATGCGCGGTCGAGAGCCGAGAGGATGCGTCCGCTGGGATGCGCATAGTAGACGGGGGAGCCAAAGACAAAGCCATCTGCCTGCTCGGCGGCAGCGATGAGCTCGTTCACCACGTCGTCGTCAAAGGTGCAGCGACCGCCAAGCTTGCCGCACTGGCCGCAACCGATGCAGTCGCGAATGGGCTTGGCGCCCAGCTGGAACACCTCGGTATCGATGCCCTCGGCGTTGAGTTGCTCGGAGACCTCGGCGAGTGCGCGGGCGGTATTGCCGTTTGCCTTGGGACTGCCATTGACCAAAAGAACCTTCATCACAAACTCCCTCTGCTGTTGGTGACTTCTGCAGAGGATTATCGCACGATGGGGGAGGCGGTGCGGGCGCGGTGCTAATCCAGTTTGGTACCTGGCACCTGCACGGCTTTACCGAGCAACGCTTTGAGCTCGTTCAAAATGGAAACGGGCTGTCGATTGACAGCGTCCAGATGAAGCGTCGCCACACGAATGGGCGGCTGATATTCAAGCGAGCCGATGAGCACGGGAGAACCCAGGAACCGCTCGATTTCGTCTGCGATCGCGTCGGTCTCTTCGGGATCAAAGTCATCGAAAAGCGCCACGAATGTCGGCCCCGTCGAGCGGAACAGGCGACCCTTGCCGCGCGAGCATTCCATAAGGCAAGCGGCGCTTTCGGCGAGCACGCGGTCGCCTGCATCAAATCCAAAGCGGGCATTGACCTCGGCGATATCGTCAACCTTAATGGCAATAAAGCCTGCCTCGCGCGCCACGCGGCGCATTTCGCCAATGGCGTTGACCAGGGCGTGAATATCGCCCAGGCCCGTCACCGAGTCGGTCGTATCCGCTAGGCTTCGGTTGATGATGATGCCCACATACATGCTGGGCTCGGTATCGGTGCCGTCCAAGCGGTAACCCGTGCAGTCGCAAAGCGCGTATGCTCCGGTGGCATCCATTACGCGATACTGCATGTAGTGGAAGTGCCACGTGCCGTTTGTCACCATGCCGAGCTCGGCGCGCACATTGTCGCGGTCCTCGGGATGAACGCGGGCGAGCCACATGTCGAGTGAGTTGTAGGGGTGCTGGGAGGGCAGGTCAAAATCGCGCACAGCGTTGACCGACCATTGCGATTCGCCCGTATCGAGATTGAGGATAAACGGATAGCGCGTCTCGGAGCTCATAGAGATCGCTTGGAATACGCGGTCGTTGCACGGAAGCTGCTCGGCAATTGGGTGCTGCGGCGCGTCATTGTCTTTCGGCTGCTGCACGCGATGCATAAGCTTGTAGCGATACATCTTGCGATCGGCATCCATCGTCATCTGGCGACGCGTGTCGCCGGCAAGTGGATTGACGCACGAGCAGCCAAAGCTAAAGCTGCCGATCATGGGCGCCTTGCCGCCCGAGCTCGCCTCGATCAGCCCGGCACGTACCTGCTCCAAGCGCTGCTCGAGTTCGGTCTCGTTTGCAGAGAGCGAGATAAGTACAAACTCGTCTCCACCGATACGGAACAGCATCTCATCGTGCTCCATGGTTTCGGAGAGCGTGCGGCAGATGCTCAGAATATAGCGATTGCCTTCGGCATGGCCAAACCTATCATTGCAATGCTTGAGATGGTCGATGTCAATATAGGCGCAGGTGAAGGGGTCGCCTTTGCGCCAGAGTTGCTCGACGTGACGGTCGAGTCCGCTGCGGTTGCCCAAGTTGGTGAGCGGATCGATATAGGCGTTGCGCTCAAGCAGCTGGCGCTCTTGTTGCAGGATGGCATGCGTCTTTTGCAGTTGCTCACCAACGGCGCGTAGCTCAGCAGGCAGCGCGGCAACATCGAGTTCGGCGGTCGAGATGCCATTCGCAAGTCGCTGAAGATAGGTAATAATCGATTGCTCGCCCAGGCGATACGGCTCGTTCATGATGGATAACCTCCTTGGGCGGAACAACGGTTTGTATCATATCCCCAATTCGGTTTGAATTGGGGATATAAGTCAGCTAATGGAGGCAAATTCCCCCTTCGGCGGTGGCGTTTTGCGCGCGAGCGTATCAGTTGTTATTGCCACCATCGAGCAATGCCTCAAAATCCTTCGCCGGCATGGGGCGGTAGCAGAGGAAGCCCTGAGCGTAGCGGGCGCCCATTTGTCGTAGCATGTTCGCCTGCTCATTTGTCTCGACGCCTTCGACCTCGACGGGCAGATGGAGCGACTGCGCCATTTCGAGCATCGATGAAATGATTTGCGTGCTGCGGCCTTGATCGCGGTCGGTGGGTACAAAGGCGCGGTCGAGCTTGATGACGTCGACGTTGACGTTCTTGAGCATCGCGAGCGTGGACTGGCCGGTGCCAAAATCGTCCATATAGGTCGAGAAGCCGCGGGTGTGCAGGTCGGCCGTCAGTTTGTCCACGGCCTCGGACTCTCCCGTATAAGCCGTCTCGGTGATCTCGATACGCATGAGCTCGGGTGGTAGGTTGTATTGGGCGGCGAGCGCCCCCATATGCTCGGCAACGTCGCAGGCAAGGATATCCACGCGCGACACATTAAGCGAGACCGGAACCACACGAAGCCCTCGATCGATGCGCTCGCGCAGCCACGAGGCGACACCCTGCCAAATGTACTTGTCGAGCGTCACCACAAAGCCGCTTTCCTCGAGTGCGGGGATAAACGTTGCGGGCGAAATGAGAGAGCCGTCCTTGTCAATCCAGCGGGTGAGTGCTTCGGCGCCAATAATCTCACCGGTTTCCATATCGACCTGGGGCTGCAGGTAGTACGTGATACGGCCGTTTGAGAGCGCGTATTGGAACTCGGTCAGCGTGCGGTGGAACGCAATCTCGTGCTCATATTCCTCGGGGCGGAAAATAGCAATGCGCTCCTTGAAGTCGTTTTTGGCGCGTCGATTGGTAAACATGGCCTTGGCCTGGGCATCGATGGTGATTTCCTCGCTAGCGTCGATGGGGCATACGCCCATGGACGGCCAAAAGCCTACGCCGTCGTCGTGCTTGGCTACAGCCTCGCGCACGCGCGCATAGACTCGGTGAACGAAATCGTGCTCAAAGGGTATGAGCAGACAAAAGTCGTCTTGTCCCCAGTATCCCGCGACACCCATGTCGGCGTTCTCGATATCCTTGAGCACCGTGCCCACATCGGCAAGCATACGGTCGCCTTCGGTCTGTCCATACCATTCGTTAAATAGGCGCATGTGGCCCATGTCGACGGTGGCGATACACCAAGCGCCGTCGCGCCTTGCCTTGATGAAGGCATTGGCACGGCGCATAAACTCGCTGGGGCGGTAGAGGCCTGTGAGCATATCGAGGTGCTCGGCGACGGCGCCTTTGCGTTCCATCTCGGGTATGGGCAGACTGTCGTTGGGAACAAGTCCGCCGGCCGTGCGAAGGCGACGATCGAGTTCGCCCAAAACAGTCGATGCTTGGGAGTCCAGGCGTTCGTAAAAGGTCGGGACGACAAGACAGACGGGAGCAATGGTGTCGCCTGCGATTTGCACAGGAGCGAAAACAGCCTCTTTAAGGTGGTGGGTCAGTTGCTCGAATGCCTCGTGGTCCAGGTCGTTGCTGAGCACGACGAACTGGACGCTACGTGAACGGTAGACCCTGCTCCTGCCGCGGGTGAGCGACAGCATGCGGCCTGCGTATTCGGCGAGCATGTAGTCGACAGCCGCGGCTCCGTAGAGCTCGTTGAGCGTTGTCGTGCCACGAACGCGCACCGCTATAAGGCCCGTCTCGCAACGGTCGCAACGACAGGCGTCGATGGCATTGACCAACATGCGCTGGGTGCCGAGGCCTGTCGCGGCGTCGACGGTTTCGGCAAGTGAGTGGTTGACGAGCTCGCCGACATAGAGCGAGGGGACATTTTCGTCGCCGTCGATGCGAAACCCGCGAGCACGGCAGAGGACGTAGTCGCCGACGGCATTGCGCACACGATACTGCATGACGCGACGGTGCTTGGTGCCGTTATAGACCTGGTCGATGTCGTTGATGTAGGCCTCAAGGTCATCGGGATGCACGCGCGTTTTCCAGTAATCGCGACAGTTGTCTATGTGCTCCGAGGGAAGGCCAAGCTCGCGCAAGGCGCCTTGCGACCAAAGGGTGCGATGTTTGTCCAAGTTCTCGATAAAGAAATAGCGGCCCTCATTGAGCATCGAAAAGGCGTCGAAAATGCGATCGCTTATTTCGAAGTCGTCGGTGTGGACTTGCGAGATATTGCGCCGATCAAGGTGTACGGCATGACGTAGCTTGTAGTCGTACATGCGATGGTCGGCATCGAGTGTCATGCGATTGGGGACCTCGCCCAGGGCGGGGTCGGCATGTGACACTCCGTAGCTAAACGAGTGAGGCATCTCGGAATCGTTGTTTTTGAGCAGGACCGTTCGGCAGTGTTCCAGACGTTCGGCGAGGTCGTCCTCGGTCGCAACCGTAGACAGGATGGCAAACTCGTCGCCGCCTATGCGAAACGCCGCCTCGTCCACCTTCATATACAGCTTGAGATAGAGGCTTACCTGCAAGATATAGCGGTTGCCCTCGTCATGCCCAAAGATGTCGTTGCAGTGCTTAAGGTTATCGATGTCAATAAACGCCATGGTCACGGGCAGTTCCTGCTCCCAGATTTCCTCTAAGGAGCGAGCAAAGCCGCCGCGGTTGCCAAGTCCGGTAAGCTGGTCGGTAAAGGCGGTCCTAATCAGATCATCCTGACGCTCGAGAAGGTCGCGAACGGTCTTTTCGAGCGTTTCGGTGTAATTGCTGACAGTATCCATGTCGTAAGCGGCTTTCTGAGGTCGGGCGAATTGCGTCGGGCGAGCTCGTTGAGCACACGCGTTGATGTTCGGCGCTTTGCGTGTATCCAGGCCCCCGCCTCGCTGCGTTGTTGGGTTACTTTACCGGCTAATGTTCGCTGTTGATAACTACTGCGTAGTATAAACAACAGCGCACAATTATATATGGGTGCACATGCTGTGGGCGGCCATTATTCGACAAACGGCAGCGCGACGATGCGATGTCCGATAAAAATGCGACTGAGACGATATATGTTGACGGGTATACTTGTTCCGGTTTTAAACGCAGGAACGGAGATGGTCGCATGGCACAGCCGGATACGACGCGCACGGTGGGACTCGCGCTCGAGGGAGGCGGCTACCGCGGTATGTATACGGCGGGCGTGCTCGACGTTTGGATGGAGCACGGTTTGACCTGCGACCATATGGTGGGTGTCTCGGCGGGCGCGGCGTTTGGCTACAACTTTAAATCGCGGCAGCTCGGGCGCGCCATTCGCTACAACAAGGCCTATTGTGCCGACAAGCGCTATGCAAGCGTGACAAGCTGGTTGCGAACCGGCGATATGTTCAATGCCGATTTTGCCTATCACGAGGTGCCTATCGAGCGCGATCCCATTGACTTAGAGGCGTATCGCGCCTGCCCCATGCGATTTACGTGCGTGTGTACCGACATCGAGACGGGCAAGGCCGTCTACCACGACCTGCCCTATGGCGACGAGAGGGATATCGAGTGGATCCGGGCGTCGTCGGCGATTCCCGTGGCAACGCGTCCCGTTGCTATTGACGGGCATAAGTATCTGGATGGTGGCGTGGCTGATTCTATTCCCAGCGCATGGCTGTTTGCGCAGGGGTATGACCGCAATATCGTGGTACTCACGCAGCCGGCGGGCTTTGTGAAGCAGCCCAACAGCGTGATGCCTATGCTGCGGCGCGTGTTCCGTCACTACCCAGAGTTTGTCGCAGCGCTTGAGCACCGGCATGAGGTTTACAATGCCACGCTCGATGACCTGGCACGTCGCGAGGCTGCCAGCGAAATTTTTGTGGTGCGTCCGAGTGAATCGGTGAAGGTGCCGTCGCTGTGCCGCGAGCCCGATGAGCTCGAGCGCATCTACCAGATCGGCCGCCACGATGCGGAGGCGACTTTGCCGGCGCTGAAAGCGTATCTGGCGGGGTAAGGGTCGCATGCGGAAAGCGCATCTCGGAATGGAGGTCCAAACCGGGATGCACTTTCCATTGCTGAAGATATGAGGCTGCGAATCAGCTGCTCGGCCTATGCCTATGCCTGCTGCCAGGTGTCGACAAGCTCCTTGGCGGCGGCGTAGGGGTCGTCGGCACTGCAGACGGCGCTCACCACAAAGAAGCCGTCGACGCCGGTGGCCTTGAGCTGCGGCAGGTCGGCCGTCTTGACGCCGCCGCCCACCACGATGGGCACGGGACTTGCCGCGTGGAGTGCGGCCAGGTCCTCAAAGCTTTTGGTGATGATGGAGCCGTCGGCCGCGCGTCCGCAATCGCGCTTGGTCTCGGTCTCGTGGAGCGGGCCGATGCCCAGGTAGTCGACCAGACTCATGTCGGCGGTCTTGACGTACTCGAGCATCTCCTCGCAGCGGGCCGAAAGGCCCACGATGGCATCGGGGCCCAAAAGTTTGCGGCAGACCTCGACGGGAATATCGCTCTGGCCTACATGCACGCCATCGACAGCAATACCCTGCTCGCGCGCGGCGAGTACGCAGTCCAGGCGGTCGTCGATTAACAGGGCGACCTGACCGGTCTTGCCGGCCTGTGCGATTGCCTGCGCGGCGTCGCCGGTCAGTGCGATGATCTCGCGGGCGCTTGCCACCTTGGAGCGCACCTGGATGCAGGTAAAGCCGGCATCGAGCGCCTGGGCCACCACATCGCCCACGGGACGTCCCAGCGTGTTTTCGGGGCCGAGTACCAGATAGGCCGAGATATCAAGGTTGTCGCGGATGCTCATCGTGCTTCCTCCTGCTTTTTGATCTGTGCTTCCATGCGCTCGAGTTTGCCGGTCATGGTGTCGGTAAATCCGGGTCGAATATCGGCTTTGAGCACGACTTCGGTGCGGATGCCCTTGCTCGCCAACACAAAGGTCGCGTCGCGCACGACCTGCATGACCTCGTCCCAGTCGCCCTCGATCTCGGTGAACATCGAGGTGGTGCGGTTGGGAAGGCCGCTCTCGCGAATGACGCGCACGACCTCGGCGACCTCGGCGGACAGCTCGTCGCCGGTGCCGCATGGGGCGATGGCCACGGCGACGAGCGTGTTCATGCCGGTATTGGTTGTAGGCTCGGACATGGCCTATGCCTCCTCGAGCTCGAGCTGGTTGTCGGCAATATCCTGGGCGGTTGCGCGGTAGAGCTCGTCGATAAAGGCGACCTTAAAGCTTGCCGGGGCATCGGCGACAGCGGCGGCACGCGTGCCGGCAACGTTGTAGACCGCGGTGCCGCAGACTGCCGCCGTAAACGGATCGGTGACGCAGGCGTACACGGCCAGCACGCCGCCCTGCGAGCAGCCGCAGCCGGTGATCTTGGACATGAGCGGGCTGCCGCCGTGGGACTTGGCCACGGTCGTGCCGTCGGTGATCAGGTCGACTTCGCCCGAGACCACTACGGCGCCGCCGGTGTAGCGGGCGAGCGCCACGGCGGCATCGCGGGCGGCATCGACCGTGTCGGTGGTATCGACACCGCGCACGCGGCTCAGATCAGCTGCCTCGCCCTCAAGACCCCACAGGCCGGCGAGCGCGATGATCTCGGAGGCGTTGCCGCGCACGATGGCGGGCTTGTACTGCTTGAGCTCGTTTACCAGCTGGGTGCGCAGGCTGCCGATGCCCAGACCCACCGGATCGAGCACCCAGGGCTTGCCGGCGTCGTGTGCCGCCTTGGCCGCGCGGGGAATCGTCTGCTCGTAGATGGGGAAGAGCGTGCCCATGTTGAG
This sequence comes from uncultured Collinsella sp., assembly GCA_900547125.1. Classification (GTDB taxonomy): domain Bacteria; phylum Actinomycetota; class Coriobacteriia; order Coriobacteriales; family Coriobacteriaceae; genus Collinsella. The sequence goes on from URFU01000053.1 coordinate 8,576, forward strand.
ATAGATGGCGCCGCCGCCGGCAACGAGCGCCTCGCCCTCGTCGGGCAGATAGACCATGGCGGCCGAACCGCCCACGGCGAGCTGCGCGTTGGCGACAAAGTCAATCGTCACCGTGTTGGTGATGGAGCCGGCCATCGGATTGGTGGCGCGAATCTCCTCCACGGCCTTGACCATATGTTGCTTAAGCTGTTCCGAATCAATCACTGCACATGCCTCCTTGGCATAGAAAAGGGGCGCTGTGCATAGACAGCGCCCCTGCAAAGGCGGCATGCTCCCTACGCCAGCATTAACTGACAGGTTCAAAGGATTGGGCCCCATGCCCTCTCAGCCTTGTGGTTTGCACCGCCGGCACTCCCGCATCGAATCTGTTGTTCCCTATACTAACGCACCTGCCAAAAAGGGACAGGTTTATTTTGGTAGGGGGCAACTGGGGCGTTGCATTTTCCCAGATAAAACCTGCCAAAATAAACCTGTCCCTTATTGGCAGGTCGTTACAATGGTTACGGTGAAAATGACTGGGGGATTCTATGATCAAACTTGTGCTGACCGATATGGACGATACGCTGATTCCAGCCGGGCATGACGGCGCCAGCGACTACGCCATCGAGGGCATTCATGCCATGCAGGCGGCGGGTCTGCACTTTGGCCCGGTTTCGGGTCGCCAGCCGTCCGCGATGGGCTGGATGTTCAAAAATCGTTCCGAGTGCTTCTCGACCGGCGCGTTCTGCAACGGCCAGGTCATGTTTGTGGACGGCGAGGCGGTAGCCTCGCATGCGACCGACAACGCCGCCCTTATGCGCTTGGCTGACTACTTGGAGCAAGAGACCGACGATACGTATCTGAAGGTCTACAGCCTGGGTGACGACTTTTGGGATAACGATGCCTATTGCGTGACGAGCGACCCCGAGCGCGTGCGCCGCGCCATGGAGTCGGGCGGCAACGCATGGCTCAAGGGCGAAGAGGCCCCGTGCCGTCCCGTCGTCGATGACGCGCCGGTGTTTAAGGCGAATATCTGGAGCGCCCGCTCGCGCGAAGAGCTCACTGAGTTGCGCGAGCGCATTGCCGCCGAGGTGCCGGAACTCTCGCTCGTGTTTCCCAACAATCGTGTGCGCCTGTTCGACATTCTTCCAGCAGGTTGGGACAAGGGTTGCGCTGCGCTGGAGCTGGCGCGCGCTTTGGACCTGACGTCCGACGAGGTGGCCGTATTTGGCGATTCCGATAACGACCTGCCCATGATCGGTGCCGTCCCCAACTCCGTTGCAGTCGCCAATGCCAACGAGGCCGTCACGGCTGCCGCGCGCTGGCATATCGGCGCTGCGGCAGACGATGCGGTTGCCGGGGCTCTGCATCAGATTGCCGCCTGCGCCGCGACGGGGGAGATGCCGTCGTTTATGCGTCAGGCAGATGCGGCGGGTTCGGGTATCGCGGACGTCTAGGGAGGCCATCATGAAGCTTCAACAGCTCAGGTATGTCGTCAAAGTTGCCGAATGCGGCAGCATCACCGAGGCCTCGCGCCGGCTCTTTGTGTCGCAGCCTTCGATTACCGCGTCGATCCGCGATCTCGAAAACGAGATGGGTGTGCACATCTTTGAGCGCACCAACAAGGGTGTCATTGTGTCCGAGGAGGGCGAGACCTTCTTGGGCTACGCGCGCCAGGTGCTCGATCAGGCGGATCTGCTCGAAGGCAAGTACAAGGGCGCGTCCGAGCAGGTGCCGCACTTTAGTGTGAGCTGCCAGCATTATTCCTTTGCCGTCAACGCGTTTGTCGATGTGATTCGTGAGTTCGATGCCGCACGCTACGACTTTACCCTGCGCGAGGAGCAGACTCACGAGATTATCGAGGACGTCGCGCATATGAAAAGCGAACTAGGCATCTTGTACTTGTCCGAGCATAATCGCGAGGTTATCGAGCGCAGGCTGGCGGCCAACGAGCTCGTGTTCGAAGGGCTTTTCTGCGCCACGCCGCACGTCTTTGTGTGTGCCGACCATCCGCTGGCGGACCACGCCAGCGTGACACTCGAAGACCTCGAGGACTACCCGTTCCTGTCCTATGAGCAGGGCAGCTACAACTCGTTTTACTATTCCGAGGAGCTGACCTCGACCTTTGAGCGCCGCAAGAATATCCGCGTGCGTGACCGTGCGACGTTGTTCAACCTGGTCATGGGCCTCAACGGCTACACGGTGTGCTCGGGCGTGATTAGCCACGAACTCAACGGCCCCGGCATTATCTCGATTCCGCTCGATGTGGATGAGTACATGGAGATCGGCATCATCACGCGCAAGAACACGACGCTTACGCGCTACGGTCAAGCCTATATCGACGCGATCCGTCAGCATATCTAGACTGCTGCGTCCTGTACAGGTCAAATCTCTTCATGGTAGTCCCAACTGATATAGGAAGCATCTATATCAAACTGTTATAAACGTATATTTTACGATGGCTATATGAGCGCTCATACTTTGTCCCAGTAAAGCAACCAATGCAAAGGGAGATATCTATGAGTGCTTTAACCACGCTGAACGCGCCGTTTCGCGCCGATATCGTCGGCAGCTTTCTTCGTCCACAGGCCGTAAAGGACGCCCGTGCCGCCTATGCTGCGGGCACACTCGACGCCGCCGGCCTTAAGACCGTCGAGGATGAGGCCATTCGCGACCTGGTGGACAAGCAAAAGTCCGCTGGCCTGCAGGTGATTACCGATGGAGAGTTTCGCCGCAGTTACTGGCACCTCGACTTTATGTGGGGGCTCAACGGCATTGAACGCCGTACCTCGCGTACGGGCTATATGTTCCACGACGAGGAGACCACAGCCGACACCGCCGTGGTAACCGGCCCCATTAGCGGCGAGAACCATCCGTTCGTCGAGCACTTTAAATTTGTCAAGGCGCTCGAGGGGGAGGGCCAGGTCGCGCGGCAAACCATTCCGGCGCCGATCCAGACGTTCTCCGAAGTCACGCTCGACCGCTGCGACGGCCAGCAGGAGAGCCTGCGCGCTGTCTATAAGACCGATGAGGAACTTGCCGACGCCATCGCAGCCGCTTATCGCACGGTGATCGCCGACCTGTACGCAGCAGGCTGCCGCAACATCCAGTTTGATGACTGCACCTGGGGCATCTACTGCGACACCGATTTTGTCGCCAAAACCGGCATGAGCCCGGTCGACCTGCAAAAGGTAAGCGAGCTGGGCGTGGCGCTCAACAATGCCGCCATCGCGGACAAGCCCGACGATCTGGTCATCAACACGCATGTGTGCCGCGGCAACTACCACTCCACCTATGCCTTCGAGGGCGGCTATGACCCCATCGCGCCGTACCTGTTCGCAAACGAGGATGTCGATGCATTTTACCTGGAGTTCGATACGCCGCGCGCCGGCGGTTTTGAGCCGCTCAAGTACGTTGCCCCGGGCAAGAAGGTCGTGCTGGGCTTGGTAACCACCAAGGCGGCAGAGCTCGAGAACGAGGATGTTATCGTCGAGCGCATCCGTGAAGCCGCAAAGTACGTGCCGCTCGAGAACCTGTATCTGTCGCCTCAGTGCGGCTTTGCCAGCTGCGAGATTGGCAACAAGCTGACCGAGGATGAGCAATGGGCAAAGATCGCGCTGGTCAAGCGCATTGCCGAGCGCGTTTGGAAATAGCGCTAGTGTTTGCAGGTGGCGGCGCGTGCGAGGCATAGTGTATCGCGTACAATGGTTCGGATCGTATCGTTCGGGCAGGTTATCCGATATGCCTGATCGCCCTTCCATTCGAAAGGACATCCATGTCCCAGTCCTCGACGCCCGCCGTCAGCGATGCCATCTACGACGCATCGTCGCTCGGCCGCCCGCGCATGTTCCTGCTCGGCCTACAGCACCTGTTTGCCATGTTTGGCGCCACCGTGCTGGTGCCCGTGCTCACCGGCCTCTCGGTATCGGCAACACTTTTGTTTGCCGGCTTGGGCACGCTGCTGTTCCACTTCCTGTCGCGCGGTAAGGTGCCGGCATTTTTGGGCTCATCGTTTGCCTTTATTGCCGGTTATGCCGCAATCGCGCCCAACGGCGAGACCGAGCTTTTGCCCTACGCCTGCCTGGGCGTAGCTTGTGCCGGTCTGCTCTATCCGGTGCTGGCGGCGCTCTTCCGCGCGTTTGGCGCCAAGCGTGTCATGCGTTTCTTTCCGCCGGTGGTGACTGGCCCCATCGTCATTTCCATCGGCTTGATCCTGGCAAGTTCCGCTATTGCTAACTGCCAGACCAACTGGCTTGTGGCTGTCATTGGCGTGGCCGTTATCGTCATCTGCAACATCTGGGGCCGTGGCATGGTCAAGATCGTGCCGATTTTGCTGGGCGTTGTGGTGAGCTATGCCGTTGCGGCTGCGCTCGGCGAGGTTGATTTCTCGGGCGTTGCCACCGCTCCGTGGGTCGGTCTGCCCATCGTGTGGGACAACACCGTGTTTGCACTCTTTGGGCCGCAGTTCGATAGCGGTCTTGCCACGACGGCCATCATCACCATCATGCCGCTGGCCTTCGCGACCATGATCGAGCATATCGGCGATATCTCTGCTATCGGTTCGACTTGCGAGCGCAACTACATTGCCGATCCCGGTCTGCATCGCACGCTGCTCGGCGACGGCCTTGCCACGATTCTGGCTTCGCTCTTTGGCGCTCCGGCCAACACTACGTATGGTGAGAACACCGGCGTGCTCGCCCTGACGCGCGTGTTCGACCCGCGCGTAATTCGAATTGCCGCGTGTTGCGCCATCGTGCTTTCGTTCTGCCCCAAGTTCGCTGCCGTGATCGCCGCCATGCCGCCATGCGTTATCGGCGGCGTGTCGCTCGTACTCTACGGCATGATCAGTGCCGTAGGCGTGCGCAACCTCATTGAGAACCAGGTCGATTTCCAGAACAACCGCAACGTGCTGGTGGCCGCTCTGGTACTCGTACTTTCGCTCGGCATTGCCTATAGCACCGCCGGAGCTATCGTGTTGGAGCTGGGCGGCGTGACCATTTCGCTGTCCGGCATTGCCGTTGGCTCGCTGGTTGGCATCGTGCTCAACGCGATTCTGCCGGGTAACGACTTCGAGTTCGACGTTTCTGAGCTTGAGGAGACTGTCGAGTAGTAGTTGTGTTCAGCTAAATCAAAAATATGGCGCCCATGCGTACGCGTGGGCGCCATATTTAATGCGTCAGTATCCAGTGTATGCCGCGGGCCATGCGCAAGTCGGTTAGGGCAATGTGATTGCCGCGGTTGAGTTCCTTCGTTGTTGGGATGCCGCGCTCGATGAGTAGCTCTTCCATTGCGCGCGGGTCGTCGAGCACGTGCCTCATCATGCGGTTGGGCGTCTTGGTTTCCTTTTTGCCGAGCGACAGATAGACAGCTTGCGGGCTGCCGGCAAATGGCGCCGTGCTGGCGCAATCGACAAAGTCGGGAAACCATAGCGACCCCGATGCGCTCGCGGCGCGGTCTAAGGCACCGGTTTGCCAGAGGGACCAAAGCGCGAAGAGGCCCGCGGGCGAGTAGCCGGCAACGCCGCGCCAGGTG
>URFU01000054.1 GCA_900547125.1 uncultured Collinsella sp.
CGCCAGGCAAGGCGCCCACAAACTAGCCTCTCTTCATGAGCCCCGCGGTCCGCTCCGACTGCGGGGCTTTTGCTATTCACCTAGTCATCGGGGACGTTCTTAAACGACTAGTCAAAAGGGGCACTCTTGCCGCGAGCAGGTACGGCACCTGGGGATTTACGACTAAGAGGCTAGTACGTCAGATCGTGAGTTGCCTGAAACCAAACGACGACACCTAAGACACGAAGGCGATGCCTGTCCAGAGTGATGTTGGGTTCTTCTGTCAAATAGGAATACGTTGACAGCGCAATCGTATTCCCTCGGATTTCATATCGCCGAATAACTATGGCCGATGCGTCTACCATCGCAACGACGGTGCATCCGTTCCACGGTTTAGCAACAGGATCGACCAGCAGAACGCAGCTTTGCGGATAGCAGCGTGACATGCTGCTGTTGTTCATCTGAACTAGAAAGCCTCCCGGGTGCCTTTCGAGAACGGGTCCTGGAACGAAGGTGTGCCCACTTTTCTTTAGGCTAAAGCCACCGTTGAAGCGTACGATTTTATAGATCCCGCATTCTTCGTTTTGGGCTACGGTCGGGCTTTTCTCAGGCCGCGTGCTTAAGCCGGCAGAGGCAAGGCCGCTATTACTTGCGGCGAGCTCATCAAACGTTACATCAAAAAGCTCGGTCAGCTTATCGAGAGTCGATACCTTGACGGCGGTGTGTCCACGTTCCCAACGACATACTGTTTCTTTGGTAACGCCGAGCATGTCGGCAAATTGCTGCTGCGTTAAGCCTTCGCGGGTTCTAAGGCATTTAATGTTATCCCCTTGGGCCATGTTATTCATCACGCCTAAGTGGCAAGCACAAACAGTTGGGCCCGCCAAAGCCGTTTGTCAGCTCGTGTATGGAAATGGGAACAAGATCGATTCCGGCCTGTTCAAGAGCAGCGTTCGTCGCTTGATTCTCTTCATAGACACAGACTTTGCCCGGTCGGAGGCACAGCACACTGGCTGCGTTATTCGTGCACTCTTTTTCTGCCAAATTGGGATTAGATCCACCGCAGGGAATAAAACGAAGCTCGGGTATGCCGAGCGCGGCGGCCAGTGCCTCCTTGACTCCTTTTTCGACGGCGTGAATCTGGCAGAGATTCTCTGCTCGATTTCGCGTAATCTGATAAGAGCGAGATTCCGCGAGTAGCTGGGGGTCGACAACAAAAGTATCGTAGTCGACCCGGCTTAGGTACGTATCAAGATGGATACACAGGCTCCGCTCGGGTACCTCAATTGCCCATACGGCGTCGATGCTCGAGTCGGGATTCCACAGGAGGGTACGAGCGAGCATATCGATGGCTGCAGATTCGGTTCTCTGAGAGATGCCGACTGCGACATTATGAGCATCTAGATTGATGATATCGCCCACTTCAATATGGAAGGTCGAATCGTGACGATAAAACGAGGGCGTGTCCTTGAAATTGGGATGGTATTTAAAAATCGTTTGGTAGAGCGCTACTTCGCGATTGCGCTCGGGCCAATACATGTGGTTGAAGGAGATGCCGGAGCCGATGGTGCTTACCGGGTCGCGCACGAACCACATGGTGTTTAATGGACTTACGAGCAGCTCGTCAGGGGCATAGGCCTCGCCGGTTAATTCGGCGAGTCTGTCCCCGCCGTCGAAGCAGTATGTAACTTGCCCGTGGCGGATGCCGCCAATCGATGCCGAGACGAGCTCCTGCGCCGATCGGGTGTGTTCAAGATGCTCGCGGACTGCTTGCTGCAACTCGGCGCCAATCGCGCCGCATTCATTGACAAAGGAATCGACAAAAGATGCTCGAGCTTCGGGGCATGAGTCAAGCGCTTCTATAAGAAGTTGGTCGAGATACAGAACCTCTACGCCTTCATGCTCGAGCACTGAGGTATAGGCATCACACTCAGCTAGGGCCCTATCCAAGTCAAATAGGCTGCTCGATGGTCTTAGGCTAAAAACTTGGCCAAAATGGCCTTCGGGATAGTTTTGGGTTTCGATACCGGGTCGATATAAAAGGGTCTGTTTAAGCTTACCGATTTCGCTGGTGACATGAATTGGCATTAGAACGCTCGCTTTAATTCGGATGATGACTGATGTCAATTATCGTTCTGCTGGGAGAAGTTTAAGTGAGTATGTTGTGGGTATCGGTGGACGGCTTAAGCTCTTGATTGAAAGTCACCAATTGATAAAAAATATCAATTTAGTTCGATAATTGAGCTTATATATCAACTAAAGCCCGTCTGCCTTCTAATACTATCCATTCGCATAAATATCTAATGTCAACTGGCGTGAAAACCGAATAATAAGGTTGCCGGCGAAAAGCTCGTATCGAAAACCTGCAAACTAAAGGAGGCATAATGGCCGAAGTGCAAAAGAAACGTGGGCTACGAATTCCGCACGTCTACACCATTATCTTCATTCTCATGGTGTTGACCGCAGCTCTTACGAGGATCGTTCCCTCCGGCTCGTTTGAGAGGCAGGAGCTCAACGGACGCGAGGTCACTGTTGCTGGAACATATGAGTCCGTTGAAAAGGTTTATGCGGACGAAGACGGCGCTGAGGTTGACCTGAAGCAAGGCCTGTTCGATGTGCTCGAGGCTCCTGCGGTGGGAATTCAGCAGGCAGTTGAGGTCGTTGCCTTTATTCTGATTGTCGGCGGATCCTTTCAGGTCATTACTGCCACTGGAGCTATCACCAGCGGCGTGGCGCGCATCGTTAAGAAGTTCAAGAGTAAAGACATCCTGATTATTCCGATTTTGATGGCGGTTTTTGCGCTGGGCGGTAGCACGTTCGGCATGGCGGAGGAGACCCTTCCATTTTTTGCCATCTTGCTGCCGATTGTTATGGCTATGGGATATGACTCCATTACGGCCTTTATGATCGTGTTCGTTGGCGCCCGTATTGGCTATATCGCATCGACGGTCAACCCCTTCAATGTTTTGATTGCTCAGGGAATTCTGAATATCCAGGGTAATCCCCAGCTCTGGCTTCGCGTTGTTGCCCTTGTTGTGCTGACCGCCATCGCTATTGCCTGGGTCGTGTTGTACGCTCGAAGGGTGAAGAAGAACCCCGAGTCCTCGATTGCTTACGCTGATGATATCGAGAAGCGCAAAGAGCATGCATCAAATGACGAGCTGCTCGAAGCCGATTTCACCGGGCGCCAGAAGGCCGTAATCATCGTATTCGTGCTTGGAATCGTCGCCATTGTCTGGGGTCTTGTCACCCAGGGCTGGTATATGAACGAGATCTCTGCAGTCTTTATGGCTATGGCGCTCCTGTCTGGCATCGTATCGGGCATGAGCGAGAAGGAGATTGCTACAGAGTTTGTTAAGGGTTTGGGCGACTTTGTTTTCTCTGCGGTCGTGGTCGGTCTTGCTCGAGGCATTTTGGTTATCGCCAACGATGGCTTGATTATCGATACGGTCCTAAACGCTCTTGCGACTGGCCTTGCCGGAATCCCCCCTGTTCTCTTTACCAGCATTTTGTATGTCGTTGACAACTTGCTTTCGATTCTGGTTCCCAGCTCTTCGGGCATCGCGGCGCTCACCATCCCCATCTTTGGGCCTCTGGTTGAGCTCATGGGGCTAAATCCAGAAGCTGCGGTTACTGGCCTTTCGATGGGATCTGCAGCGATGTCGCTGATTTCCCCCACCAGCGCAATGCTTGTCGCCGGTCTTGGTGTTTGCAAGATCTCTCTTGGCCAGTGGTGGCGAGTTTCCTGGAAGTTCTTCCTTGTGGTCAGTGCGGTCTGTCTCGTATTTACCGCGGTATCCGGTCTGCTTCCGATTGTCTAGCAAACGAAACGACAACTTTGTAAGCCATTGCAATAACAATTGAGCTCTAATCCAGAAAGGAACGATGATGAGCAAAGGTCTGAACGTTCATAGCGAAATTGGTGCCCTCAAGAAGGTATGCGTGCACCGACCGGGCTTGGACCTGGTAAACATGAAGGCGGAGGATTTTGAGCGCGCCTGGATTCATGACGCGTTTTATCTCGAGTATGCTCAGCGAGAGCATGACGAGTTTACTAATCTTCTTCGCGGTGCTGGCGCCGAGGTCGTTTATATGGAGGACTTGCTTGCCGAGACTTTCGATCAGGTTGAGGGTTCTCGTGCCGAGTTTATGAGCAAGTTCGTTCCCGAGGCCAAGATCGAGAACCTGGCGCTTCGTCAGGCAGTCGTGGAGAAGCTCGACTCCATCAAGGACAACAAAGAGTTTGTTCTTACCGCTATGGGCGGCCTCTACGTACGCGATCTCGAGATTCCGCATGTGAGTGGTTCCCTTGCGAGCATGGATAGCGACAAGCTGAAGCCCGACGAAATGGTCTTGTTCCCGATGCCCGCCTCCTACTTCTCGCGTGATCCGATCGCTGTGGTCGGCAAGGGCGCGATGATGAACCGCATGTACTGGCATCAGCGCAACCGTGAGGTCGTATTCTATGAGACGATCATGCGCCACCATCCTGATTATGCTGGGGCTCCGCTTTGGTACGATCACAATAGCGATTGGCATATCGAAGGCGGCGACGTTCTGAACATTAACGCCACCACGCTTGCAATCGGTATTTCCGAGCGTACCCAGACCGCATCCATCGACCTGCTTGCGAAGATTCTGTTGTGGGGCAGGGGAGAGTCCGAGATCGAGCAGGTATTTGCCATCATGATCCCCCACGGCTATGCCTATATGCATCTTGATACGGTTTGTACTCAGGTTGATTACGATAAGTTTACCGTCTACCCCGGTATCTACGAGACACTTCGTGCCTATCGACTCACCAAGGGTGATTCGGATGGCGAGGTCTTTATCGAGGAGATCGAGGGAACGATTCAGCAGATTCTTGAAATGGCAACCGGTATCGACCATATCACGATGATCGAATGCGGTGCCGGCGATCCGATCGAGGCATCCCGTGAGCAGTGGAACGATGGTTCCAACACGCTTGCTGTTGCGCCGGGTAAGGTGTGCGTCTATGAGCGCAACGTTGTTACCAATGATGCGCGTTATAAGGCGGGCGTTGAGCTGTTGGTTGCTCCTTCCGAAGAGCTGTCTCGTGGTCGTGGTGGCCCGCGCTGCATGACCATGCCGTTCTGGCGCGAAGAGATTTAATTCCGTTCTGGTCCGAGATGCGCGGATGCGCGTTCTTCGCGCGCCGCGCACTCATCAATTAGGTTAATAATGAAAGGAACCTATCATGGCACTGAATCTTTCTGGTCGTAGTTTTCTGACCCTGCTCGATTTCACTACCGAGGAGATCGAGTATATGCTCGAGCTTTCGAAGGACTTTAAGAATCTCAAGCGCATGGGCGCTCCCCATCGTTATCTTGAGGGCAAGAACATCGTTCTGCTGTTTGAAAAGACTTCGACGCGTACGCGCTGCGCTTTCGAGGTGGGCGGTATGGATCTCGGCTTAGGTGTAACCTACCTTGATCCCGGTTCATCGCAGATGGGCAAAAAGGAGTCCATTGAGGATACCGCCCGCGTGCTTGGTCGCATGTACGACGGTATCGAGTATCGCGGCTCTGACCAGTCCATTGTTGAGGAGCTTGCCGATAAAGCCGGCGTTCCCGTGTGGAATGGTCTCACCAATGAGTACCACCCGACCCAGGCTTTGGCGGACATCCTTACGATGCGCGAGGAATTCGGCGACACGCGTGGCCTCAAGCTGACCTATCTCGGCAAGGAGCAGGGCAATGTAAGCGATTCCCTCATGGTTATCTGCGCCAAGCTCGGCATCAACTTCTGCTCTTGTGGGCCGAAGGGCGACGTTGAGGGCGCTACCCACTTTGATCCCGAGCTGCTAGAGACTTGCCAGAAGATCGCCGAGGAAAATGGCTGCACCATTCAGCTTACTGACAACATCGATGAAGGCGTAAAGGATGCCGATGTTATTTACACCGATGTCTGGGTTGGCATGGGTCAGGCTGAGGAGCTCTGGAAGAGCCGTATCGAGCTGCTCTCCCCGTACCGCGTAACCTCGGAGGTCATGGCGAAGGCAAATCCCAACGCTATCTTCATGCATTGCCTCCCGAGCTTCCACGATACCAAGACCACCATCGGAGCGGAAATCGCGGAAAAGTTCGGCGTAACCGAGATGGAGGTCTCCGACGAGGTCTTCGAGTCCGATAAGTCTCGCGTCTTCCAAGAGGCAGAGAACCGCATGCATACCATTAAAGCCGTGATGTACGCCACTCTTCGATAAGGAGACACGCATGTCCAAACCCTACGGTAAGCCCGATCGTATTGTCGTCGCCCTTGGCGGCAACGCCCTCGGCAACAACCCCGTCGAGCAGATCGAGGCCGTGAGCAACACCGCTCATGCTCTTCTCGGCCTGATTGAGCAGGGTAACGAGATCATCATCACCCACGGCAACGGCCCGCAGGTCGGCATGATCCAGAACGCCTTCGCCGCTGCCCACGACGCCATCGGCACCCCCGAGATGCCGCTGCCCGAGTGCGGCGCCATGTCCCAGGGCTACATTGGTTATCACCTGCAGCAGGGCATCGGCCGCGAGATGCACAAGCGCTATAAGCGTTGGCACGCCGCCACCGTCGTCACCCAGATCGAGTGCGACCCGGATGATCCCGCGTTCAAGAACCCGACCAAGCCGATTGGCCCCTTCTATACCGAGGAGCAGGCCAAGGAGTTCATGGCCGAGGATCCCTCCAAGGTCTTCGTCGAGGATTCCGGCCGCGGCTGGCGTCGCGTCGTCGCTTCCCCCGATCCCAAGAAGATTGTCGAGGCCGACTCCATCCTCAACCTGCTCGACAACGAGTTCATCGTCATCGCCTGCGGTGGCGGCGGCATCCCCGTCGTCCGCGACTACGAGAACAAGGGCTGCTACAAGGGCGTCCCCGCCGTCATCGACAAGGACCTGGGCGGCGAGCTGCTGGCCGAGGACTGCGACGCCGACGTCCTGTTCCTGCTGACCGCCGTTGAGCATGTCGCCATCAACTTTGGCAAGCCCAACCAGGAGGAGCTCGAGGACCTCACCGCCGACGAGGCCGAGCGCCTGGCCGACGAGGGTCAGTTCGGCAAGGGTTCCATGGAGCCCAAGGTCCGCGCTGCCATCAAGTTCGCCCGTTCTCGCAAGGGCCGCACCTGCATCATCGGCGCACTGGACAAGGCCGCCGAGACCATGGCCGGCCTCTCCGGTACGCGCATCCACGAGTAGTCTCTACTCTGTTGCCTCTCTCGTGGGCGCCAGGCAAGGCGCCCACAAACTAGCCTCTCTTCATGAGCCCCGCGGTCCGCTCCGACTGCGGGGCTTTTGCTATTGAGGTGGCTGTTCATGAGAAGCATTGCAGACCGCGGAAACCCAGCACTTGGGGACGTTCCTTTCTGCCGGCATCTTGGGACAGTTCTTTTCGACAGTGCGAGCGGTCGTCTGCAAAGGCCGTCCCCAGTGGCCAGTCATTTAAGTCTGTCCCCAATGACTAGTAGTAGGCCCACATGGCTTCGATTTCATTGAGGACTTCTACGACGCCCCAGCGGCGGGCGCTGCGGCTTTGCGAGTTGGGGTCGTAGACACCGATCTGGTCGGCGTCGTCAATCCCGTAGAGCACGATGTAATGACCAACGTTGGTAAACGTGCCGGGGCGCACGGCGGCGATTACGGGAGCACCCGAGCGCAAGGCCTGGGCCATCGAGTCTCGATCGTTGTAGAGCTGCGTCCCGTTAAGCCCCAGCTGCCATGCACCGCTCGTCATAAACGACCACTCGGTGGCACCGGTGGGCGCATAGTTGCCCGCCTCGGAAAGAGCGCACATATCGACCGGCGTCATATCGGTGTGGCCGGTCTTATAAATGTAGACCATGGTAAGACAGGTGGGGCCGCAGGCGTTTTGACGGATGGTACCGCCGGCGTAGGGCAGCTCCGACCATGCCGGATCTATCTGATAGATATGGGGCATGGTGCCGGCACTCCACTGCGAACGCGGGGTCGAAAAAGCAAACGAGTAGCCGAGTGCGACCGGGGCTTTGAGGAGCTTTTCCTCGGCGGTGGGCTCTAGACCGGCAGAGCCATGCGAGGCACACGACCCCAGATACACAAAGGCCAGACATGCCATGATGGAGCACAGGGCAAGACGGAGACGATGAATCTGCGGATTGGCGGCCCTGACACGTCCCATCGGCCGTGGCCGCTTTGCGCCGCATCCACCGCGGGGCTTCGAAAAGAAACGGCTGATGTGATCGTCAGACTTTCGCCGATCGTTTTTCTGCCGCCGAGGCACTTCGGCCCGGCGTTGACGGGTGCCCGAGCACGGGCGATCCGCCTGACGCGTGCCGGCATTCTGCGGCATAGACGACGAGGGACGATCCTGCGGACGCTGCGGGTTCTGTGGCCCGTCGTTGTCAGAAACACTCCTGGATGCTGGCGTGGTACGCCCGGCAAGGCGAACGTTTCGCTGCCGTTCGCCGTCGTTGTATTCGTATGCCATTTGTACCACCTCGTCTCATATATAACCCGTCCATCCTACAAAATAGACGTGCAGCAAATGAGCACGTGCGACAAAAGTTCGATAAACGGCACGAACAGGGTGGGCTTGGCGTCATAAAGCGACACCTTCCGCGAGCAATCGAATCGCGCCATCAAAACGGGCGCTCGCACCGAGTGGCGCCCCTCGCCGTTCGTCCCAAAAACGGTGCCGCTCGTTCTGTAGTTCTGCCATCGGTCGAGTCACAAGCGGCGTTGCTGTGCCAAGGCCGTATCTTAAAGCCACGAAATAAAAGCGCGCGGCAAAACGGACCGCGCAAGGGGTGACGTCAAGGGGCGTCAAATAGGAAAGGAGGGGAACAATGGCGGACAAGAACGCAGAAGTTGCAGTTGAGGATAACGGCGGCATGAAGAAAACGCTTTCGCTCTGGAACTTCTTCACCATCGGTTTCGGTGCCATCATCGGTACCGGTTGGGTTCTGCAGGTCGGCGACTGGATGGTCGTGGGCGGCGGTCCCGTTCCCGCTATGATCGCATTCCTCTTGGGTGCAATCTTCCTCGTGCCCGTCGGAGCTGTTTTCGGTGAGCTCACGGCTGCTATCCCAATCTCGGGCGGCATCGTCGAGTATGTCGATCGTAGCTTTGGCCGTACGCTGAGCTACATCACCGGTTGGCTCCTGGCCCTGGGCAACGGCATCCTGTGCCCGTGGGAGGCCATTGCCATCTCGACCCTCGTGTCCGAGATGTTCGGTAGCCTGCCCGGTCTTGAGTGGCTGCGCGCCGTCAAGCTCTACACCATCCTGGGCGCCGACGTTTACCTGTTCCCGACGCTGATCGCGCTCGGCTTTGCAGCCTACGTCATCTTCCTCAATTTCCGCGGTGCCAGCTCGGCCGCCAAGCTCCAAGCCTTCCTGACCAAGGCCCTGCTCTGCGGCATGCTGCTCGCCATGGGCGTCTCGCTGTTCACCGGCTCGCCGGACAACGCCATGCCCGTGTTCTCCCAGGTCGCCGGTGCTGGCGGCGGCAAGGCCGCCACCGAGGGCACTAGCCTGTTCGCCGGTATCGTGTCGGTCCTGGTTCTGACCCCGTTCTTCTACGCTGGTTTCGACACCATTCCCCAGCAGGCTGAGGAAGCAGCCGAGGGCCTTAACTGGAACAAGTTCGGCAAGATCATCTCCCTGGCCCTGCTGGCCGCCGGCGGCTTCTACATGGTCTGCATCTACTCGTTCGGCACCATCCTCGACTGGCATGAGTTTGTTAAGAGCCCGGTTCCCGCGCTTGCCTGCCTCAAGGGCATCAACATGCTCCTGTACCTGGCCATGCTCGTCATCGCCACGCTTGGACCCATGGGTCCGATGAACTCCTTCTACGGCGCCACGAGCCGCATCATGCTCGCCATGGGCCGCAAGGGCCAGCTGCCCGAGAAGTTCGCCGAGGTCGACCCCAAGTCCGGCGCTCCCAAGCTCGCCTGCGTCGTTCTGGGCGTCATCACCGTCATCGGTCCGTTCCTGGGCAAGAACATGCTCATTCCTCTGACCAACGTGTCGGCTCTCGCCTTCATCTTCTCCTGCGGCATGGTCGCCCTCGCCTGCCTGCGCATGCGCTTCACCGAGCCCGACCTGCCTCGTCCCTACGAGGTACCCGGCGGCAAGTTTGGCATCGGCCTCGCTATCGCTGCCTGCGCCATCATCATCGGCCTGCTCGTGATTCCGTTCTCTCCCGCCTCCCTCAACATGGTGGAGTGGAGCATCGTGATCGGCTGGTTGGCTATTGGCCTGGCCCTCATGGCTTTCACCAATTCCCGCAAAAAGTAACGCCTAGCCGGGGCGGATCGGGTGCGCGGGGCCCTCTCTCCCGCGCACCGAACCCGGCACCACTTGGGTAGCTTTGTGAGGCCTTAACCCAACACGGCCTCGCCCACATATATGGATCCATAAGGAGGAACCATGTCCACTAAGTATGCAATCGTTGGCGGCAAGCTCATCGACGGTACCGGTGCCGAGCCGGTCGAGAACTCCCTCGTTCTCGTCGACGACAACGGCAAGATCGAGTACGCTGGCACTATGCAGGACCTTCCCGAAGGCGTTGAGGTTATCGACGCCGCCGGCAAGACCGTCCTTCCCGGCCTGATCGACACCCACCTGCACTTCTCGGGCAACCTGACCGACGATGATACCGATTGGGTCATGCAGCCGCTCCTCGAGAAGCAGGCCGTCGCCGTCAAGCAGGCCTACGACTGCCTCACCCACGGCCTCACCACCGTCTGCGAGATCGGCCGCTTTGGTATCCAGATTCGTGACTGCATCGACAAGGGCGTCTTTAAGGGCCCGCGCGTTCTGGCTACCGGCCTCGGCTTCTGTCGCGTTGCCGGCCACGGTGACTCCCACCACTGCACCCAGGAGCTCAACAAGGAATCCCATCCTTGGGGTGACCAGGTCGACGGTCCTTGGGATCTGCGCAAGGCCGTCCGTCGTCGCCTGCGCGAGAACCCCGATGCCATCAAGATCTGGGCTACCGGTGGCGGCATCTGGCGCTGGGACTCCGGTCGCGACCAGCACTATTGCTCCGAGGAGATCCAGGCCGTGGTCGAAGAGGCAAAGATGGTCGGCATCCCCGTGTGGAGCCACTGCTACAACAACCACGCCGCTGCCTATGATTCCGTTCGCTTTGGCTGCGAGCAACTGATTCACGGTTTCGATATCGATGAGCGCACCATGGACCTCATGGCCGAGCAGGGCACCTTCTTCACCCCGACGATCGCCTTCCTGCCCACCTGGTACGCCACCTATCCGCCCGTCTACGTCCCCGAGCTGCACGACAAGTACGAGGGCACCCTGGTCGAGAAGGAGCTGCAGCGCAACTACGACTGCCTGCGCGAGGCCAAGAAGCGCGGCGTCGTCATGACGATCGGCTCCGACTCCTTCTCCTTCGTCACCCCGTACGGCACCTGCTCCATCGAGGAGATGTACGAGTTCGTCGACAAGATCGGCTTCACCCCGGTCGAGACCATCACCTGCGCCACCCTCAACGGTGCCAAGATGTGCCACATCGAGGGCGAGACCGGTTCTATCGAGGCCGGCAAGTGCGCCGACCTGCTGGTCGTCAACGGTGACGTCGCTGCCGATATCCACGTGCTCAACACCGACAACATGGACGTCATCATGAAGGACGGCTGGATCGTCGAGGCTGGCACCTTTGGCGAGGCCAACAAATACAGCGCCTAAGATACCGTTTGTCGATGGCTGGATGTAAAACACAGTTTTTGATTGCATAATGCAATGGAGAGGGTCGCTTGCGGCCCTCTTTATTGCTATGGGTGCTACGGACAAAAGGGGATGACGGTGGATTTAAACAGGCTGATTCTGGGCAAGAGCTACAACTCTACCAAGGTCTTTCGCACGGCACAGCACGTGGTCCAGGCCATCCTGCTCGGTGTTGTCGTTCCGGCGCTTATCCTGCTGCTTATCTGGGATTTAACCGATAATCCCAATCCCGTTCCGGGCGTTGTCGTTATTGCCGGCCTGGTCATGCTGTGCTTCTTTTTCTCGTATGTCTTTGTGGTCCCCGACGACCTCACATCGAGCGCAACCGACCGTACGCTCGCCATCGCATCAAAAATATTCGCCTACACGTCGCGCGGCCTTACGCCCGAAGCGGCCCTGGGCGCCTCTAAAATCATCCTGTCCGAGACCATCGCCTCTGCCATCTGCTTTACCGACGGCAAGCAGGTGTTGGCAAGCTGGGGCGAGGATTCGACAAGGTGTCCCGCCGGCACCCCGGTCGTGCTCAAGACCACGCTCAGTGTGATTGAGACGGGCGAGCAGAGCGTGTTTTCGCGCGACACCTCCAATGAGACGGGCGGTTATTTTCCCCGCCTGCGCGCCGGCATTGTCGCGCCGCTTACCGTGCGCGGGCATTGCGTGGGCACACTCGAGCTGTACTATCCCCGCCTGAGCAGCATCGATATGCGCCAGACGGCCCTTGCCTCGGGTTTTGCCGACCTAATTTCCACGCAGCTCGCCAGCTTTGAGCTCGAGCGCCAGGACGAGCTCACAGCCCGCGTTGAGCTTCGCGCCCTGCAGTCGCAGGTCGACCCGCATTTTCTGTTCAATACCATTAGCACGATCGTGTCGCTCGTTCGAACCGAGCCCGACAAGGCGCGATCGTTACTCATCGATTTTTCCAATTATTACCGTCAGACGCTTTCTGACTCCGATACGCTCACCACGCTCGAGCACGAGGTGGAGCAGGGCACTCGTTATATCAATCTTATGCAGGCCCGGTATGGCGACGGCCGTCTGCGCGTTTCGGTCGACATCGACTTTGAGGTGCGCGACAGCCTAGTACCGCCGTTTATCTTGCAGCCGCTGCTCGAAAACTGCATCAAGCATGCGCAGCGCGAGATCGAGCCGCTTTCTATTCGTGTTAGGGCTTTTGAGACCGATGACGGCTTGGAGATCATCGTCGAAGATGACGGCATCGGGATGAGCGAAGAAGTCTGCGCGCATCTGTTTGAGCAGCATCGCCGAGAGGAGCCCGAGAGCATTACCGCCGACGGCTCCGTCAAGCGAGGTTGCGGCCTGGCGCTCTTCAACGTGCTTCAGCGCATCCATTTCTTTTACGGAGAAGATTCTGGCATGCGCGTGAAGTCCCAGGAGGGCGTGGGAACGCAGGTCATCGTTGAGTTGAACGGCGAGCCGCATGAGCCGGCGCCGCTAACGGTGTAGCACGCGGTTGGATTGAGAGAAAAAGAGGGGAAGCGCATATGTCCGAAGGCTGGAACATCCTGGTGGTTGATGACGAGCCCCCAATTAGGGCTGAGCTACGCTATCTGTTGGAAAAGGATACGCGTGTGGGTCAGATTGCCGAGGCGGGCAATGTCACCGAAGCCGTGGAGTCGATTCTGTCGAACAAGCCCGACGTGCTGTTTTTGGACATTACCATGCCCGGTCGCTCGGGAATTGAGCTTGCCGAGACGCTGCAGAACCTAAAGACGCCGCCGGTCGTGGTGTTTGTGACGGCATTTGCCGAGTATGCGGCCGATGCCTACAACCTCGATGCTGTCGATTACGTCGTCAAACCGGTCGAGGATGCCCGCTTGTCAAAGGCGCTCGACAAGATTGAGACTGCCCTGGGTGCTCGCCGTGTCGTCCATGCTCCGCGCCAGCCTTTGCGCCTGACGGTGGATCGTGGGGGCAAAAAGGTGTTCATTCCCGTGGCGGATGTCTGCTACTTTGAGGCGCGCGCCGATTTTTGCAACGCCGTCTGCGCCGAGGGGACGTACCTGATCAATGAGTCGATTTCCTCGCTCGAGCGTCGCCTGGCCTCTGATTTATTTATTCGTGTCCACCG
>URFU01000055.1 GCA_900547125.1 uncultured Collinsella sp.
GCGTAGGGCGGGCGCTCGATTAGACGCGCGGCACCAGAAAGGATTGATCTATGGGTGTGCGCACCGCAAACGTTCAGGATGGAAATATCGGTGAGACGTTGACAGGTCTGGCCGAGGTGATTCACGGTCGTCGTGATGCATCGCCGCAGGAGAGCTATACCGCGCGTCTGCTGACCGACGTCGAGGACGAGCTGCTCAAGAAGCTTGCCGAGGAGGCAAGCGAGGTGATTATGGCCTGCAAGGATAACGATCACGATCACATCCGCTACGAGGCCGGCGACCTGGTCTACCACCTGCTCGTAACCCTTGAGCGCTACGGTATCACCCTCGACGAGCTTGCCGGCGAACTCAACGCCCGCCGCCACTAGTCGTTTGGGACAGTCTTTGTTGATGTAACGGGGTCATGGAAGTTGCGGTGAAATAGGGACTGTTTAAGCGCTTCATCAGGCAAAACAATCCCTATTCCACCGCAACTTATGAAGGGATGGCTAGTCGAGGGGTGTGGATTCCCATTCGCCGTTGGGGTGGGGGATGTCGAAGGTTCGATAGCCGCAGTCGTAAGCGTGGGCCTGGGCCTCGCGGATGTTCCAGCAGATGTCGCAGGCGCGGTGTGCGTCCGAGCCAAAGGTGATGGGTACCTCGGCGTGGGCGAAGCAACGCAATAGCCCGGTCGCGGGATAGTAATCGTCGAGCCCCTTGCGCGGCGCGGCGGTCGAGACCTCAACGCGGCGGCCCGTGTCGTGAGCGCACTCGGCCATCTGCCCCCAGAACGGCGTCGGGTCAAAGTCGGGCGCAAAGCCTTCCTTCGAAAAGCGCATGACCAGGTCGGGATGGGCCATTACGTCAAAGTTGAGTGAGCTTTCGCAAGCGCGGCACCAGTCGTCGACGTAGCGCTCCCACACGCCGTGTACCCCCAGGTTTTCCCAAACATGCAGGTTGGTGTCATCATCGATCCAGCCGCAAAGGGAATCGGGTGTATCGGGGCGAGCGACGTTTTCCGTTCCCGCCGTACCCGCGGCACCGGCCATGATATCGCCTGGGTTGCCAATCCAATGCACGCTGCCCAGGCGTACGACGGCGTCCTGGGACCAGCGCTCAACCAAAGGCTCGCAGCCCTCGTACCAATCGCATTCAAAGCCATAGATAAGCTCGAGCTCCGGCGCGATTTGCGCGGCAAGCTTGCGAGCATCCTCAAAAGCCAGACGATGTGCCGGCAGGTCGCTCTCAGTAACCTGCACTTCGCAGTTGGCATCCATGCTGGCGGGCAGTGTGAGATGGTCGGCCGAGACCATGACGCGGCAGCCGGCCGCAGCAGCGGCGCGAACGTTGTCTTCAAACGAGGCATGGCCGTCCGAGAACGAGGTGTGGGTATGGCAATCGACCAGCGGGCAGGCAGACATGGCGACTCCTTTGCATTTGGCGAATCCGCTCCATTGTAATGGTGTAGCTTTTAACACGCCGGGCACGCCGGAGCTCGAAATCGATTGGAAAGGCTGTGCGGTGCGCGGTGCGGCCTCGCTTGCGCTCTCAAAACATGTACATCAGCCTCCAAAAGCTGCAAAAAATGACATGTTTGGAGGCTGATGTGCATGTTTGGATAGGGGCGAGGGCGGCGACGGACGAAAGTCATGCCTGTGCCACGTCCGATGTGCTAGCGTTTGGATGAACAAAACGAGCCCGCGCGGAAAGGATTCGGACCGTATGCAATGCGATAGCACATCCCCGCTGTCCCGCGAGACCGATGCACCCGAAACCATCGTCAAGCTGGAATGCGACATCGACGACGCGTCGCCCGAGGTGCTCGCCTACGCTGCCGACCGCCTGCGCGAGGCGGGTGCGCGCGAGGTGCATTGGCTGCCCCTCTATTGCAAGAAAGGCCGTCCCAGTTGGCAGCTGCAGGTAATCTGTGCTCACGAGGATATCGAGCGCCTGCAGACGATTATCTTTTTGGAAACCACGACCAACGGCATTCGTCGCCAGGTCATGGAGCGCGTTTGCCTGCCACGCCGCTTTGAGCGCGTAACGACGCCATGGGGCGAGGTGTCCGTCAAGGTGGCCACCCTGCCCGACGGCAGCGAGCGTGCAGCGCCCGAGTACGAGGACTGCGCCCGTCTCGCCCGCGAGCACAATGTGCCGCTCCAGCGCGTTATGCAGGCAGCACAAGCCGCGGCACTGCGATTTGAGTAACACGGTCGGCGACGCGCCACACCCGCCCCATCAACCTCACCGAAAGGATCCCCCATGAAATACCTCATCGCTTCTGACATCCACGGCTCGGCATACTGGGCCGAGCGCCTGGTCGCCGCCATCGAATCCCAGCAGCCCGACCGCATCGTCCTGCTGGGCGACCTGCTCTACCACGGTCCGCGCAACGACCTGCCGCGCGATTACGCCCCCAAGCGCGTAATCCCGCTGCTCAACGCCCTGGCCGACCGCATCATCGCGGTACGCGGCAACTGCGATGCCGAGGTCGACCAGATGGTGCTCGACTTCCCCGTCATGGCCGACTACGCCACGCTGTTCGACGAGACCGGCCGTGAGCTGTTCCTGACGCACGGCCATGTCTTTGGCGCCGGCATGCACAACAGCGTCGACCACGCGCCCGCGCTGCCCGAGGGCTCCGCGCTCGTCTACGGTCACACGCACGTCAAAGTCAACGAGGAGAGCGCCGCGCACCCGGGCCTGTGGCTCTTCAACCCCGGCAGCGTGAGCATCCCCAAGGACGGCACGCACAGCTACGGCATTTACGAGGGTGGAACGTTCCGTCATGTGATCCTGGAGGAGGACTAACCATGGCAGAGCACATGGCTCAGCAAAATGCCGAGGGCTCGCGCGATCTGTCCACGCTGGTCGATGCGTCGGCCGAGCTGCAGCATCTGGTGCAGACCATCTGGCGTCTGCGTCAGCCCGATGGCTGCCCGTGGGATCGCGAACAGACACACCGCAGCATTGGCAAGAACATGATCGAGGAGGCCTACGAGGCGCTCGACTGCATCGAGGCGGACGACGCGGTTCACCTGCGCGAGGAGCTGGGTGACGTGCTCATGCAGGTCGTGCTGCATGCGCAGATTGCTGCTGACGCCGGCGAGTTTACACTGGCCGACGTGGCGCGTGATATCGATGCCAAGCTCATCCGCCGTCATCCGCACGTGTTCGGCGATGTGGATGCCGACAGCTCCAACGAGGTACTCAAGATTTGGGACGAGGTCAAGCTTGCCGAGAAGGCCGCCAAGGACAAAGCCGTGGCGGCGGGTGAGGCCGCGCCCGAGGGTCTGCTCGATGGTGTGCCCACGCATCTGCCGGCGCTGATGCAGGCGCAGAAGGTGTCGCGCAAGGCAGCTGCCGTGGGCTTTGAGTGGGAGACGGTCCAGGACGTGTGGGACGAGGTCGCCGAGGAGCGTGCCGAGTTTGAGGCCGAGGAGCCCGGCTCGCCCGAGCGCGAAATGGAGTTTGGCGACCTGCTCTTTGCCCTGGTCAACGTTGCGCGCAAAGAGGGCATTGACGCCGAGAGTGCCCTTCGTGCCAGCACGGCAAAGTTCCGCCGTCGCTGGGCCGCGATGGAGCAGATGGCGGCCGATGCTCACGTGGATCTTGCCGAGCTTTCGACCCACGGCCTCAACGACCTGTGGGATGCCGCAAAGGCGGAGGAGTAAGACTGCGGGAACGACGGGCTGACACGCCTTATCGTTCCCGCTAAATTTTTCGAAAATCAAGTGTATCCCTCGGCTAACTTATGGCATAATGCAAAAAGTGCGACATGGCTAACTTACGGAGGCGCACCGACGGTGCACGGTCAGCCGGTCGCTTGCATCCACTACGTTTCCAAGTGAGAGGGAGACAACATGAGCGATATTTTGGACGTCTACGGTCGCGAGGTGCTCGACAGCCGCGGCAATCCCACCGTCGAGGTCGAGGTCGTGCTCGAGGACGGCAGCTTTGGCCGCGCAATGGTGCCTTCGGGTGCTTCGACCGGCGCCTTTGAGGCCTGCGAGCTGCGCGATGGCGACAAGGGCCGCTACCTGGGCAAGGGCGTTTCGCAGGCCGTCGAGCACGTCAACAACGAGTGCGCCGATGCCGTCGTGGGCCTCGATGCCTTCGATCAGCGCGCCGTCGATGCCGCGCTGATCGCTGCGGATGGTACCCCCAACAAGACCAAGCTCGGCGCCAACGCCATCCTGGGCGTGTCGCTGGCCGTTGCCCGCGCCGCTGCCGAGTCGGCTGGCCTGTCGCTGTGCCAGTACCTGGGCGGCGTCAACGCTCATCTGCTGCCCACACCTATGATGAACATCCTCAACGGCGGCGTGCATGCCGACAATAACGTCGACTTCCAGGAGTTCATGATCATGCCGGTGGGCGCCCCGAGCTTTGCCGAGGGCCTGCGTTGGTGCGCCGAGGTCTACCATACCCTCAAGGGCGTGCTGCACGAGGCCGGCCTGGGCGGCGGTGTGGGCGACGAGGGCGGCTTTGCCCCCAACCTTAAGACCAATGCCGAGCCGTTCGAGTACATCACCAAGGCCGTTGAGAAGGCTGGCTTTAAGCCCGGCGTCGACTTCATGTACGCCATGGACCCGGCCTCGACCGAGTTCTACAACGCCGAGACCGGCATGTATGAGCTCAAGGGCGAGGGCGTGGAGTACACGAGTGCCCAGATGGTTGATTACTGGGAGAAGCTCGTCGACACCTATCCCATCATTTCTATCGAGGACGGCATGGCCGAGGAAGACTGGGACGGCTGGGTCGAGCTTACCCGCCGCATTGGCAACAAGGTGCAGCTGGTGGGCGACGACCTGTTCGTCACCAACACCGAGCGCCTCAAGAAGGGCATCGAGCTGGGTGCCGCCAACGCGATCCTGGTCAAGGTCAACCAGCTCGGCACGCTCACCGAGTCACTCGAGGCCATCGAGACCGCCAAGGAGGCCGGCTACGCTTGCATCGTGAGCCACCGTTCCGGCGAGACCGAGGACTCCACGATCGCCGACCTGGTCGTGGGCGTCAACGCCGGCCAGATCAAGTCGGGCGCACCGTGCCGCAGCGACCGTATCGCCAAGTACAACCAGCTCATCCGCATCGAGGACGAGCTCGAGGGCAGCGCGCGCTACGCCGGCAAGTCAGCGTTCTACAACATTCGCTAGACAGCGGCGTGTGCGGGGGCGGGGCTGACTCGGATTCACCTCGCTTCCGCCGGGCACTGTTGAGCACCATTGGGCGCTGGGCCATACGGCTCAGCGCCTTTTTTATGTCGAGCAAAGGCTGGCGAAGGCGGTGCGGGCGCTCGTGCTATAACTAAAAGACTTAGCGCAAACAAACCTCAACCGCACAAGGCGCACATGGATCAGATTTACGACAACAGGTATTATTCCGCCGGTTCGCGCGAGCCGTCGCCTCGCCGCGCGGGTACCGTGCAGCTCGGCGGGTCCGACTACGCCGGCGTCGATCGCCGCGCACAGCGTCCGACAAGTGCCTCACACCCCCGTGCTCAAATGAATACGTCGACGGACCGCCCGCCACGTTCGGCGCGCCCGACGCATGCTCAGCGTCCCTCGGCTCAAACACACGAAAAGTCGACCAGGCCATCGAACCGTCTTTCGGGCTCGGACTTCATGCACTACGCCAACGACAACGCGGTGGTCAAGGCGATCTACGACTTTACCCATGGACCCCAACGCGGGCTGTTTATTGGCATTGTCGTTGTCCTGGTGCTCGTGAGCCTGTACTTTCCCGTGCGCGACCTCTACGTTGCCAAACGCTCGAACGATATCTTGGCCAAGCAGGTCGAGATTCGCCAGCAGTACAACGACGATCTGCAGAAAAGCGTCGACAAACTGCTCTCGGAGGAGGGTATTAAAGATGCGGCATCCGAGGACTTGGGCCTGGTGATGCCCGGCGAGAAGAGGATTGAAGTGCAGGGCCTGGATGACGATTCGGATTCGTCTTCGAGCAAAAAGTCCTCGAACGCCAAGAAGGCCAGCGAAGTTGCCAAGGAGATCGAAGAGGTCGGCAAGGACGCGCCGTGGTACATCCAGGCGCTCGATATGCTGTTTGGGTTTAACGGCGTCGAGGGCCAGACGGTCGTGTCCAACGGCGAATAGCGCCCGGAGGGGAGTTCGCAATGACGAATTGCAAACGATATAAGGTGGCGGCGATTGACCTGGGAACGGTGTCGTCGCGCCTGGTGCTGGCCCAGGTCGAGGGCGGGGCGATCGTGGAATCGTCCAAGCATACCGAGATTACCGACTTGGGCGAGGGTGTGGACGCGACGGGGCGCTTTTGCGAGGCGGCCGTTGAGCGCGTGCTCGCTGCGTGCCGAATGTTTGTGGACGAGGCCCGTGCCTTTGGGGCCGCGTGCGTCTGCACCACGTGCACGAGTGCCGCGCGCGATGCGTCCAATGCCGCGCTGCTGCTGGACGGTCTGCGCGGTCTGGGGCTTGAGCCGCAGGTGATTCCGGGCGAGGTCGAGGCACGCCTGACGTTTTTTGGCGTGGCACACGACTTTGCCGGCGAGCGCATCATTGTTGCCGATTCGGGCGGCGGATCCACGGAGCTCGCGACGGGCGTCTATGCGCCGGAGCGTGGGGTCTTTGCGCTGGAGGGCACGCGTTCGCTGGACATCGGTTGTCGCCGCGTGACGGAGCGGTTCTTCTCGGCGCTGCCGCCTGCGGACGGCGAGCTTGCTGCCGCTGCCGCGTGGGCAGGTGAGCAGTTCGCCGCCTATTTTGAAGGCCTGCCCAGCGACTTTGAGCGCGCCGAACGCCTGGTCGCCGTGGGCGGCACCGTCACCACGCTCGTGGCGCTCGTTCATAAGCTGGAACCGTACGATTCGAGCTTTGTGCACCTGCGCGAGCTTTCGCTGGATCAGGTTTCGGCCGCTATCGAGCGCATGTCTGTGTTGGATGCGGACGGCATCGCCGCTCTACCGGGTGTACAGCCCAAACGCGCGGGCGTGATCTTGGCGGGCGCCGTGGTGATCCGCGAGCTCATGCGAGCCGGCGGCTACAAGACGCTCACTGTAAGCGAGAACAGCCTACTCGCCGGCATGGCCGCTACCATCAACGAGGTTCTCGACGGTGCGACCCCCACCATCGCCTGGACCCCCGCTCTCAGCACCCTCTAAATAAGCTGCGGTGAAATAGTTCCTAAATAAGCTGGTAAACGGTATAAACAGGACCTATTCCACCGCAGCTTAGAGTCCCACCGGCATCTAAAAGAAACGAGCCCGCATCCCTTGGGGACACGGGCTCGTAAACAATACGTGGTAGGGGCGGTGGGACGTCTGCGTATTTGCTCCGCAAATCCGCACCGGCTTCGGCCGCCTGCCGGCGCCCTCGTCGGCTCGCTGCGGACGCTGCGCGTCCGCCTGGTGCTCGCCCCCTCGCGGGTTCGAGTCCCACCGGCGTCCAAAAGAAACGAGCCCGCATCCCAACGGGACACGGGCTCGTAAGCAATCACATGGTAGGGGCGGTGGGACTCGAACCCACAATCCTTGCGGCGAGAGATTTTAAGTCTCCTGCGTATGCCAATTCCGCCACGCCCCCGTGAGACTAGAAGTCTAGCACAAGCCGTCCGTTACGCGTTGACGGCCATCGAGTGTTGGCCCGACTTCTCAAGGAACTCTTGGAACTTGGCCTCGTCGCCCTTGTTCTTGTACTGCAGGGCCAACAGGTACTCCAAGCGGCAACTCTTAACCTTATCGTCGCCGGCCTCCTCGAGCATGCGCTCCAGCTCGGGAATGTCGTTGTGGCGCTTGAGGATCATCGTGTCGTACATCAGCTGGCACTCGTGCGCGACTGCCTCGGCCTGACCGCCCTCAAAGCCCTTGATCTCGTGCAGGAGCTCCTTGGACTTTTTGCGGTCCTCCTGGCCAACGTAGTAGTTAAAGGCCTTAATGACCAGGTCGACGCGCTGCATCTTGGGCAGGTTGAGTCCCAGCAGCAGGTCGAACATCTCGCTGGCGCGCTCGTGGTCCTCGCGCAGCAGATAGGAGTTCAGGCGCAGGTAGTCGCGGTTGTAGCGCGGGTACAGCATGCTGGTGAGTTTGCCGTCGAGCAAACGATCGAACTCGTCCCACTGCTTGGCGGCCATGAGCTGCTGCAGGCGTTTAAACGTGGTGCGTTTTTTGACGCTAAAGAACACCGACACGGCGATACAGATGATAACGACGGCGGTCCAGAGTGTGCGGGAATCGGGCATATTAGGGTCCTTAGTCGCTCATAAAGCGAGCGGTATGACAACACGTACTGGATGTATTATACGCAGCGCGCAAGCAAACTGGCATAAAAGCTCATCGAGGCCGAGTGACATCGCTCGCTGCGGTACACTTACCTAAAGTAAACCATGAAGGGAGACATTACCTATGAAGAAGATCGTTTTGGCTTGCGGTGCTGGCGCTGCTACTTCCACGCTCGTTGCCCAGAAGGTCGCTACCCTGCTCGACGCCAACGGTTATGCCGGCAAGTATGAGATCGTGCAGTGCGCCATCTCCGAGGCCAAGGACTACTGCGACGAGGGCGCCGACCTGCTGTTCGCCACCACCGTTGCCCCCGAGGGCCTCACCTGCCCGTACGTGTGCGGCGTGCCCTTCATGACCGGCATGAACCGCGTCGCTGCTGAGAAGGCCGTTCTCGACGTCATGGCTCAGTAGGCGCTGCCTGTATGAGTGAGCAGAACGCCAATCCGGTCGAGCTCTTCGGCATGCGCGTTGCCCATGTGGGCATTAACGCCACCGACCCGGCAGACGCCCTGGAGATCGCGGAGCTGTTCTCGACGATGATGGGCCTGCCCGTCATCGAGACCCCCGTTTCGTACTTTAACGATTCGCTGGTCGAGATCATGAAGCAGAACGGTCGTGGCGCCAAGGGCCACATTGGCTTTGCCGTCAACGACATCGAGGCGGCCGAGAAGTGGTTTGCCGAGCGCGGGCTCGAGGTTAACGAGGAGTCGCGCGTGCTGCTGCCCGACGGCGGCACCAAACTCGTGTACTTTAAGCGCGAGTTCGCCGGCTTCGCCGTGCACCTGTGCCGCGACTAGCGCACAAGCTGCTATAGCTAGCAAAAAGGGATAGAGCCGCGTGGCCCTATCCCTTTATTTATGCCGAGGGGCATCCCTACCGTGGCAGGCGAATCGTAAAGCGGCTGCCGACACCCTCGACCGAGGTCACGCCAATGACACCGCCATGGCTATCGACGATCCACTTGGCGATAGCGAGCCCCAGACCCGAGCCCTGCGCGCCGGCATCGCGCGCGTTGTCGGCGCGGTAGAACCGCTCGAACGCGTGGGCTGCGGATTCCTGGTTCATGCCGATGCCCTCGTCCTCAACGTTTATGTCGATCGTGCCCGCGCCCGCATCCGGCGCCACGCCAAACGTGATGGGCGTGCCCGCGTTCGAATACTTGGCGGCATTCTGCACGATTACGCGCAGAGCCTGCTTCACGAGCGCCACATCGACGGGCGCGTCGCAGCGCGGGTCGCTGACAAGCGCAGCGTCAAAGGCCAGTCGATACGTGTGCTCGGTATCGATCATCTGCGATTCCTCGCATACCTCGCCGACCAGTGCAGCCAGGTTGGTATTCGCGCGCCGCAGCACGGTGCGGCCGGCATCGCCGCGTGCCAAAAACAGCAGCTGCTCCACGAGCTCCTGCATGTGCTCGCTTTCGGCCTTGAGGGACGCGATGGACTCCGCCAGCACGTCCGGGTCGTTTTTGCCCCAGCGGTCGAGCATGTTTACGTAGCCCTGAATCACCGCGATGGGTGTGCGCAGCTCGTGGCTTGCATCGTTGACAAAGCGCATCTGCTGCAGCTTGGCCTCTTGCATCTGGCGCAGCAGGCGGTTGAGCGCGACCTCGATGCTTGCCAGGTCGGCGTCGCCGGTGGTGACGCTCGGCGAGTCGACGCTTGCGCGCTCGATGGCCTGCTCCAGTGTTTCCATCTTGCCGCCGGAGAGCTGCATGCGGCCGAGCTCGTCTACGCGCAAGGCCAGGTCGTTGAGCGGCGCCATGGTGCGACGCACGCGGCGGGCGCCGCCGAGCATGTTGAGCACGCTGATGACCTGCCAACCCACAACGACAAGGTAGAGAGGCCATAGCGCGATGAGGTCCTGCGCGAGGGGGAAGGTCTTGGTGGTACGCGCAAACTCGACGGTATAGGTGAGCGTTGTCAGGTCCCAGCCGCGCGCGGGCGTCAGCGACATGCCGTGAACGGTGGCACCGGGGATCCATCCTGCGGTAAACGTGTCGTCGGGCAGTGCCTGGTTGTATCCATAGACGAAGATCGCCGCTGCAATCACTACCAGTAACAGATCGAGCCAGATGTAGCTCATCAGACGGCGCCACATATAGCTCCAGTTGATGGCGCGGGCGATGGAGGTGACGCGCTTGGCCTCGGCGTTACGCACGGCAGACATAGCCCACCCCGCGCACGGTCTGGATGATGCGGGCGCTGCCGGCGTCCTCGATCTTGGCACGCAGGTGCGCGATGTGTACGTCGACGTTGTTGGTGTCGCCCACGTATTCGTAGCCCAGCGCTTCGTGCGCGATGCGCTCGCGTGTGAGCACGGTGCCGGCGTGCGCCATAAGCAGGGCGAGAACGTCGAACTCGCGGGCCGTGAGCGCGATGGGCGAGCCGCCGACCGTGACTTCGCGGCGGTCGGGGTCGAGCACGACTGAGCCCACAGTGAGCGTGGCGGGGGAGAGCGAGGCGGAAACCTGGATTGAGTCGCTGACCGGGGGTATCGCAGCGGCGCTCCCGCCCGCGTCGCTCGCCGCGCCCGTCCCGATGCCGCCAACGCCCGAAGCCGTCCGCACGGCCTCCGAGCGCTTCAGCGCAACGCGGATCCGTGCGAACAGCTCCTCAATGGCAAACGGCTTGGTTAGGTAATCGTCAGCGCCGGCGTCGAGCCCGGCCACCTTATCCATCACGGCATCGCGCGCGGTGACCATGATCCCCGGCACATCCTTGTGCTTGCGCACGCGCCGCAGCACCTCCATGCCGTTGAGCTGCGGCAGCAGCACGTCGAGCAGAATCAGATCGTAGTCGCGCTCCAGCGCCAGGTCTACGGCGGTGCGGCCGTCGGCGGCGTGCTCCACCTGGTAGCCCTCGTGCTCCAGCTCGAGCGTCACAAAGCGGGCGATTTTCTCCTCGTCCTCTACGATCAGGATTCGTGCCATACGTGCCCCCGTCTGCGATTACTTGTCGTCGTTGAGATTTTGCTTGATGTCGTCCGCGGCGTCGGCGGCGTGATCCATAAGGTTGTTGATGCTGCCGGGCACGTCTCCGTCGCTGTCGATGCGGTAGCGCATGCCAAAGAACAGGCCAATCAACATCAGCCATATCGTGGCGCCCCAGGCAAACAGCGCGACGATGGGGATCAGGATGGGAATGTTGAGGATGATCGCATCGCGGCGCGTGGCGATAAACTTGGTGTCCAGGCTCAGGCGGAAGAGCTTTTTGAGGTACTCCCACACGCCGTCCATCTTCTTGGAGAAGTCGGTCTTTTCGCTCGACTTCTCGTAGGCGGCCTGCGCGGCGACCATCTCGGCTGAGGGCTCATCGACTGGCGCGGACTCGGTGGCGGCGTGCGCCGACGTGGTCTGCGTCTTGCCCTGCGACTCGAGCCAAATGATGGCGTCCAAAACGTTGCCGTCGGCGGCGTCGAGCGCGGCCTTGGCATCGGTGTAGCTCACGTTGCACTTGGTGCGGATGGTTTCAACTTTTTCGAGGTCGTCCATGACCTGTCCTTTCGTTCGATGGGCGCGACGCCGGGCGATCTGCCCGGGCGCGAGCGTTGCGTTCGGCGGTCTGCGTTGCGCCGCCCCGCCCTTGGTCGAACTCTATAGTGCAGGTTATAGATTAAGCGATTCTTGAGCCAAGATTAATGTTGGATGAGTTTTTGGGTGGCGGTGAGGGGAGGGGAGAGATGTCCTTCTGGATGGCTAGCAGCGAGGTCTAATACTTTTCCGAGAAGTGAACGAGCTAAATCGAACCCCCGAAGCATCGACACTTTAGGAGTACCGTTTCCTGCGGTTTCGGTACTGAAATCCTGCGATTTTGCCGACGAAAAATGTGGATGCTTCAGGGGTCCTAAAACAGACGTTCACTTCGCGGAAAAGTATTAGACCTCGATAGCGGGGGATGGTGAGCCGGCATCAAGCCGGCGGCAGAAATGGGATAAGCAAGGCGTATGGATCGCATGGATCAAAATCACGTTACAAAAGTATGAAAATATCCTACAATTGCAACATGAAGTACTTTAGCAACATAACGGCGATAAGCGAGCTTTCCGAGAGCGAGGGCGTGTTCACCACGGCCCAGGCGGCTCGCATGGACATCTCTCGAGATGCACTGGCGCACTCATGCCGCGCAGGGCGTCTTGAACGGATATGCCACGGCGCCTACCGGATGTCTGGAACACAGCGCCGAGACACCGACGAGCTCAACGCCTTTTGGAAGCTCACCAATCCCTCCCTTTGCGCGTGGGAGAGAAAACGCCAGTGGGATGGCATCGCCGTGAGCGGTACGACGGCGGCGAACCTGCAGCAAATGGGCGATTTCTATCTGTCCCCCTACAGGATGACCGCGCCTATGCGTATCAATACAAGAAACGAATCCCTTTCTTTTGTAAAGCGCGAGATCGCTGAGCGGGACATCGTTTGGCTCGACGGCCTGCCGGTAACTAAACCCGAGCGCACGCTTGTTGATCTTTGCCTCGATTGCGAGGACCCCTCATTAATTATTGATGCCTATCACGATGCGCTGGGGCGTGGGCTCGATATGCAGCGGCTGAAAGAACTCGTAAAGGAGAACTCTAAAACTGCCAAACGACGCGAACTAATGAGGCCTTTGCTGATGGTACTGAACGGTTAATGCGAAACGGAGAACATGGTGAAGTACAAAACGCCTGCCGCATTGGAGATGGCTGTTAGGAATGCCGCAAGACAGTCGCAGATGGATACCAATCGGGCGATCGTCGGTTTCTACTTTCATCGCTTCCTATGTCGCGTTTTTTCAGAAGATGACGGCAGCTTTGTGCTCAAGGGTGGCCAAAGCGTCCTAGCGCGAACACTCGATGCGCGTGTCACAAGGGATATTGACTTGGTTGCTCAAGAGGAAAGTCTCGAAGAGGCTATTGCCGATCTGGTGCAGGCGGCTTCGATTGATTTGGAGGATTTCGTTTCGTTTGTCTTTGATCGTGCAGAGCAGATCAAAGAAGAAGATGAGTATCGGTGCGGTGCGAAGGTGTGGTTCACCCCCTTTATGGGAACCAAGAAGCTACAGCCAATTTCAATTGACTTGGTAATTGATGAAGTGCAGGGACTTGAGCCGGAGGTTCTTGCACCGATTGATCGTTTGAATATCGAGGGGCTCCCAGTCTGCGACTATCGAGTATGCCGAGCGGAGAGCGCCCTTGTAGATAAATTGCTCGCAATGATAGAGATGCATGAGGGCCGTGCCTCTTCGCGAATCAAGGATATAGTCGACATCTTGGTGTACGCGAAAACTTGCTTCGTCGATGGGGCTACGCTTGTCGAGAGAGTCGAGAAAGAAGCGTCTGCCCGCAAGGTGGCAATGCCGGAAGAGTTCGTGGCGCCTCTCTGGTGGAAACAAAATGGTTCTGCGCAGTACATAAAGATGGCGAGGCAGGCGGGGGTACTTGATCTCGCGGGGAACATTGCTGAGGCAGAGGAAATCGTCAATCGGTTGTATGCACCGTGCTTTAATCGTTCGGCGAATGTGCGCAAATGGAATCCTCTGACCACGGGATGGGAATAGGCTAGATAGTTAAGCCGGCGGCAGGATTA
>URFU01000056.1 GCA_900547125.1 uncultured Collinsella sp.
CAAACTCGATCCGCTGCTCCCCGAGTGCAATCGCGCCCAGCATGAAAATCCCTCCGCATCAGAATGAAAGATAATTAACGACGCAAAGCAGGTGCTGCCGGAATCAGATCCCCAGCTTTTCCAGTGCAGCCATGCGCAGGGCAAGGCAGAAGATCTGCATGGCCTGCTCCAGCTCCTCCACGGGCGGGAAGCTCGGCGCGATGCGGATGTTGGTGTCGCGCGGATCCTTGCCATAAGGCCAGGTAGCACCAGCCGGCGTGAGCTTGACGCCCAGGTCGGCACAAAGCGCTGCGACCTTTTGGGCCGAGCCCTCGGGACCATCAAAGCTCACAAAGTAGCCGCCGCGGGGATGCGTCCAAGTGGCGCAGCCCGTGTCGCCCAAACCCTCGGTGAGCTTGCGCTCGACGGCCTCAAAGCGTGGGCGCAAGAACTCGGCATGCTTTTTCATGTGCTCCTTGACCGCCTCGATGGTGGGAAGGAAGCGCACGTGACGCAGCTGGTTGAGCTTGTCGGCGCTGATAAGGCCGGCCTTCAGACGCTTGGAGAACTCCGCGATAACCGCGGGGCTCGCACCGATAAAGCCGATGCCGGCGCCCGGGAAGGTGATCTTGGACGTCGAGGCAAAGGCCACCACGCGGTCCTCGGTGCCCGCCGCGCGAGCGAGGTCAAAGATGTTTGCGAGCTCGTCGGTCTCGTCGTACAGGTCGTGCACGCAGTAGGCGTTGTCCCAGAAGATGCGGAAATCGGGCGCGGCCGTGGGCATCTCGACCAGGCGACGCACGGTGTCCTCGCTAAAGGTGATGCCCGTGGGGTTGGAATACTTGGGCACGCACCAGATACCCTTGATGGAATCGTCGGCGGCAACGAGGCGCTCGATCTCGTCCATGTCGGGGCCATTATCGGTCATCGCGACGGGAACGTTCTCGATGCCCAGGTCGGCGGTGATGCCAAAGTGACGGTCGTAGCCGGGAACAGGGCACAGGAATTTGACCTTCTTGCCGTCGTGCGCGGCCTCGTAAGCCTCCCAGGGCTCGCTGCCGCACGAGCCGCAGCGCCAAAACATGCCGGCGATATCGTGCTCGATCAGAAGGCTCGACGAACCCAGTACGAGCGTCTGCTCGGCAGGGCAACCCAGGAACTCCCCCGCCAGCTTGCGTGCCGAGGGAATGCCCTCAAAGCAGCCGTAGTTGGAGCAGTCGACGTTGCCGTCGTGCAGATCGGCGTCGGCATTGAGGATATCGAGCATGGGTCGAGAGATGTCCACCTGGGAGGGCGACGGCTTGCCGCGGGCCATGTCGAGCGCCAGGCCCTTGGCCTTGACCTCGGCGACCTCGGCTTTGAGCGCCTCGATGGCGGCATCGAGTTCGGTGGTTTCCATCTTCTGGTAGATCGTCTGCATGGGTGCGACCTTTCGCGAAGCGGGACGTTGCAGTTCGTCTAAGTATAGACCGCCACCGTCGCAACGGTATGAAGCCGTGATAGATTAAGTCCATCGCAATAAATTACGAATCGCCGCACATGCCGGCGCGGAGCGCCCAAGGAGGCACTATGGAGTACGGATCGTTCCAGGCCGAGGAATTCGGCGACCTGCAGCGCCTGGTCGACGGGCTGTTTTATGACCGCCGCGCCATCGACCGCCTGGATTTGATCGTGCAGGCCGAAATCTTGGACCTGGCGCCCGATCTCATGGAAATCGTGAACCTGCTACCGCCCGGCTACTACGACCGCCAATCGCTTTGCGACCAGCTCAACTCCGCCTTGGCCGCCCACGGCTGGGGCGCCGTCTACGGAACGGTGGAATAAACCTAGTCATTTAAGAACGTCCCCAATGACTAAAACGCCGCTTGTGATGGTGTTCACAGGCGGCGTTTTCAAACTTGTATGTGCTTTTACTTGTCTTTGGGCGCGGGGTGTTTGCAGACCACGCTCATGTAGATCATACCGAGCACGGCAGCGGTGACCGAACCGGCAAGAATGGCAGCCTTGGCGGCAAGAACCTCAAACTCGGCCGTCGGGAAAGCGAGGCCGCTGATGAGGATCGACATCGTAAAGCCGATGCCGCCCAGAATGCCCACACCGGCAATCATGTGCCAGTTGACGTTGCGCGGCAACTGGCAAGCCTTGAGCTTGACCAGGGCAAACGTCATGCCAAAGATGCCGATCGGCTTGCCCAGCAGCATGCCAAAGTACACGCCGAGCGTCACCGGGTCGGTGAGCAGCGTGCTCATGTCCACGCCCACTAGGCGAACCTGTGCGTTCACGAACGCAAAGATCGGCAGAATCACAAAGTTGACCGGCGTGGAGATCAGACGCTCCATGCGGATGAGCGGCGGGGTCACGCGGTGCATGACGCGCTCGACCCTGGTGGTCGAGACGGTAAAGTCATGCTGGCCCAAGATGTGCGCCTCGTCGTCGTAGCGGTCATCGAGCAGCGGCAGGCACTCGCCCAACCAATCGGTGAGGCTATCGAGCTTGACGCCGCACTTGGCCGGAATGGTAAAGGCCAGGATGACGCCGGCGAGCGTGGCATGTACACCGCTCTTGAACATGCAGAACCACAACAGCAGGCCCAGTACCGAATACGGGGCGAGGCGGTAATGCTGCGTCTTGTTGAGCCACACGAGCGCGCAGGTCACAAGCGCGGCGGCGCCCAACCAAAACGGATTGGGGCTCTGACCGTAGAAGATGGCGATGGCGGCGATGGAGATGAGGTCATCGGCGATGGCGAGCGTCGAGAAGAACACGCGCACGCCGTTGGGCACGCGGTTGCCCAAAAGCGATAGCACGCCCAGCGCAAAGGCAATATCGGTTGCCATGGGGATAGCCCAACCGTTGCGGGCGCCGGCATGGTTAAAGATCAGGTAGATGCAGGCGGGAACGACGACGCCGCCCACCGCCGCCAACATGGGAAGCATGGCCTGGCGCGGATTCTTGAGCTCGCCGACCGTCATCTCGTACTTAAGCTCAATGCCCACCAGCAAAAAGAAAATCGCCATGAGGAAGTCATTGACGAAAAGCTCAACGGTGAGACCGGCCGTAAGGTTGCCCAGACCCACATACAGCGGGGTCTCCAAAAAGTGATGGATGGCCTCGTAGGCATCGGTATTGGCGCAAATGACGGCGGCGATGGCGGCGAAGACCATGACGGCGGCGGAAATCGTGCCGTTCTCGGCGATGCGCTCCCAAATGTCGTGACGTTCAAAGCGCTTGCGCTCACGGACGTTGAACAGCTGCTCAGTTGCTGCCATGGGCGGCTCCTTTCACGGGAAAGCTCCCGTCTTAAAAAAGCACGGCCCGCCCAAGTGGCGGCGCCGCGCTCTAACGTATTACGCTTGCATCTAGCCTACCCTGCACGACAAGCACGCAGGCGTGGCCGAAAAGCGGAACCACAGGTTGAACATTATTTGCCCAACGGCACGGGCACGCCTGTCCAAGAGACAACGCGGTGCCGTGCACAAAAAACGACCGGAGCGCGGGGCGTCCGCGATCCGGTCGTGGCGTTTGGTCAACTAAACCTAGCAGGCGGCCATGATGGGGGCAGCGACCTGCTTCTTACGGGAGAGGACGCCCGGCATCCAGACGCCGTCGTGCTCGTCGGCAATGCCCAGGCCCTTCTGAGCAGCCTCGGTCTCGCCCTCGAGCAGGACCTGCGAGCCCTCCTCCATGATGTCGGTGATGCACAGGACAATGCCGTCAGCACCCTTCTCGGCGGCGTAGGCGCGCATGGCCTCGCGAATCTCGTCGATCATGCCGAGCGCGCGGGTCTTGTCGACAGTCTCGTACTGGCCGATGAGCAGCTTCTTGCCGGCGGGCTCGAACATCTTGATGTCGTTGCCGACCATCTCGGCTGCGGTGAAGGAGCCGGACGGACGGGTGAGGAAGACCTCCATGCCAAACTTGACCGGGTCGACGCCCACCTGCTCGCCGAGCTTGGCGGCGACGGCGCGGTCGACATCGGTGGTGGTGGGGCTCTTGAGCATGAGCGTATCGGTCATCATGGCCGAAAGCAGCAGCTTGGCCTGGACGTCGGAAAGCTCAACGCCGAGCACGTCGGCGAGCTTGGTGACGATGGTGCAGCTGGAGCCCCAGGGCAGGCAGATGTAGTGCAGCGGGCCGGCGGTCTCGAAGTCGCCAATGCGGTGATGATCGACGACGCCAAAGACCGTGGCGTCCTTAAGGCCGGCGACGGACTGGGCGGACTCGTTGTGGTCGGTGAGGACGACGAGCTGACCGGCCTCGACGGACTCGATCATGCGGGGCTCGGCAATGCCGGCGTCGGCGAGCAGCTTGGCGGACTCGGCCGGAAGCTGGCCCAGAGCGCAGGCCTCGTAGGTGTTGCCGGCATACTCAACCTGGTTGAGCAGCTGGGACAGGACGACGGCGCTCATGATGGCGTCGTTATCGGGGTTCTGGTGACCAAAGACAAGAACGTTTGCCATGGATATCCTCCACTTGATATGTGTACTTGGACGTAGCTATGGTAGCACGCTGGCGCCGAACCTTATGAGACGCAAGGGCCGCGGCGCAATTTGGGGCGAGCCTGGGGGCGAAGTCTGTCCCCCTTGTACCACCCGCCCTCCTGCACCGACTATTTGCCGGCGGCGCGCAGGGCTACGTAGGCGGCACCGATGATGCCGGCGTCGTTTCCGAGCGAAGCGACCTTAATGGGCGTCTCGCGCGAGGCGGAAAGCGCGTATTGCTTAAAGTGCTCGCAAACCTTGTCGAGGTATACATCGGCCGAAGCGGACGCGCCGCCACCGATCAGGAACATCTCGGGGTCGACCACGTTGGCGATAAGCGCCAGGGCGCGGCCAAGGTAGTCGGCCATGGTATCGGCCGCGGCCAGCGCGAGCTTGTCTCCCTCGCGGCAGGCCTGGAACACGTCCTTGGAATCGGAGGGGCCGGTGAGCTCGATGGGCTCGACGCCCGCCTTCTTGCACTCGGCAAGGTAGTTGCTCACCACGCCGGTGGCGCTGGAATACTGCTCCAGGTGGCCATGGCCGCCGCAGCCGCAGGTGCGCTCCTCAGCCGGGTTCAGGCACATGTGGCCAATCTCGCCGCCAGCACCCACAACGCCCGATACCACGTCGCCATTAACGATAACGCCGCCACCCACGCCGGTACCGATGGTGACCATCACCACGTTCTGCACGCCCTTGGCAGAGCCGAGCCAGGCCTCGCCCATGGCGGCGGCGTTGGCATCGTTCTCGTACTTAACGACCGCGTCGGGGCAGTGCTGCTGAATGGCGATCCTCAGCTCGGGCAGGTTAATGGCAATGTTGGCCTTGACCTTGGCATCGCCCGACGCCGGGATGGGGCACGGAACGGCCAGGCCAATGCCAGCCACAAAGGCGCGCGGAATCTGGGCCTTGGCGACCACCTGGTCGATAGCCTCGGTCACCGCGGCAAAGCCCGCAGCGTCAACGATGGGAGGCGTAGGCACGCTGGCCTTGGCCAGCAGGTTGCCGTCCTCGTCGAACAGACCCTCCTTAACCGAAGTGCCGCCGACGTCAATGCCGATGTAGTACTGCTTAGGTTCCATGGGAGCCCGCCTTTCTCGTTTAAACATTGCCTGTATGGTACCGCTCCCAAGGCAAAAACCTACCAAAAAGGGACAGGTTTGTTTTGGCAGGTTTTATCCTGGGAAACGCAAATGGCCGCTCAACAGGCCGCACAAGACCATCCCCAAAAATAGAGGCGCCGGGAGGCGGAGACTCCCGGCGCCCGTCAAAGGGACTATGTTGTCTGTTGGACCGCACGGTCCTTCGCGGCGATAACGCCGACTAGGCCTTAAGTGCCTGCAGCTGCTTGTGGATCTCGATGAGCTCCGTCGCCATGACGCGCATGGTCTCGGTACCGGCCATCTGGTCCTCGGCATGCAGCAGAATCAACGGGGCCTCGCCGTTACGCTCGCCGTTGGCCTCTTTCTTCAGAAGCCCCATGTGAACATCGTGGCCACCGTTATAGGCCTCGTCGCCCTGCTTGATAAGCTCCTCGGCGGCGTCAAAATCGCCCTCCTTGGCCTTTTGCACGGCATTGATGTACATGCTCTTGGCGGTACCGACGTAGCTGATGATCTCGAAGCAGGTCATCTGCAGTTCGTTCATATCCTCCATACAGAGCACCTAGCCCATCACGCTGACGCAGTGGTCGATGATGCCGGCAGCGTTCATGCGGCCGTAGTCGACCATGTTGATGACCTCGACCGGAAAACGACCGGCGGCCTCCTTCTCAAAGTCGCCCTTGGTGTAGCCGATCTGCGGGCCAAGCAGCAACATGTCGCACTCGTCCAGGTGATCGTGGGCCTCGTTCATGGGACGAGCCTCGACCTCGATATCCAGACCACGGTTTGCAACCTCGGCCTGCATCTTCTGGACCAGCAGGCGCGTGGACATACCGGCATTGCAGCAGAGCATGATCTTCTTCATGGTTTCCTCCTTATAACTGCGCGGCGCGCAGACGACAACTGGTTTTATTCCTTGCGGCTACTGTACCCACCCCCTGCGTCTTTACGCAGGGAGAGCCGCGAGCACCGGCACCGCGTACCGGCGCCCGCAACAATGAAAGGGAAAACGAACCGTTTAGGCGTTCTGCTCGGCAAGGGCCTCCTGCTTGGCGATTGCCTTCTCGGAAATCTTCATAAAGGGCAGGTAGACGGCCATGCCAATGACAATCTCGAGAGCCTGCCACACGCCGGCGCGCCAGTCAAAGCCCGTAGCGAGCAGGGCATTGATGACGGGAGGCATGGTCCAGGGCACCTGGGCGATGCAGGGGCTGATGATGCCTGCGCAGGTAAGGCCATAGGTGATGCCGATGAACAGATCGGGGAGGAGGACAAACGGAATCATGAGCGGCAGGTTGTACACGATGGGGTAACCGTAGATAACCGGCTCGTTGATGTTGAACAGACCAGGCAGGATAGCCATCTTGGAAACGGTCTCGGAAGCCTTGTTCTTGGAGAACAGGAGCGTGTCGAGCAGAAGCATGAGGGTGCAGCCCGAGCCGCCGATGAGGGCAAAGCTGTTAACGATCTGCATGTTCATGTAGTGATCGGGCTGGATGGTGCCACCGGCGGCAAAGGTAGCCATGTTGTCGACGATGAGCATGGTCAGGATCGGCTCGACGGTAGCGCCAGAGATGGTGGACTGGTGAATACCGACGCAGAACAGCAGGTTGGCAAGGGTGTAGATGAGGATAACAGCCCACGGACCGGCGTTCATGATGCTCTTGAGCGGGTTGGAGATGCACGTGGAGATGATGGTGCACAGATCGGTGCCGGCGCACACGGCGAGCAGGGCCGCGGCAAGAGCGAAGATCGCGAGGTTGAGCAGCATCGGGATCATGACGTTGAAGGAGTTGGAGACCGCGGGGGGCACGCCCTCGCCCAGCTTAACCTTGAGCTTCTCGACGCCAGAAATCTTGATGAAGAGCGAGACGGAGAGCAGAGCGATGATAATGGCCGAGAACAGACCGTTAGTGCCGGTGTTGGCAGTCGAAAGGGCGCCCGTGACCTCGGCGGAGGTGATCTTGTCGGTGAGCAGCGGGCTCGTGGCGGCAAGCGAGGCGGTGATCTGCTGCGGCATCATGATGACGAAGGCAGAGATGGCGACGACCACGCAAGCGAGCGGGTTATCGAAACGCTTGTTCTTGGCGAGGCTGTAGCCAATCAATCCGGCCAAGATAATGGCAGAGACGTTGAGGGTGCCCAGCGTAATTGCCGAACCCCACGTCTGAAGGTTGGCAAGGCCCGCCGCATCGAGCGGGAACAGAGGGAACACGACGTTATTAATAAGAACCGCGATACCCGCAAGGATATAGAGCGGCGTGATGGTCGCGAAGGCGTCACGCAGGGAACGCAGGTGAACCTGATTTCCCACCTTCGCAGAGACCTCGGCAAACTTGTCGAGGAAGCTCTTTCCGTTGTCACTGGCCATGATTGCTCCTAACTTTCAAATCCGGCCTTTTCCTATGCGCACGGTGGTCTGTCGCCCTCTGCCACCAGATGTGCCATGTGTTGCGCGCGGCGGCGCGCGGTCTGGGCGTTCGCCCGGTCGCTAATCAACCACGTGGGTCGTGGCGACCTGTTTGAGCCAGGCTGCCGACTTCTTAAGGCGGCGCTTGTAGCCGTCCATGAGATCGACCTCGACAAAGCCATAGCGATTCTTAAAGGCATTGGCCCAAGACCAGTTATCGATGACGGCCCAGTAGTGATAGCCCCGGCATTTGGCGCCCTCGGAGATTGCCTTGGCAACCCACTCCAGGTGCTGGCGCACAAAGTCGACGCGGTAGTCATCCTGGATGGTTCCTTCGGCATCGCGGTTCTTGTATTCGTCCATGATGCCGATGCCGTTCTCGGAAACGAACCACTCAAGATCGGGGTAGTTCTTAGCGCAGTCCATGCCAAAGTCGTAGAGGCCCTGCGGGTAGATCTCCCAGCCGCGGCTCTCATTCATAACGGCATCGGGCCATACGTACTCGTCGGCAAAATGCGGCAGGCCGTACTGGTCGACCTTGCTCGCCGGTGCCTGAACACGCGTGGGGTGGTAGTAGTTGCAGCCGAGCCAGTCGACAACACCCTGCTTGAGAATCTCTTGGTCGCCGGCACGGAACGGGAGCTTAACGCCGCCCTCGGCCAGGCTGTCGAGCACATCGGCAGGAAGCTCGCCCTTGGTAATAAGGTCGAGCCACCAGCGATTGTTGATGCCGCTGGTCATACGCACGGCCTCGAGGTCTGCCTCGCTGGGGTTCTCCTTGGTGTAGACCGGAGTAAAGCAGTTGATCATGCCGATCTTGGCATCGGCGCGAATAGCGCCCTCGTCATAGGCCTTACGATAGTTGGCCACGGCCAGCGCGTGCGCCAGCGAGATGTGATACTGCACGGTGCGGGCGCGGTTGAAGTCGTGGAGCTGCGGGAACCACACGCCCTCCTGATAGCGCTGTTCGGGCTCGACGATGGGCTCGTTAAAGGTGAACCAGTACTTAATCTCCTGGCCAAACTCGTGGAAGGCGACGTCGGCGTAATGCGCGTAAGCCTCGACGACCTCACGGCTCTCCCAGCCGCCACGGTTAAAGAGGTAGGTGGGCATGTCAAAGTGGTACAGGTTGACGAACGGCTCCAGACCAGCCTCGCGAGAGGCGCGGAACAGCTCGTGATACCACGCGGCGCCCTCCTCGTTAAGGTTGCCGTCGGCATCGAGCAGACGGCTCCACTGGATGGAAGTGCGATAGGTATTCAGGCCCAAGTCCTTCAAAATGCGAAAGTCTTCCTGGTACTTGGCCATAAAGTCATTGCCGGCATAAGAGCCAACGCAGTTGTAGAACGAACCCAGATCCTGGATGGACCAGGTGTCCCACAGGTTCTCGAGCTTGCCGCCCTGGTTCCACTGACCCTCAGTCTGCGGGCCGGACATAGCAGCGCCAAAGAAGAAGTCGTTGGGCAGCTGATACTGTGCCATCAAAGTCCTCGCTTTCGTGTTCTAGAGCTTCCGGTTGGAGACGGGTTTGCTTTGGCAGGTTATCCGGCGCGGGCGCGCACCGGTCATACCGATATCCAACCCGCCAAAACAAAACCGTCCCCAAACGGTCGATCCTGTTGTGCGGGAGGATTCCGTTCGTTGCTTAAACTATAGCGCTCTAATTTTAAAAGTAAAGCGTCTTTTTCTTTTTTCTTTCTCGAACTTCTTAGATAAAAGTAATATGGGTGCCCTGTTGAGGGTTATACTTACTTTTGTATTCATATATGTCGGAAAGGAGGTTCCATGATTCCCAAATACGAGGCGATAGCTGCAGATATTCGTCGAAGTATCGAGGATGGCGCTCTTAAACCGGGCGACAAGCTTCCCACCGTCGTTGAGTTCTGCGAGCTCTATAGCGTTTCCAAAATCACCGTCAAACGAGCTATTGAACAAATCGCCGAGGAAGGTCTTATTACCAGCCGACGCGGATCGGGTACCTACGTTAAGGACACGGCGGGGCTTCCCGGCCAGGCGTTTTTCCAGGGCAAAAACGACCGTGCCCAGGGTTTTTCGTATGAGCACCGCGGGGAGAAGGTGACCTCGGTGGTCTACGATTTCTCGATCGTTAATCCACCGGCGGACATCGCAGCCCAGCTGGGAATTGCCGAGGATGACTTTGCCTATCACGTCGTGCGCGTGCGTCAGGCCGATGAGAAGCCCATCGTTATCGAGTACACCTACATGCCCCTCGAGCTGATTCCGGGGCTGAAAAAGAAGGACCTATACGGATCGCTCTACCGATTCATCCGCGAGCAATGTGGGCTGAAGATTTCGAGCTTTCACCGTACCATTCGCGCCGTGGCAGCAACCGAGGAAGAAGCTGAGCGCCTGGATACCAAACCCGGCTCTCCCCTGCTCGAACTCAACCAGATTGGCTTCTTGGATAGCGGCGCCGCCTTTGAGTATTCGGTCTCGCGCAACGTTGGCGACCGCTTTGAGTTGCACAACGTAACGTTGGTATAGGTTTTTGTAGTCATGCGGGCGCTCGTTTTGAGCAGTTTTACGCGGCGCCCACGCAGCACAATGGGAGTATGAACATGTCCGATTTGATTAAACTGACGCCGATCTTCCACGAGAAGATCTGGGGCGGCCGTCAACTCGAAACCGTATTTGGTTACGACATTCCCGATGGTCCCATCGGTGAGTGTTGGGCCATCTCGGCCCACCCCAACGGTGACTGCCAGATTGCGGAGGGCCCGTATGCAGGCCACACGCTTTCGTGGCTGTGGGCCGAGCACCGCGAGCTCTTTGGCAACTGCGAGGGCAAGGAGTTCCCGCTGCTCATTAAGATTCTGGACGCCAAGGACGACCTTTCGATCCAGATTCATCCCAACGACGAGTACGCCGCTGAGCACGAGAACGGTAGCCTGGGCAAAACCGAGTGCTGGTATGTGCTGGATTGCGAGCCTGGCGCCACGATCATCGTCGGCCAGCGCGCGCATGACCGCGCCGAGGCCGCACAGATGATCAAGGACGGCCGCTGGGACGACATGCTCAACGTACTGCCGATCCACAAGGGCGACTTTTTCCAGATTGATTCCGGTACCGTGCACGCCATCAAGACCGGCACGCTCATTTTGGAGACGCAGCAGTCGAGCGACGTGACGTATCGCCTGTACGACTACGACCGTCCCGGCACCGACGGCAAGCTGCGTCC
Organism: uncultured Collinsella sp.; assembly: GCA_900547125.1. Taxonomy (GTDB): domain Bacteria; phylum Actinomycetota; class Coriobacteriia; order Coriobacteriales; family Coriobacteriaceae; genus Collinsella. Next base: position 11,173 of record URFU01000056.1, read on the forward strand.
GCTGCACATTGAGCAGAGCCTCGACTGCATAAACTTTGATGCTCAGGCTCCGACCGACGGCACGATAACCGCGCCCGAGGTGGACGGCGTGACCGAGCTCGAGTCCAACCCCTGCTACACCGTCGATCGCGTGCGCGTCAACGGCAGCAAGACCCTCGACCAGCGCTGGCCCTTCATGTGCCTGTCGGTCATCGACGGCAAAGGCACCGTCTGCGGCGACCCCGTCCACAAGGGAAGCCATCTGCTGGCTCCAAGCACCGTCAGCTCCATTGACCTCGAAGGCAAGATGGAACTGATTATCAGCCACCTCTAGGTCACCGGTCCCCAAGCGCTCGTCGGGACGGGGCGCGGGGGGTTGGGCGCCTGCTCGGACAGTCCTGCTCGCACGGAGAGCACATTAAGTGCTCTCCGGCTCGTGCAGAACTCGCGATCGACCAAACCCCCGCGCCCCGTCCCGACGAGCCTCTGGCTAGTTACGACAATCAAAAAGCAACAAGGGGCTCCCCCGCTCATCAAACGAGAGAGCCCCTCGCCATACATAACGAATCAAGGTGCCTATAGGTAGACCTTTTCGAGAAACGATAATGTGTCCTGAAGACGTGCTCTCTCTTTACGATCGGTCTGCCGATTTACATAAGAAGAAAAGTCCGCAAAAAAGTCTCCGGCATCAGCCCTCATTTGCTCTATTAGCTCCAAGCGAGCCGAAGGCGGCAACAAACCCGCAAGTCGAACAATATCCGAGCGATGCTTTCGTCGATCTTTATCGTTGCAATGGCGCCCTTCTTCATAGCTCCTATTGATATCAATGTGTGCACGCATCTTGAGGGGAATGATATGGAGCGCATCGAGCAACGTAATGCCCTCTACGTTCGTTGCGTTGTCGCGAATAAATTCGTAGTAGCCATCGTCGAGAATAATTGCCGAAAGACTTGATACGGCCCCGTCAAAGGAAAGAGGTGCCACTTCGCTCGTTTCATCTTCGAGCACAAAATCAGGATGTCGGGCAAATAGCTCAATTTGGCCGGGATAGTCTAGGACTTGCCTTGATCCTTCGGGCAAACAGAACCGATAGTAAGTGCACCTTCCATCGCCGACCTTTCCAGTCTCATATCCGGCAGCTTTGATAAATGCCCACAATGCAGTGGCGAATTCAACGCCTTTCCCATCAACAATTACGACGACATCCAAGTCTTCAGTAGCTCTAAACGAATCGCCCTCATTGTCAAATAGAACGCTGCAGGCCCCTCCACCAATAAGGACGTAACCGCCTTTACAGCCGCTCATGGCATCGGCAAATCGCTCTATTCCCCTCACTTTTGACATATCGTCCTCCTGAGCTGTTCGACCGCGTCGAGCAGACGATCTTCTTTGTAATCTGCTTTTGCGCAAGCAACGTATAAGGAAAACGGGTCGACACACTGCAAACCCGTCGCGTCAAAACTAATATCGGACGGCGCGTCCACGGGATACGACCAGACCTCAATCACAACTGCCGGCGGTTCGTACCACTGAGCCTCCAGCCATCTGTCGCCCATATGCTCTTTCAAGGCCTCTAGCTGATATTTTTCGAGAGCAATGGTTGGAGCAGAGTCTTCATGGGCAAGGTCGGACATATAGCTAAGGGCAGACACACCGGAAAGCAGCGCATCAACGGCACGTAGCTCTGTTCTCTCGATAACCTTCTTGAGCCGGATTCGCTCTAAAACTGGCGTGCGAAGATAGTCCTCAAACCCATCTAGCAACGTCTCGGTCGACAGCCCGGCGTCACACAATATACGCTTTTTGCCGTCCCGCATAATCAACCCAGGAGCTATAGCGGCGATTTCCGAAAGATAGCCGCTGACGCTTGCCGCGCTTTTGCCACACAGACGCGCTAGGTCGCCGGCGGAGCAGTCAACCCATCGTCCCGCAATGAGATTTAGGACGATTCGTTGAGATTGGGACGAAAGCGGAGCAGCGGGAGAAGCACCCAGCACTTCATCGGAAATAACGGCTCCGATAAACGGCAGGAACGCATTTCGCTCATCTCGGATATATGCGATTCCCTCTGAAGAAAGCGCGCGCATAAAACCTAAATCCATAGCATCCCAGCAAATTGCCACCGGACGAGCATCTAACGTACGCACTGCATTGACGAGATTTCGCGCCGAAATGACACTGGGCGGTTCTTTAGGTTCCGCAACAATAAAACGTCCCCGCTCAGACATGCCTAGCCGTGCCAAGCGAAGCGAATACCGCTCAAGATACATGCGAGGAATCTGCATCTCAACTGGCTCCGGGTCGATGGCGAGCTCTAAAGAGAAGAGTCTTTTTGGGAGACAATTTAGCAGCATGTCCAATCACCCTTTTCATTTCAGTTACATTTTAGTAACTATCTGAAATTATACTGAATCGTATAAAATCATCAATCATCAAAGCCAAGCGCACCATTCAAAACGCAACAAGGGGCTCCCCCGTTCTTTAACGGGGGAGCCCCTTGCCATGTCTAAGTATTCAGCCCACCCGGCCCTCCAGACCAAAAAGCGAACGAGCAGAGCGATGTTCGTCCAGCAACG
>URFU01000057.1 GCA_900547125.1 uncultured Collinsella sp.
CTTCTGGTCGCGCCCTTGAAGTTGAACGTCAGATTGTCCAAATGCGGCCCGCGCAGCGTCGGCCGGTCCGCCGTTCGGTAGAACGGCGGAACCTACTACACGGCCTGTGCCAGCTTCTCGGCTCGCTCGGCGGCGGCGAGCGCCTCGATCACGGTGCCGAGCTGGTCGCCCAGAAGAACGCCGTTATAGGTGGAGTTGAAGCCGATGCGGTGATCGGTCACGCGGTCCTGGGGCTGGTTGTAGGTGCGAATCTTCTCGGAACGGTTGCCGTGGCCAATCTGGCTCTGGCGCTCGGCACCGAGCTCGGCCTGCTGCTTCTCGAGTTCCATCTCGTACAGACGGGCACGCAGCATCTGCATGCAGACCTCGCGGTTCTGGATCTGGGAGCGCTGCTCCTGCGACTGCACCACGGTGTTGGTGGGCAGGTGGGTGATGCGCACGGCGGAGTAGGTGGTGTTAACGCACTGACCGCCAGGGCCCGAGGCACAGTAAGTGTCGATGCGCAGGTCGGACTGGTTGATCTGGACGTCGATCTCCTCGGCCTCGGGAAGCACGGCGACGGTTGCTGTGGAGGTCTGGATACGGCCCTGAGACTCGGTCTTGGGAACGCGCTGGACACGGTGCACGCCGGACTCGAACTTCATGACGGAGTAGACGCGGTCGCCCTCGACCTTGAACTCGATGGATTTAAAGCCGCCGGCCTCGCTGGGGCTGGAATCGAGCACGGTGGTCTTCCAGCCGCGCGACTCGCAAAAGCGCTGGTACATCTTGTACAGGTCGCCGGCGAAGATGGCCGCCTCGTCGCCACCGGCGGCGGAGCGGATCTCGACGATGGTGTTCTTGTCGTCGTTGGGGTCGCTCGGGATGAGCATGTACTTGATATCTTCCTCGAGCTGGGGAAGCTTGTCCTCGTTCTCGGAGATGTCCATCTGGAGCATCTCTTTCTCATCGGCATCGGTGGTGTCGCGGAGCATCTCCTTGGCAGCCTCGATATCGTCGAGCGCGCTGATGTACTCGCGCGAAGCGGCAATGAGGTCGGACTGGTGCGCGTACTCCTTGTTGAGACGCGTGAACTCCTTGATGTCGGAGGCGACGGCCGGGTCGGAAAGCTTCTTCTCGAGCTCCTCGTAGGCCTTGATGATCTTTTCGAGCTTGTCGCGCATGGCGGGACTCCTTTATATGCGTGAAGGTGAAAATCGGCAGAGTTGATGGGGCGCGCGGCGCCACTGCGGGGGTAAGCCCGGCTAGAACATGTCGATCTTCAGATACATGCGCATCCCTTCGCGTATGGGGTACATAGTTGCGGTCTAACCCATACATGATAGCGTGCACAGGCAAACCTGCATATAACCCGCACGGAATGATTGGTGCAAACAAACCTGACCCCATTGCGCCGAGGGCTTGCTTTTTGGCTAGAGCGTTTGGAGTAGAGCGACGAGGAAGCGGATGCCCTGGAGGTAGGCGCGGCGGGTAATGCGCTCATTGGTGCCGTGGACGCCGCGATCACACTCGTCGTCATCAACCACAAAGGCCGAGAAGCGAATGCACTCAGAGCAAATGTGCTGGTAGTTGGCAGCGTCAGTCGCACCGATCACGGTCGAGGGCACAATTGCCACTGGCTCGAATGATCCGTTTTCCTCCGTCCCCTTTGGATCACGGAAGTAGCGGGCGGCAATGGCGCGAACGGCCTCGAGCCCTGGTCCACCGACACGCGGGGACGGCGAGGGCTCGGAGCTGCCGGGGCCGAGTTCGACCTCCACGCGCCCGGCAAGGCCCGCCGCGGCAACGGCCTCGCGGCAGCAGGTAACGACATCGGCCACGCCCGTACCCTCGAGCATGCGGAAGTTGATATTGGCCCACATATCCTGTGGCATCACGTTAGCGCCAGTGCTGCCGCCCTCGATCTGCGTGGGCGCGCAGGTGGTCGTCACCAGCGGATAGAGCTTTTTGCTGACGAGGCAATCGCGGACAATGGCATCCCCGTTGGCGGCAATTTCATCGGCCGTGTAGAGCCCCAGCTCGACGAGCTGTACGGCAAGCAGATCGGTCACACGCGTCGGCCACTCGATATCGCAGATTGCGGCGATGGCACGGCTCAGCACCTCGAGCGAAGTGCCGCCGTAGGGGTTAGACGAATGCCCGCCTTCACTCTTCGTCTTGAGCACGATGTCGGCGTAGCCCTTCTCGGCAAGGTCGGCATGCATAAGCCAGCCCTCGCCCGCGCTGTACTCGGCAGCCGAAACGATGCGGTAGTCGCCCTCGTCGATCAGGTACTCAAGCTCAATGCCGCGCTCCTCGAGCACGCGGCCGATGGCGCCTGCGCCGTACTGCGTAGTCTCCTCGTCCTGGCCAAAGGCCAGCAGCAGCGTGCGCTCGTGCTGCCAACCGTGCGCCAGCGCATACTCGACAGCCTCGAGAATGCCTGCGACCTGATCCTTCATGTCGATAGCGCCGCGACCCCAGATGTAGGTGCCGTCCACATGTCCGCTAAAGGGGGCATGCGTCCAGTCGGCCTCGGTCCCGGGTACCACGGGAACCACGTCCATGTGGCCCATGAGCATGACGGGTTTGAGGGCGGGGTCGGAACCGCTAAGCGTCACCAACAGCGAATGGTCGATAAGCTCGACCTCGCCCGCCGCAAATACATGCGGCCAGGCCTGCTGCATATAGGCGCGCAGGTCGTCGAAGGGCCGCCAGTCCACCGCCTCGGCATCCATGCTCGAAACGGTCGGAAACGACAGCACGTGCCCCAGGCGTTCGCACGCGCCAGCCTCGTCTAAATCGGCAAAATCGTCCTCATGCGCAAAGAAGCGCCAAACCTCGGCCATGACATCCTTTCGATTGTGATGACGAGGGCCGCCCCACCGGAGCGGCCCTGCCACATAAGCGTTTGCGGTCGGTTATTTGTCCTCGAGATAACGCGAGAGGAACTCGCGAGTGCGCTGATGTTTGGGGTTGCCGAAGAGCTCGGCCGGCGCGGCGTCCTCGAGCACCACGCCCTTGTCCATAAAGACCACGCGGTCGGACACCGTGCGGGCAAAGGCCATCTCGTGCGTGACGACGACCATGGTCATGCCGTCGGCAGCGAGCTTGCGCATGACCTCGAGCACCTCTCCCACGATCTCGGGGTCGAGTGCGGAGGTCGGCTCGTCGAACAGCATGATCTGCGGATTCATACATAGGGCACGAGCGATGGCCACGCGCTGTTTTTGACCACCGGACAGGCGACCCACGGCGGCGTGCGCGAACTTTTCGAGTCCCACGCTAGTCAGATGCTCCATCGCGACCTTCTCGGCCTCGGCCTTGCTCATCTTTTTGAGCGTGACGGGCGCGAGCGTGCAGTTGTCGAGCACATCCATGTTGTTGAACAGGTTAAAGCCCTGGAACACCATACCGATGTCCTCGCGGAGTTTATTGATATTGCAGCGCTCGGCCGTAAGGTCCTGGCCGTGGAACCAGATATGGCCCGCGTCCGGGGTCTCGAGCAGGTTGAGGCAGCGCAGGAAGGTCGATTTGCCCGAACCCGAAGCACCGATGATGGTGACGACCTCGCCGGATTTGACGGACAGGTCTATGCCTTTGAGCACCTCGAGCGAGCCGAAGCTCTTGCGCAGGCCCTCGACGCGGATGAGCGGCTCTTTAGTTTGTGCGGCGGCCGCAACGCCGGTAGTGGCGGTATCTGCCATGATGATTCTCCTCGTCTTGAGCCTAGTTAGAGCTGGGCAGCGTTGCCGGGGCCTCGGCACCGAGCTTTTTGCCAAAGGCTTCGAGCAGGCGGCTCGCCACAAGCGTCAAAATCAGGTAGACCACGAGCGCCACGCAGTAGACCTCCATCTGGCGGTAGTACACGCCGGCGACGGTGGTGGTAGCGTACATGAGGTCAAACACGCCGATGACCGAGAGCACCGACGAATCCTTGATGTTGATGATGAGCTCGTTGGTGAGCGCCGGAATCGCATTTTTAATGCCCTGGGGGAACACGACTTTGCGCATAGCCTGCCACTGCGACAGGCCCAGCGAGCGCGCCGCCTCGGCCTGGCCGGGATCGATGGACTCGATGCCGCCGCGCAGGACCTCCATCATGTAGGCGGTGGAGTTGAGCGAGATGGTGACGAGGCCGGCGGTGAAGGTACTCCAGATCTGGTTGGCCTGGGCGGTCTCGAAGCCCATGCCGCGCAAAACGGTGAAGCCCGCGTAATAGATGAGTAGGCCCTGGACCATCATGGGCGTGCCGCGCACGATGGTGGAGTAGATGGTCGCAAAGCCGCGGCCGATACTCTTAAAGAAGCGCACCAGGTCGTTGTCCACGCGGTCGAAGGTCTGAATACGCAAAAACACAAAGAGCAACGCCAGGAAGAATGCGATGACAGTACCGAAGGTCGCAAGCGCGATGGTGATCTCGATACCGCGGATAAAGAAGTCCCCGCTCTTGTAGGTCATGTAGACCAGGCTCGACAAAAAGTCGCTGGGATTGGAGTCCGAGACAATACTCACCTGCACCAGGTCGATAAACGACATGACGCAACGGTCGATAAAGAAAATTGCCGCGATGGCGACCACGACATAGCTACCCAGGCGCGCGCCGCGGCGGAAACGCTCGGATGCGAACGGCGACTTTTCGCGATAGTCACTCCAGTGCATAAGCTTGGTGACAAGCGCCGCCGCCGACATGACAATCCAGGCCCAAAGAATCGCCCAAAGGCAATCCTGGAAGATGCCGGTGGGGGCTAAGAAGCTCAGCGGTGTGGGGTTGCGCTGGCTAAACGCCAGGCCGAGCGCCGCGATGACGCTCGTGCCCAGGTATACATAACGGTGGTCGGCCTTGATAAAGGAGGCCAGACGATTGATGGTTTTCATGCTGCCTCCCTATGCCGGCTGACGATCGAGGCACGCGTCCCACATTTGGTCGCGTTCCTCTTGGCTAATGCCCTTGAGTGTCTTGTCGATGAGTTTAAGCAGCTTGTCCGAGCCCTTGCGGCAGCCGACGTTTGCCGTGACCTCCTGTTTGAAACCCTCGCCCTCGGCAAATTGAATCGGCACGATACCCGGGTTTTGGGCCATATAGCCCTTCTCGTTCTCGGTGTTGTAGGTCACGGCGTCGCAGGTGCCCTGCAGCAGGTTCGAAAACACCGTGGGGACCGAATCGACCGGGTTCTTGTGGACAACGCCCGGGATCTCGTCGATGACGGTATCGAGCATGGTGTCCTTTTGGCCGAGCACCGTGGCACCGCTGAAATCGCTGAGCTTGGTGGCGTTCTGGTAAGGCGAGCCCTCTTTTACGAACAGGCCAAAGTAGCCGATAAAGTACGGATCGGAAAAGCCGACGGACTCCTCGCGCTCGGGCGTGGCGCTCATGCCGGCGATGATGAGGTCGATCTGGCCGTTGTTGAGCGAGTCGATGAGACCCGAGAAGCTCTGCTTGACGGCGACGGGCTCGCCGCCGAGGGCCTTGCAGACGATCTTGGCGATCTGCACGTCGTAGCCGTCGGCATAGGCGCCCTGCACGTTGTCGATGGGGATGGTGTACTCGCTGGCCTCGGAAACCTGCCAGTTGTACGGGGCGTAGGCCGCCTCCATGCCGATGCGGATCTTGTCCTTGCCGATCACGGAATCGGACAGGTCGTCGCGACCGCCGCCCGTCGTGGGCTGAACCACCTTGAGCGTGGACGGACGCTGACAGCCGGCGAGCGCGCCGGTGACGACGGAAGCGCTCGCAGCGAGAGCGCTACCCAAAAAGATGCGACGGCTGCATACCGGCTGTGGATGCGCGTCGCGTTGATGGGGAGAATGCATAATCTGCCTTCCCTGTTGAATCGTATGCTGACGACTTAACAGGATATACGCCAGCGACCAGCAGCGCAGCACAAGCTCGAAAAATTAATAGACACACAGTAGTCATTGGGGACGCCGATGTTTTGGCAATGCCGGCGAGCGACGTCCAGAGCGAACAAGTGGCATGAAAAAGGCAAGGCATGACCAGAAGGTCTATGCCTTGCCTTTTGAATGACAAATTATCGCTCTGGACGGCGCACAGCATCGACCGAGCGGCGGAACCTCTAGAGCAAGGTGACGCTAAAGCTGCGGACGTCCGTCTCGCCCGGCGCCAGCGTGATGGTGTTGACCTTGTGCTCAAAGACGTCGTCCTCGGTGTCCATGGTGGTGTGACCGGTCCAGGGCTCGAGCGCCACAAACGGGGCGTCGTTGGCGGCAGACCACACGCCGATGTACTTAAAGCCCTCAAAGTCGATCTTGCCGCCGTGGCCCGACTTGCGACCGCGCAGCGTGAGCGTGGAGCCCGGGGTATCGGTGAACATGATGGCGTCGTTATCGAAGCTGCGGTGCGTGATGGGCAGCACGTCCGAGTTATCGGGAGCCTTGTAACTACCCTCGAACGTCATAAGACCGTCGGGCGTGATGACGGGGGCCTCGTTAGTCCAAGCCTCGGTAAACGCCAGCTCGTAATCCTCGAACGCCTCGTCCTCGGCGCCGGGGGCGGGCACGTTAAATGCGGGGTGGCCGCCCACCGAGAACGGCAGGTCCACGTCGCCGGTGTTGGTGACGGCAAAGGTCTGCGTGAGGGTGGCGTCGCCGGTCAGGGCATAGGTCATGTTGAGCTTAAAGTGGAACGGGAACGCCTTGAGAGACTCGGGCGTGTCAGTGAGCTCGTAGGTAACGGACGAACTGTCCTCCGACACCTCGACGATCTCGTGCTCCACGATACGCGCGATGCCGTGGCGCGCCATCTCGCAGGTGCCGGCAGCAGACGTCGCCGTGTTGTTGCGCAGCGATCCCACGATGGGGAACAGGATAGGCGCGTGCTTGCCCCAAAAGGCCGGGTCGCCCTGCCACAGATACTCGTTGCCGTTGAGGGCAAGGCTCGTGAGCTGAGCGCCCATGGAATCGATGGCCGCGGTGAGGCCGCCGCGCTTGATGGTAGTGACGGTGGACATGCTACTTCCTCCAATGGTAAACAACGGTGTCGAGGGCTATTGTCCCACTCTTGGCGGCGGGGTTGAGCGGCGGACGCAGTTATTGAGCAATAGCGTAAAGGTCAAACCCGCCCTGTGGCGTGCTATCGACCGTGTCGGGAGCCTGTGAATTAAAACTCACCGGAACCATGCGCTTTGAGGCGCGGTAACGCGTGCCGTCGGTGGCGACGGGCGGTTCATCGACCGTGAGCTCGTAGTCGCCGGGCTTGAGCTCGATGCCGTCACCTTCGGAATTATCGTATTGGTACTCGTCGATTGCTTGTCCCTTGAGCGTGCGGCCCACGATATGGACGAGCATTTGGCTGTCGCCGCGCGCGGTATCCCACGTCGCGCCGTCCTTAACCTCGACCGACACATGCACCGAGCGCGTGCGGCTGAGCGATTGCTCGACGGACATCTCAACCTTGGCGGCGTCTTGGCGCTGCTGCTCGACATGGCCCCAGATGCTACCGATTGCCGAGCAGGCGATAACGCCGGCCATGAAGGCGATGAGGATGGGGCCGAGCGGAGAGCGGCGTCCCGCGTCTTCCTCATGAGCCAGGTCGGGGCGATGCGTTGGCGCAGGCGCCTGAGCACCCTGCGCGGGCACGTCGAGAATGCTGAAAGATGCCGTACTGCTGGGGTCGATGGTGTGGCGCGGTTGCGGGGTCTTTGCCGGCGAGATGGACATGTCGGCTGGCTCACCCAGCGTGGCCGTGGCATCGGCCTTTGCCTCGTCGGCCTCGGCCTGAGCCCAGGCCCGTTCAAAAGTCAGGGGCTCGGCGGCATCGGGGGCGGCGTCCGTCTCGACGGCATCGTTGCCGGTCTCGTCCTCGTCGCTCGACACGTCACGCGGCGCGGGCTCGTCCCACTCCTCGTCCGGAGCCTCGCCCTCGCTATACCACCATTCAAAATTATCGATATCCATACGGGGCGCCCCTTAGGCCTCGCAAATAAACACTTGCTAGTCTTATACCCGCAGACGGCGCCGGAGCTCGCCGACACAGACAGGAAAACCGTCACAACATTCGGCGCTTTTCCTCGTTTTCGAGATTTTCGCCGAATGTTGTGACGGTTTGGGCGACTGGCTGGCAGCGCAATGTGACAAAGGGACTGCCTCTTTGTCACATTCTGTTAGAGTTGCAGGGATTGAATCCCGCTTATTCATGCGACATTGGAGTGACAACCTTGACCGCCGCAACCACGCCTAAAAGCAAGTCAACCGCCGCCGCGCTCTCCCCCGCGCGCACCAAGCTCTGCCTGGCGCTGCTCGTGCTGTTGGGATTCTCGCTCGGCTGCTCCGAGTTCGTGGTCATCGGCATCGAAAGCGACTTGGCAACGGAACTCGACATATCACTTGCTACTGCGGGCCAGCTCATCAGCGTGTTCGCGCTTGTCTACGCCATCGCTACGCCGGTGCTTGCGCTCAGCACGGGGCGATTCCGCCGCTACCAGCTGCTCGTGTGCTACAGCATCGTCTTTGTGCTCGGCAACCTGGTCATGGCACTGGCACCCAACTTCCAGGTTCTCTTTATCTCGCGCATTGTCCTGGGCTCCGTCTCGGGTGCGCTGCTCGCCGTGGGCGTGACGTACATCCCTGAACTGCTGTCCCCGCAACAAACTTCGCTTGCCATCTCGGTGGTATATGGTGCGTTTTCCGTGGCGATGGTCTTTGTGACCTCGATCGGTAAGTTTGTGGCCGACACGCTCGATTGGCACGTAGCCATGTACGGCACGCTGACCTTTGCCGTTTTGATCTGCGGAGCGCTCGTGGCGTTTATGCCGCGCGCTGGGCAAACCGACGAGCCTGCCACCTTCCGCGAGCAGGCGGGGCTGCTACGCGAGCCGAGCATCATCACCGGCATGCTCATCTTCTTGTTTGGCGTGGGCTCGGTCTATGTGTTCTACGGCTACGTGACGCCTTATCTTGAGCAGGTGCTGGGCATGGGCACGGTCGAAGCCAGTACCACGCTTATGGCCTACGGCGTGTTCTGCCTGATCTCGAACATCCTGGGCGGATGGATTGATGCGCGCTTTGGCATGAAGGCGCTGCTTGTGACGTTTGTGCTGCAGGCTGCGGCGTTGCTCGGGCTGTTTGCTGTGGGCGGCACCATGCCGCTCGCGCTGGTCTTTGTCTTTAGCTTGGCGCTGCTCATGTACCTGTTCTCGGTCTCGTGCATCACACACTTTATGGACGTGGCTCGCAGCCGCCATCCCAAGTCGATGGTACTCGCGAGTTCGGTTGAGCCCATGGCGTTTAACGTCGGCATTTCGTTTGGCACCGCGGTAGGCGGCGCCGTGGTAAGCGGAGTTGGCATTGCGTACGTGGGCGCAGTGGGCGCCGCGTTCTCGCTTGTGGCCTGGGCGCTCGCGCTGGTGACGATTAAGCTCGCCCGCTGGGAGCGCAAGCGGGCAAGGGCGTAGGCGTAGATGCGATACTCGAGCTCGATGATGGCGATCGAACGAAAATCGCATATGCAACGTGTACTGTTTATCTGCCACGGCAACATCTGCCGCTCATCGCAATCGCAAACAACGCGGGAAGCCTGCCGCTGCTTATCTGCGCCATCCTGATCACGCTGCTTGCCATCTGCGCGTACCGCACCATGACGGTGGCCATCGTGGCTGACATCACGCCGCGCCCACTGCGCACCAAGGCCGAGGCCGAGTAGGGCGGGTGCCGGCGCCCTTGCTGCCGGCGGTCGCGGCTCCGGACAGCGTACATAAAGATGAGCCAGACCCCCGAATCCGCCCGATTTGGGGGTCTTTCTCGTCAAAATGTACGCTAAATCCATGAGGGTATATAATGTGACGCTCTGCTCGAATGCACGAAGGAAGGGGTGACGATGCCTGCTCACGAGAAGCGTGTCTTGTCGCTTGACGGCCTGCGAGGGCTCGGGGCGCTGATGGTGTTCCTGTATCACGTCGACATCATGGTCAAGCCGTTTGGCGCAGGGGGTCCGAGCCTCTTCCCTGGCACCGCGTCGGTTATGGTGTTCTTCATCCTGTCTGGCATAGTGCTGTCTCTTGTTCCCTTTAAGCACATGGGAAACGGCGGGTACGACTGGCTTGGCTATTACCCAAGAAGGGTCGTCCGCCTTTGCGTGCCGCTGTTTGCGGCGATTGCGCTGGCCCTTCCTGCGGGCTACGTGGCCTGGCGCCTGGGGTCCACGTCGCGCTCCGCGCTTGCCGTCGCCTACGACGCGGGCCTTCCCACTGCGGTTCATGACATCCTCATGCAGTTCGACGTGCTGTTCAACGTGTCCGATGGCGTCAACAACCTCTTTGGCGCGCAGCTCGTCCGCGTTGACTCTCCCGTCTGGTCCATGAGCTGGGAGCTCTGGTTTAGCCTGACGCTTCCGCTGGCCATCTGGTGCATATCAAGGATTCGCCGGACGGGTCTGGCGGTTGTTGCGACCTTTATTGCGGTGCTTGTCTCGCACTGGACGGGCTACTTTCCGCTGCGCCTTTGCCTGATGTTCTGGCTTGGCGTCATGGTGGCCCGGCAATTCGACAAAATCAAGGTCGTCAAGCTTTCAATGCTGGCCGAGCCGGCGATGCTTGTGGCCTCCGTTGGTGTTATCGAGCTCTCGCTCGTGTGGCATCCCGGCGGGGTCCTCGAGGCGTTGGAGTCCACCGCCATGAACGCGGCCTGCCTGGTGGTGGTTGTCGTCGCGATCGCCGACGGGTTCACGCTCCGTGCGTTCTCTGCGGCCCCCATGGTCTTTTTGGGAAAGGTGTCGTACAGCCTCTACCTTACCCACGCCATTGTCATCGGTGCGCTCGCTGCCCTGCTGCCCAGGCTCGGGATTGTCAACCCGCTCGCGATTGCCGCGGTCTCGCTGTCCGCAAGCATGCTCGTCTCCGTTGCGTTCTGGCGCATAATCGAGGTTCCCAGCATGAACCTGTCGCGCTCGCTGGCATCGTCAGGGCCTAGGAACGCCGTTCGATAATGCGTCGTACTTGGCTTCGTTTGGAGAGAGCTGGTCATGAATAGCCCCAAACCCGTCCACCGCGTTCTCTTTGTCTGCCATGGGAACATCTGCCGCTCGACGATGGCCGAGTCGGTGTTTACCGAGCTCGTGCGCCGTGCTGGGCGCGCGGGCGAGTTTGTCATTGATTCCGCTGCGACTTCGACCGAGGAGATCGGCAACCCGCCACACCACGGTACCGCTGCCAAGCTACGCGAGGTCGGAATTCCCGTCGTCGCACATCGCGCGCGTCAGGTGCGTCGCGCGGAGTATGGCGACTGGGATCACATTGTCTATATGGACGACGAGAACGCCCGCGGCCTGTACCGTATCTTTGGCGACGACCCCGATGGCAAGATCTCGCGCCTGCTCGATTGGACCGATCGCCCCGGCGACGTGGCCGACCCCTGGTACACCGGCAATTTCGATGCCACCTACCGCGATGTGCTCGCCGGTTGCACCGCTATGCTCGAGCAGCTGTAGGCGCTCGGGCGGCGCGGATATACGGGCCACGCCATCGGTATAAAACGAGCGTGGATTTTCTCCCGCATACAAATTGAGCGTGGAAAATCTCCCACTTTGAGCGTTCAAGGGCGCCCTAAACGGGAGAAAATCCACGCTCATTATCTCGGTGGAAGATTATCCACGCTCGGTTACTCGTCGACGATCTCGGCAAGCCAGACGTTCAACGTATCGACCTCGGGGCAGCAGAACTTTGCCGTACCGGGCTCGTTGCCAGGAACGGTTCCGCCGTAGCGCAGGATATCGATATAGGGAAAGCCCACGTGGCAGGCCATGGCGCACATCTTGCCACGGTCTCGATCGAAGTCAAAGACGTCGCCGGGCTTGTGACCATGGTGGCAGCGGCACGCGCCCAGCTGGTCCACGCAGCTCACGCGGATACGCGGACGCTTGCCCCGCGGCGCGCCAAGCGGCTTGCCCCCACCCACAGGCTTGGCGCCGCCCTCGCCGGCGTTACTCATGGTCGATCACATCCAGGCAGGCCTCGATGGGAAGGCCGGCCGACTTGTCCTCTTGGTCGGCATTGCGCTCGATAAGCTCGGCCACCACACGCATAGCGTCGGTCGTCGCACGTTGCAGGCTCCAGCCGGCCATAACGCGACCCACGAGCACCGACGAGAACGTATCGCCCGTGCCCGGGAAATACACCGGGATCAGCTCAAAGGGAATCGTGAAGTACTCTCCCGCCACATGGTCGTAGCCGATGACGGCACTCGCCCCGTCGACCTTCGCACTCGTAATGACCACCGACTTGGCGCCCAGCGCGAGCATGGCGTCCACGAGCGCACGAGCCTCATCGGCCGTAATCTGCTCGGCCATAGGCGTATCGGTGAGCAGACACGCCTCGGTATAGTTGGGCACCGCGTAGTCGGCGCACTCGACCAGGCTGCGCATAAGGCCGATGGTCGACTCGGGCACGCCAGCGTAGAGCCTGCCGTTGTCGGCCATGATGGGGTCGACGAACACCTTGGTGCCCTTTTGCGCGCGGCGGTGGCAAAAGTCCGAGATGATGCGTGCCTCTTCCTCGGTCACGATAAAGCCGGTCGAGATGGCGTCGAATTCAAAGCCGAGCTCCTCCCAGATGGCGAGACTCTGGCGGACATACTCCGTGGTGTCGTGGATGTAGAACTTGGGGTAGTTGAGCGTATCGGAAACGAGGGCCGTCGGCAGGTTGTGAATGCGATAGCCCATGTGCGACAGCACCGGCAACATGGCAGAAAGCGCGACCTTGCCGTAGCCGCACATATCGTTGATCAGCAGCAGCTGAGTGTTCTTCATGAGTGTCCCCCTTGGGTCGGGCGCGGCGCGACGGCGCCATAGTGCGAATAAGTGTAGCGCAGGGGGCGTTGCGAGCGGAGGCGAGCGGCGCGACGGGCAAATTGTTGCGGAAAGGTTTCGGAAATGGGAGGCAAATCGCGGCGGTAGCGGCACAGTATCTGCCATCTATTTGCTACCATTCCAAAACTATGCCGGATTACTACGATAAACCGCCAGTCTCCAACCACAACGAAATGCACTCCAGCAAAACCGCAGGTTGACAGCATGTGATTTTCCGAAAAACAATGCCGAGGTCTGAGATTTCGAATTCATCGTAGTAATCCGGCATAGTTTTGGGCAAAGCAACTTTGGAAGGGTGTCACCGCAGCCCAAAATGATCCGTTATCCTCCGTCCCCCACGGATCACTCAACAAGAGCGTCCCCAACGACTATCCCAACAAGGGCAACGCCGATGTTTTGGCGAAGTCAGCGAAAACCCGTCAGAGCGAGCAAGGTGCCTTGAAACAAGGCGGCAATGACCTTCTGGTCAAACCGCCG
>URFU01000058.1 GCA_900547125.1 uncultured Collinsella sp.
TAGTGTCTGACTTATGCTCAACCTGCGGCGCCATTTTGCCTGAAGGCACCTTGCTCGCTCTGGCGGGTTTTCGCTGTCGGTGCCATAGCATCGGCGTTGCTGTGGCTGTCGGAAATGATTCGTTGGGGACGGAGGAAAACGGATCATTTTTATCCTGGTGCATTGGTGCAAGGGGGCAGGTTTCCTTTGCACCAGTTTCTGTCGAGTCGGTGCTTCTTGCGGGTTGCCCGTATAATGGTTTGCGTATGAACCGCAACCAAGGAGCTCCAGTTTATGGACCAGAATCTCTTTAAATTCGACCTGATCGCCGAGGACCCGACCACGCACGCGCGCGCCGGCGTGCTGCATACCCCGCACGGCGACATCGAGACGCCGATCTTTATGCCCGTGGGCACCAAGGCAAACGTCAAGGGTATTCCCACCGAGACCGTCAAGCAGCTCGGCGCCCAGATCGTGCTTGCCAATACCTATCACCTGTCCATGCGCCCTGGCGAGGACACCATCGCCGAGCTGGGTGGACTGCACAAGTTCATGAACTGGCACGGCCCCATCCTCACCGACTCGGGCGGATTCCAGGTCTTTAGCCATAACGACGCCGTTAAGCTCACCGATGAGGGCGTGCGCTTTATCGTCAATGACTACGACGGCCGCCACGTGTTCTGGACGCCCGAGGACAACATGGAAATCGCCATGAAGCTCGGTTCCGACATCTGCATGCAGCTCGCCCAGTGCCCCGGCTATCCTGCCACGCGCGCCTACGTCGAGCGCGCGGTGGAGCTGTCGAGCATGTGGGCCGAGCGCTGCTACAAGGCTCACACCCGCGATGACCAGGCACTCTTTGGCATTGTCCAGGGTGGCATGCATCTGGACCTGCGCCTGCGCTCGCTGCGCCATCTGGAGGAGTGCGGCGACTTCCCGGGCTACGGCATCGGCGGTTACTCTGTGGGCGAGGACCACGAGACTATGTTTGAGACGCTGGCACCGCTGGTTTCCGAGTACATGCCTAAGCACAAGCCGCGCTACCTCATGGGCGTCGGCAACCCTACCACGCTCGTGCGCGGCGTTGGCGTGGGCATCGACATGTTCGACTGCGTGTTGCCGACGCGCACCGGCCGCATGGGCACGGCGTTTTCGAGCGAGGGTCGCCTCAACTTCCGCAACGCGCGCTTTGCGCACGACGACGGTCCCATCGATCCCACCTGCACCTGCCCGGTGTGCACGGGCGGCTACAGCCGTGCGCTCATCCGTCACATGGTCACGCAGAAGGAGATGCTCGGCGGTATTCTGCTGTCGATGCACAACATCTACTACCTGCTCAACCTTATGCAGCGTGCCCGCCAGGCCATTATCGAGGGCCGCTACGGCGCGTTTGTGAGCGACTGGATGAACAGTCCTGCGGCGGTGGACTACTAAGGACGACGCGGACGCTTGCAGAGCGCGGGCAACGGCAAGGGGCGAGCGCCGGTCGGTCATCGCGTTCGCTAAGACCGTCTGCGCGACCGCTGACCGATAGCTTGCAAGCACTTGATGCATCGTGGGTACCATACCGAATAGTTGATGTTCGGGCGGGTGTTTGGCGCATGGCGTCGACCCCGCCCGTTTTCTTTTTCTCGATAGGAGTACCCATGATTAAGAACGAGAATGCCGAGGGCGAGCCTGCCTACGACGAGACGTACCGCCGCGGTCCCGTGGTCATGCGCGGCCCCATGATTCCTAAGGACAACACCTACGCCAACCTGCTGGCGCCCGAGGACTCGACCGACTGGCTGCATGCCGACCCCTGGCGCGTGCTGCGCATCCAGGCCGAGTTTGTCGACGGCTTTGGCGCGCTTGCTGAGCTCGGACCTGCGGTGACCATCTTCGGTAGCGCCCGCACGCCCAAAACCGATCCGCTTTACAAGGCGGCGCGTACCGTCGGACGCAAGATTGCCCAGCGCGGCGTGGCGGTCATCACCGGTGGCGGCCCCGGCATCATGGAAGCGGCCAACAGGGGAGCGGCGAGTGTCAACGGCAAGTCAGTTGGCCTGGGCATTGAATTGCCGCACGAGCATGGGCTCAACAAATACGTGAACCTCGGCATGGACTTCCGCTACTTCTTTGTGCGCAAGACCATGTTCGTTAAGTACAGCTCGGGTGCCTTCGTGTTTCCCGGTGGCTTTGGTACGCTCGACGAGATGTTCGAGGTGCTCACGCTGGTGCAAACGCACAAGGTCAAGCGCATGCCGCTTGTGCTGGTAGGCAGCGAGTACTGGCAGGGCCTATTCGACTGGCTTAACGGTCCGGTGATGGACGCCGGTATGATCAGCCCGCTCGATCCCGACCTCGTCCACATCACCGACGACCTCAACGAGGCCGTCGACATTGCCCTAAGTGGGCTGATGTAGGGACAAGGCTTCTTCGCTTATAGATGAATAATGGCAGTCTGATGCTAGCTAACATCAGTCTGCCATCTAAATTGGGTATACTGATGCAAAAGACGAGGCGAGGAGGTCGCGTATGTCTACTGCAACGGTTAAGCCCACGACGGTTCGCATCGAAGAAGGACTCAAGGAACAAGCGACTGAGTTTTTGGATTCGGTCGGCCTTAGTCTCAATTCCTACCTCAATCTTGCCGTTCGGCAGCTGGTAAATCAGCGAAAGATTCCGTTTGAGATTGTGGGTCGGCCCGAAGTTCCCAACGAGGCGACGAGGCGCGCCATGGTGATTGCCGAGGCTCATGAGTTGGGGATTCTGCCAGACGACAGCCCGTCATTCAATAACGCTGATGAGCTTATATCGTTCCTCGATGAGGACTAGCGATGTTTGAGATTAAAGTCGAGGCTCAGTTTAAGGTGGATTACAAACGGACGATGCGCATCCATCCGCAGCTAAAAACCGAGTTTAAGGCGGCAGTCGCAGAGCTTGCAGCTCGCGGCTCGCTTCCCGCGGAATATGGCGCCCATGAGCTTTCAAACCCGGGCGGCAATTACAACGGCCACATCGATTTCCATCTATCCGATGGGTTGGTCGATGTGGTCGTTCTGTACTTGCCGCATAAGACTAATCCTGTGATCCGACTGGTCAGAATGGGCTCGCATGAGGAACTGTTCCGGGGCCCGCAGGGCTGATTGCCGATTTCTAAGTTGCGGTGGAATAGGGATTGATTTGCGGCTGATAAGCCAAAAACAGTTCCTATTCCACCGCAAGTGGTAAAGGTGCCCCTAGTGGATGGGCTGGTAGCGGGGGCAGTAGCTGATGGCGATGGCGTCGACGCCTACGTGGGTGGCAATGGTGCAGCCGATGGGGCCGGTGCCGGCGTCTACGTAGTCTTGGCCCGCGAGCGCTTGGTTGACGAGCTCCTGCTCCTCGGCGGCGCCGGTCGTGAGCACGCGCACGCTGGAGCCCGGGTGCTCGGCCAAAAATGCGAGGCAATCGGCCATGGTGTTGGCGACGATGCGCTTGGCGCCGCGGCCCTTCTTGATGGCCTTGATCTCGCCCGATTTCCACTCCGGCGAAACGGCCAGGCGAATGTTGAGCATCTGCGTGAGGTGGCCGGCGAGCTTGGGCGCACGGCCGTTCTTAACGAGGTTCTCGAGCGTGCGGGGGATCAGCAGCAGGTGGGCGTCGGGCAGCGTCGCGCGGATCTGCGCCTCGGTCTCGTCCAGGCTGCGGCCGTCCTCGCGCATGGCCAGCGCGTACTCCACCAGCAGGCCTTCGGCACCCGAGCCGGTGCGCGAGTCGATGCAGCGAACGTCGAGCTCGTGCGTTTCGGCCGTCAGGCTGGCGTTGGCATAGCAGGCGGACCACTCGCTGCACAGCGAGATAAAGATGGCGCTGTCGTGGCCGTCGGCGAGCACGCGGTCAAAGAGTGCCTTGAACTCGCCGGCGCTCGGCTGCGAGGTGTGCGGCAGCTGCTCGGAGCCGGCCATGCGCGCGACGTATTCCTCGGCGGTAATCTGCACCTGGTCGAGCAGGTCCTCGCCCTCGATAATCACATGCAGCGGAATCACGTAAATGCCGAGCTCTTGGGCGCGGGCGGGGGAGATGTCAGACGTGGAGTCGGTTATGATGGCAAAAGACATAATTGCACCTTTCGCTGGGGCGCTTGCGCGCCGCCTTCTGAGAGCAAAGTGCGACAAGTATAGTAGAGTCGTTCCACATTACTAGGTTCAATTGTTGAATAGTCAACAGTTTGAAGTGTCGGTGTGGAAATCGTCAACTGGGGAAGAGGAATGCCGATGGAGGCACTGGAGATATGCAGGCGGCCGGTCGTGTTGTTTGATTTCGATGGCACGGTGGCCGATACGGGCCGGGCGGTGATGACCTCGACGCGCAAGACGCTGACTGCGCGCGGGTTTTCGGAGGCGCAGATGGGTGACCTGCGTCGCATGATCGGGCCGCCCCTGTGGAAGAGCTTTCACGACTTTTACGGCTTTTCCCGCGAGGAGTCGCTTGTGGTGGCCGACGAGTATCGCACCTTTTTTGATGAGCTGGGACCGGAGGAGTACCCCGTGTTCGATGGGATCCCCGAGCTGCTGGATGGGTTAGCCGCCCGGGGCAAGCGTATGGCCGTGGCGACGTCGCGCATGGAGGCAAAGTGCATCGACATGGTGCGTGAGCTTGGGCTTTCTCGGTTTGAGGCGGTGGTTGGCATGAATCCGCCGCAGGGGCGCGAGACCAAGGCCGATTCGGTCCGCGATGCCCTGGCGGCCCTGGGCGCGACCGCGGACGATGCCGTGATGATTGGCGACCGCTTTAACGACGTCGAGGGCGCGCACGCGATGGGCGTGCCGTGCATTGGCATCTATTCGGGCGCGGCGGCGCCGGGCGAGCACGAGGCCGCGGGCGCCGATGCGGTGGTGCACTCGGTGGCCGAGCTTGCTAAACTTTTCGCTATATAAGTATGTGATGTGAGGGGCGGGCACGCTCGCCGCTCATTGGTAAGGAGGTCGTCCATGAATCAGGTGGAGCAGAGCGTTGCCGAGTATGTCGACGAGGTCTGGGAAGATGTCGTCGCCGATATCGAGCAGCTGGTGAGCTATCCGTCTGTGGCCGTTGCTGCCGATGCGGAGCCCGGTGCGCCGTTTGGCCGCCCGGTCCGTGATGCGCTCGATTGCGCGCTCGGCATTGCGCAAAAGCTCGGCTACCAGACGAGCGACGACGAGGGCTTTGTGGGCATCGCCGATATCCCGGGCCGCGGTGATAAGCAGCTTGCGACCATTTGCCATGTGGACGTGGTGCCCGCCGGTCCCGGCTGGAACACCGACCCGTTTGCGATGGAGCGTCGCGAGGGCTGGCTGCTCGGCCGTGGCGTGATCGACGACAAGGGCCCGGCCGTGCTGTCGCTCTACGCCGGCGCGTACCTGCTCAAACACGGCATTGTGCCACGCTATACCTTCCGCGCGCTGCTGGGCTGCGATGAGGAAGTTGGCATGTCCGACGTTCACCATTATCTGGAGAACTACCCCAACCCAGACTTTCTGTTTACGCCCGATGCCGAGTTCCCGGTCTGCAATGCCGAGAAGGGTCAGTTTGGGGCGACGTTTGTGAGCTCCAAGATCGACGGCGGGCGCATCGTATCGTGGAGCGGTGCCGAGGCGAGCAACGCCATTCCGTCGCAGGCTATCTGCGAGCTCGCGATTGCCGCCGATGAGCTGCCGGCACCGGTCGAGAACGCCGACCGCCTGGAGATTACGGCGCTCGATAACGGGCATGCGCAGATTTTTGCCCACGGCATTGGCGGTCATGCCTCGATGCCCGAAGGAACGATCAATGCCGTCGGCCTCATCGTGGCGTATCTGCGCGAGGCCGAGGACGCGTTTGGTGCCCGTGACGAGCGCCTGTTGACGCCTGCCGAGCACGAGTTTGTCAAGTTTCTGGCCTTTGTGCATGCGGATGCCTATGGCCGCGGCCTGGGTATCGACGCGACGAGCCCGGCGTTTGGCCCGCTCACCTGCAACCCCGGCGTTATCCGTGTGGCGGATGGCCATATCGAGCAGGTCATCGACGTGCGCTTCCCCGATAGCACCAGCGCCGATACCATCTGCGATCAGCTCGAGCCGCTCGTGGGCCGCTTTGGTGTGACGTATCGCGTGGACCGTGCCAAGGTGCCGTTCTCGGTCTCTGCCGACGATCCGGCCGTGAAGGCGCTTATCGATACCTATAACGAGTTTACGGGCAAGCATGCCGAGCCCTTTGCCATGGGCGGCGGCACGTACGCGCGCAACTTTGCCCGCGCCGTCTCGTTTGGCCCCGAGGAGACCGGCCTGGAGCTGCCCGCATGGGGCGGCCAGATGCACGGCCCCAACGAGTGCGCCAACGAGGAGCAGCTCAAGCAGGCGCTCAAGATTTATATTGTTGCGATTCTCCGCTTGAACGAGCTGGAGCTTTAAGGTTACGCGGTTTTACCAATCTAAGTTGCGGTGGAATAGTTCCTAGAATCGGCTGCCTGACAGCCAAACAGGAACTATTTCACCGCAACTGCTTTTTATCGGTGTAAAAGGTGGGTCATGCTTGGTGGCGGGAATGTTATTCGTTTGTAAAGCCGAGTCTCGCTTGCGGTAAGGGTCTATCAGATGCCCGTAAGAAACCGCAGTTGGCACGGGCGCTGCCCGGTCGGGGCCGTATCTTTCCAAACAGCAAAGCGGGCAGGGTGCCCGCGAGTCGCATGTATGAAAGGAAGATTATGCTCGATCAGGCTTATTCTCGTCGTCAGTTCCTCGGCCTCGCTGGTGGTCTTGCCAGCATCGTCGGCCTCGGTCTCGTTGGTTGCGGTGGCGCAGGCGCTTCCAACGCTGCCGACAAGGGTAGCGCCGCTGCTGCCGAGTCCGTCTCCGGCGAGGTGACCTACGACGGTGCCTCCTCGTTCCAGGCTCTCGTCGAGGCCGCTGCCGAGAAGTTCATGGACGCCAACCCGGACGTCTCCGTCTCCGGTTCGGGCAACGGTTCGGGCAAGGGCCTGACCGCTGTCGCCGCCGGTACCGTTACCATCGGTAACTCCGACGTCTTCGCCGAGACCAAGCTCGAGGCCGACCAGGTCAAGAACCTCGTCGACCACGAGGTCGCCGTTGTGGGCATGGGCCCCGTCGTCTCCAAGAACGTGACGGTCGACGACCTGTCCCTTGAGCAGCTCAAGGGCATCTTCTCCGGCCAGATCACCAACTGGAAGGAGGTCGGCGGCGACGACGCCACCATCGTCGTGCTCAACCGCAAGGCCGGCTCCGGTACCCGCGCCACCTTCGAGGCAGCCGTCTTTGGCGACGAGGCCGTCGACTTTAAGGGCGACGCCGAGCTCGACAAGTCCGGCGATGTCCAGACTCAGATGGGCAGCACCGACAACGCCATCTCCTACCTGGACTTCTCGCACTTCGATGACTCCAAGTTCAACGCCATCAAGGTCGAGGGCGTGGAGCCCAAGAGCGCAAACGTCACCGACGACTCCTTTAAGATCTGGGCGACCGAGCACATGTACTGCGCAAAGGACGCCGACGACGCCACCAAGGCCTTCCTGGAATTCATGCTTTCCGACGACGTCCAGGGCAAGCTCGTCGAGGAGCAGGGCTTTATCCCCGTCTCTGCCATGAAGGTCGTCAAGGATGCCAGCGGCAAGGTCTCTGCTAAATAAGTAATCGCCCCGGAAAGGTTTGCAATGGCAAAACAGCTGCCAAAGCGCGACCTTGAGAACGTGGGCCTGGGCGTCACGGGCGCGTGCGTAGCGCTCGTGACGCTTGTCGTTGCCGCGCTCATCTTCATGGTCGCCCAAAAGGGCCTCTCGGCTTTTCTCAAGGATGGCGTTTCGGTTGTCGAGTTCTTCACCGGCACCAAGTGGGACCTGGCCAACACAGCCGAAAACGGCCTGCCCTATACCGGCGCCCTGCCCCTGATCGTCACCTCGTTTGCGGTCATGGTACTCTCCACGCTCATCGCGCTGCCCATCGCCATCGGCTCTGCCATCTTTGCGGTCGAGATTAGCCCTAAGTTTGGTTCCAAGGTCTTTCAGCCGCTCATTGAGCTTTTGACCGGTATTCCCTCGGTCGTCTTTGGCCTGATTGGCTTTCACGTGGTCGTCGGCCTTATGAAGAGCGTTTTCCACGTGAGCACGGGCCTGGGCATCCTGCCCGGCGCCATCGTGCTGGCCGTCATGATCCTGCCGACCATGACGACGCTTTCGGTCGATGGTCTGCGCGCCGTGCCCGACAGCTACCGTCAGGGCTCGCTTGCGCTGGGCTACACCCGCTGGCAGACCATCTGGCACGTGGTGCTCAAGAGCGCCATGCCCTCGCTCATGACTGCAGTCATCCTTGGCATGACGCGTGCCTTTGGCGAGACGCTCGCCGTGCGCATGGTCATCGGCGGTATCGAGGCCATGCCGACGTCGCTGCTGTCGCCGGCGTCCACCATCACCACCACGCTCACCACGTCAATGGCGGTCTATGCCGAGGGCTCGGCCCAGGACGATGTTCTGTGGGCGCTCGGTCTGCTGCTGATGGGCATGAGCCTCATCTTCATCCTGATCATCCATCTCATTGGCCGCAAGGGGGCGAAGGCTCGTGGCTAGCACGCGCATCCACGTCGACGAGGCGAGACTCGGGCGTGTCCAAAAACAGGATCGCATCGCCACGGGCGTGCTGACGGCAATCATCGCCATCGTCATGCTCATCGTCGTCTCCATGGTGGCCTATATCCTGTTCGAGGGCATCTCGACGCTGTTCCAGCCGGATTTTCTCACGCAGCCGTCGCGCGCCAACGGAACTCAGGGCGGCGTACTCTACCAGCTGTTCGACTCGTTCTATCTGCTGCTGATCACTCTGATCATCTCGGTGCCCATCAGCCTGGGCGGCGCGGTCTTTTTGGTTGAGTACGCGCCGGACGGCCCCATCCGCGACATCGCTTCCACCGCCATCGAGACGCTGTCCTCGCTGCCTTCCATCGTTGTCGGCATGTTCGGTTTCCTGGTGTTCTCGGTGCAGCTGGGCTGGAAGTACTCCATCATCTCCGGCGCCGTCGCGCTCACCATGTTCAACATTCCCATCCTGGTGCGCGTGATCCAGCAGGCGCTCGAGGACGTGCCGCAGGCCCAGCGCGATGCGTGCCTGGCCATGGGCCTTACTCGCTGGGAAGCCACGCTGCACATCCTGATCCCCGAGGCCATGCCCGCCATCGTGACCGGCATCGTGCTTTCGGCCGGCCGTGGCTTTGGCGAGGCCGCAGCATTGCTCTTTACCTCGGGCATGAGCTCGCCGGTTCGACTGATCTTCTTGAGCTTTAACCTGTCGAGCCCCACCTGCGCCTGGAACGTGTTCCGCCCCGGTGAGTCGCTCGCCGTGCACATCTACAAGATCTATGGCGAGGGCAGCCCCGAGGCCCAGCAGATCGTCTGGGGCACCGCGGCGCTGCTGATGATCTGCGTGCTGCTGTTTAACGTAGTCGCCCGTATCGTGGGCAAGCAATTGGCAAGGAAGATGACGGCCGAATGAGCGAGATGAATGCAACGCCCGCAACCGAGGCGGCCACGTCCGAGACCCAGGACTTCCTGTCGAGCGTGGGGGAGAACGAGAAACGCGTGCGCGTGAGCGGCAAGGCCGTGAGCGACGAGGTCGTGCTCTCCACCAAGGACGTCAACGTGTACTATGGCGCCCACCATGCCCTGCACGACACGTCGCTTGACTTTCACAAGGGTGAGATCACGGCGCTCATTGGGCCTTCGGGCTGCGGTAAGTCGACCTTCTTGCGCAGCCTCAACCTTATGAATCGTGAGATTCGCGGCTGCCGCGTGGAGGGCGAGATCAACTACCGCGGGCGCAACGTGAACACCAAGACCGAAAACACCTACGAGCTGCGTCGCTCCATTGGCATGGTGTTCCAACAGCCCAATCCTTTCCGCAAGTCCATTCGCGACAACATCACGTTTGCACCCAAACGCCACGGCATTACCGACCGCGACGAGCTCGACCATATGGTCGAGGAGAGCCTGCGCGGCGCGGCGCTGTGGGACGAGGTCAAGGACAAGCTCGACAAGAGCGCCTACGCTCTTTCGGGCGGTCAGCAGCAGCGTCTGTGCATCGCGCGCACGCTGGCGCTTAACCCCGACGTGATCCTGTTCGACGAGCCCTGCTCGGCGCTCGACCCCATCTCGACGCTGGCGATCGAGGACCTCATGTCATCGATCGTTGCCGACCGCGCCATCGTCATCGTGACGCACAACATGGAGCAGGCGTCGCGTGTGTCCAACCGCACGGCGTTCTTCTACATGGGCGATATGGTCGAGTACGACGAGACTGACGAGATTTTCCAGCGGCCCAAGGATAAGCGGCTGAATGATTACCTCACCGGCATGTTCTCCTAGTCCGGGACATGCTTGAGGCCCGCGGCGGCCACGGTTGCCGCGGGACTGATTGGAGAGGCGGGTCATCTCTTGCGTGAGATGGCCCGCCTTTTTGCTCCGCGACCGAAACGACCACCACAAAGGGGACAGGCACCTTCGTGGTGGTTTGGGGTGGGGCTCGCTGCTATCATGGACAACGTTGAATTTCTACGAAGGAGCAGGGCATATGGCGATTCTTTTGGGATGCGATTCCGTCAGCCTAGAGTTTCCCACCAAGCATATTTTCGATAGCGTGACGCTCGGCGTGGGCGAGGGCGACCGTATTGGTATCGTCGGCAAAAACGGCGACGGCAAGTCGACGCTGCTGAGCGTACTCGCCGGCACGTTGGAGCCCGACGACGGCCGCGTGACGCATCGCCGCGACACGACGATCGGATTGCTCGGCCAAAAGGACAACCTGGTCGATACCGATACCGTGCACCATGCCGTCGTCGGTGACACGCCCGAGTACGAGTGGGCCTCGAGCCCGCGCACGCGTCAGATCCTGGCCGGCCTTATTAGCGATGTGCCCTGGGAGGGCACGGTGGGCGAGCTTTCGGGCGGCCAGCGCCGTCGCGTGGACCTCGCGCGCCTGCTAATCGGCGATTACGACGTGCTTATGCTCGACGAGCCTACCAACCACCTGGACATGCGCACCATCAACTGGCTCGCGCGTCACCTAAAGGCCCGCTGGCAGCGCGGTCAGGGCGCCATGCTCGTGGTCACGCACGACCGCTGGTTCTTGGACGAGGTCTGCACCAGCATGTGGGAGGTCCACGACGGCCAGGTCGATCCCTTCGAGGGCGGTTACTCCGCATATATCCTTCAGCGCGTAGAGCGCGACCGCATGGCCGCGGTTACCGAGGAGCGCCGTCGCAACATGGCGCGCAAGGAGCTCGCGTGGCTGAGCCGTGGTGCCCAGGCGCGCTCCACCAAGCCCAAGTTTCGCGTGGATGCCGCTCGCGAGCTCATCGCCGACGTACCGCCCGTGCGCGACGAGCTGGAGCTCAAGCGCCTGGCGGTGAGCCGCCTGGGCAAGCAGGTTATCGACGTGGTCGACGTGGACGCCGGCTATGCGGATACCGATGGCGCGCCCAAGCAGGTGCTCTCCGACGTGACCTGGCTCATCGGCGCGGGCGACCGCTATGGTCTTTTGGGCGAGAACGGCGCTGGCAAGTCGACACTGCTCGATGTGATCCAGGGCAAGATTGAGCCCACGCGCGGCCGTGTGAAGATTGGCCAGACGGTGCGCTTTGGCGTGCTGTCGCAGCAGCTCGAGGAGCTCGAACCCTACATGGGCGACACGATCCGCGAGGTGCTCGGCAACTATAAGAAGTACTACGTCATCGACGGCAAGGAGACTTCGCCCGAGAAGCTCTGCGAGCGCCTGGGCTTTACGACGCAGCAGCTCTGGGGCCGCATCGGCGATCTTTCGGGCGGCCAGCGCCGTCGCCTGTCGCTGCTGCTGACGATCCTGGACGAGCCCAACGTGCTCATCCTGGACGAGCCCGGCAACGACCTGGATACCGACATGCTCGCGATTGTCGAGGACCTGCTCGACGGCTGGCCCGGCACGTTGATCCTGGTGACACACGACCGCTTCTTGATGGAGCGCGTGACCGACCAGCAGTGGGCGCTGATCGACGGTCACCTGACGCATATGCCCGGCGGCGTCGACCAGTACCTACGCCTGTGCAACGCTACCGCCGAGGGCGAGCCCGTGGGTGCGCCGAGTGCCAAGACCGGCACGTTTGACACCGGTGCCGCGGCGGCTGCGGCCGAAAAGTCCAAGTCGAGCGGCCAGCCCAATGGCCTTTCCAACGCCGAACGCCAGAAGCTCCGCCGCGAGGTGAGCTCGCTCGAGCGCAAAATGGAGACGCAGCGCGCACGCGTGGAGGAGGCTGAGGCCGCGATGACCCAGGTCGACCCCACCAATTACACGGCGCTGGGCGAGCAGCAGGCAAAGATCGACGAGGCCCACGCCGCCATGGACGAGTTGGAGATGGCGTGGCTCGAGGCGAGCGAGAAGCTCGAGGGCGAGGAGTAGGCGAGGATGATTAAGGCTGCGTTTTTCGATATCGACGGCACGTTGCTGAGCTTTAAGACCCATCGGATTCCGGCGTCGGCGCAGCGAGTGCTCGACAGCTTTCGCGAACAGGGGATCACGTGCGTAATCGCCACGGGTCGCCCGACCTACCAGATGCCGGATTGGCTGTTCGACTTGGGATGGGATGCGTACATTACGCTTTCGGGTCAGCACTGTTTTGACGCTGACGGCGTTTACCGCAGTTGCCCAATTGATCCGGAGGACGTCGCGGCGATCGTGGGCCAGGTGGCGCAGGGGCGCTACGACTCACTGTGCATGCAGGGCGAGAATTCGTTTGTGAACTGTCTGTCCAAGCGCGTGGTGGCGGCTGCCGACAATGCCGGAATCTCGTATCACGAGGAGCCTTTTGAGCATGCTTTCGATGCGCCGGTTTACCAGTTCTGCGCCTTTGTGGACCCGGCCGACCAGGGCATAGTTACCGATGTCCTGTCGCATTCTACAACCACGCGCTGGTGCGACCTGTTCTGCGACATTATTCCGGCCGACGGCGGCAAGGACCTGGGTGTGGCGGCGACGCTGGAGCGCCTGGGCATCGACGCGAGCGAGGCGATTGCTTTTGGCGATGGCGAGAACGACCTGTCGATGTTTGCCGCCGTGGGCACGAGCGTGGCCATGGGCAACGCGCAAGACACGGTGAAGGCTGCGGCGACCTATGTGACGAGCGCCGTGGACGACGACGGGATCTACAACGCCGCGAAGCACTTTGGCCTGATGTAGCTGCGAATTCGGCATTTGGG
>URFU01000059.1 GCA_900547125.1 uncultured Collinsella sp.
GCCACACCCTCATCTACTCGTGCCTGGCCCGCGGCCTCGCCATTAAGGGCTGCAACCCCACCAACTTCCTGGAGAATCTTGAGCAGCAGTGGTGGAAGATCGACGACAACCTGACGCTCGACGGCACCAAGGCCAGCGCCTATGCCACGATTCTGGATTCCATCCGCGATGGCGTTACCACGATCTTCGATCACCACGCGAGCTTCTGCGAGATTCCGGGCAGCCTCTTTACCATTAAGGACGCCGCTCAGGAGCTTGGCATGCGTTCGTGCCTGTGCTACGAGGTCTCCGACCGCCGCGGTCAGGAAAAATGTGACCAGGCCATTGCCGAGAACGCCGAGTTTGCCCAGTGGGCCGCCAAGGAGCGTCGCGATAACGACAACCACATGATCGCCGCAATGTTTGGCGGTCACGCCACCTTTACGCTGTCGGACGAGACCATGGATAAGATGGCCGAGGCCAACAACGGCCTGACCGGTTTCCACATCCACGTGTGCGAGGGCATGAACGATGTGTGGGATTCCCGCCTCAACCGCGGCGGTATCAGCCCCGTCGAGCGCCTGCTGCAGCACAACCTGCTCGGTCCCGACACCATGCTCGGCCACTGCATCCACGTGACGCCTGCCGAGATGGATATCGTCAAGGAGTCCGGCACCTGGCTGGTTAACAACCCCGAATCCAATATGGGCAACGCCGTGGGCTGCGCCCCCGTGCTCGAGTTCTTCCGCCGCGGCATCCCCGTGTGCATGGGCACCGACGCCTACACCCACGATATGCTCGAGAGCCTCAAGGTCTTCCTGATCATTCAGCGCCACAACGCCGCCATGCCCAACGTGGGCTGGTGCGAGGCCATGACGATGCTGTTTGAGAACAACGCCAAGATGGCGAGCAAGTACTTCGATCGCAAGCTCGGTGTGCTTGAGCCCGGCGCTGCCGCCGACGTCATCGTCATGGACTACAAGCCCTTTACGCCGCTGAGCGAGGAGAACATCGACGGCCACATGCTCTTTGGCATGATGGGCAAAAACTGCCGTACCACCATCATCAACGGCCGCGTCTTGTACAAGGATCGCGAGTTTGTCGGTATCGATGAGGACAAGATCAACGCGTGGACCATGGCCGAGTCCAAGAAGCTCTGGAGCACGCTCAACGATCGCGCCTACTAATTACAAGTAGATTCGCGCGCGTCGGATGTTTCGCCGCATCCGACGCGCGTATAGGCGACCTCCGCGGGGTCGCCGGCGCTGTGCTAGCGCTACACCGTATTTGCGCCCGCCGCGCGGTCTCGCCGGGCGTTACAGAGAGGAGCTCACTATGAGCGACATCATGAGGCCGATCCCGTTTTCGCAGCTGATGAACTGGATCATCGAGGAGCACAAGACCCAGGGCGCCGTCTTTGGCGTGCGCAAGATGGTCACGACCAACCAGGAGGGCGCGCTTCCCATTTTTGACGAGCGCATCGAGACTCCGTTTGGCCCGGCCGCCGGCCCCAACACGCAGCTGGCCCAGAACATCGTGGCATCCTACGTGGCCGGTTCCCGCTTCTTTGAGCTCAAGACCGTTCAGGTTATGGACGGCGAGGAGCTCTCCAAGTGTGTGAACAAGCCCTGCATCGTGGCGCAGGACGAGTGCTACAACTGCGAGTGGTCGACCGAGCTCGAGGTTCCGCAGGCCTTTGCCGAGTACGTGAAGGCATGGTTTGCCTGCCACCTGATCGCTCGCGAGTACGGTCTGGGCAGCCCGGACGGCTTTGTCTTCAACATGTCCGTGGGTTATGACCTCGAGGGCATCAAGAGCCCCAAGGTCGACGCCTACATCGAGGGCATGAAGGACGCCAGCGGCTCCGAGGTTTGGAACGAGTGCCGTACGTGGGCGCTCGCTAACCTGGACAAGTTTGAGCATGTCGACGCCGCATTTGTCGAATCCATCCCGGCGCGCGTGTCCAACTCCATCACGGAGTCCACCCTGCACGGCTGCCCGCCGGCCGAGATCGAGCACATCGCGACCTATCTGATCACCGAGAAGGGCCTCAATACCTACATCAAGTGCAACCCCACGCTGCTGGGCTATGAGTTTGCACGTCAGCGCCTCAACGAGCTGGGCTTTGACTACATCGTCTTCGACGATACGCACTTCCGCGAGGACCTGCAGTGGGCCGATGCCGTGCCCATGTTCGAGCGCCTGATTGCCCTGTGCGCCGAGCGCGGCCTGGAGTTTGGCGTCAAGCTGACCAACACCTTCCCCGTCGACGTGACGAGGAACGAGCTGCCTTCCACCGAGATGTACATGTCCGGCCGTTCGCTGTTCTCGCTGACCATCGAGGCCGCCCGTCGCATTACCGAGCAGTTCGATGGCAAGCTGCGCATCAGCTACTCCGGCGGCGCCACGGTCTACAACATTCGCGCCTTGTATGACGCCGGCATTTGGCCCGTTACCCTGGCGACCGACGTGCTCAAGCCCGGTGGCTACGAGCGCTTTAGCCAGATGGCCGGCGAGTTTACCGACCTGGATGGCAAGCCGTTCGCGGGCGTCTCTCTCGAGGCCGTGACTGCGATCCAGGCCGACTCGCTCACCAACCCGCTCTACAAGAAGCCGCTGCGTCCGCTGCCCGACCGCAAGGTTGCCGGCAAGAGTCCGCTTTCCGACTGCTTTACCACGCCGTGCCGCACGAGCTGCCCCATCCAGCAGGACATTCCTGCCTACCTGGCGGCTGTTGACGAGGGCCGCTACGAGGACGCGCTCAACATTATCATCGAGCGCAACGCCCTGCCGTTCATTACCGGCACCATCTGCCCGCATCCCTGCGGCCGTGCCTGCGAGCGTGCATTTTA
Source organism: uncultured Collinsella sp. (assembly GCA_900547125.1). Classification (GTDB taxonomy): domain Bacteria; phylum Actinomycetota; class Coriobacteriia; order Coriobacteriales; family Coriobacteriaceae; genus Collinsella. The sequence goes on from URFU01000059.1 coordinate 2,832, forward strand.
CGAGCCCGAGGGCGCCCAGATTCGCGCCAGCAAGCTCAAGGCCGCCCGCGAGGCCATGACCGCCGTGCTGCCCAAGCTGCGCGCCCAGGCCATCGCCAACGACGGCGAGCGCAACGTTGCCGTTATCGGCGGCGGCCCGGCCGGCCTGGCGACGGCATTCTTCCTGACGCGCGCCGGCGTGCCCGTCACCATCTTCGAGGCCCGCGACTCGCTCGGCGGCGTGGTCCGTCACGTGATCCCCGAGTTCCGTATCGCCAGCGACGATATCTCCCACGATGCCGAGCTCTGCCTGGCCTTTGGCGCCAAGGTGCAGCTCAACGCCCGCGTGGAGTCCATCGACGAGCTCAAGGCCCAGGGCTTTACTGACGTGGTCGTGGCTACCGGTGCCTGGATGCCCGGCTCTGCAGGTTTGCGCGAGGGCGCCGAGCTCGACGTGCTTGAGTTCCTCGAGGCCGCCAAGAAGGGCGAGAAGCTCGAGCTGGGCGAGGACGTCGTGGTCATTGGCGCCGGCAACACCGCCATGGACGCGGCCCGCGTGGCCAAGCGCCTGGCTGGTGTGAAGAACGTGCGCCTGGTCTACCGCCGCACCAAGAAGCAGATGCCCGCTGACGAGGAAGAGCTTGATCTTGCTCTTGCCGACGGCGTTGAGCTCTGCGAGCTGCTGGCGCCCAAGGCACTCAACGGCTCCGTGCTGACCTGCGACGTCATGGAGCTCGGCGAGCCGGATGCAAGCGGCCGTCGCAGCCCCGTCGCCACGGGCGAGACCGTCGAGCTTCCCGCCACCACGGTGATCTGCGCCGTGGGCGAGGGCATCGATGCCAGCCTGTACGACGCCGCGGGTGTTGAGCACGACCGTCGCGGCCGTCTTGCCGCCACCTCCACCGGCGTCGAGGGCGTCTGGGCTGCAGGTGACTGCCGTCGCGGTCCTGCCACCGTGGTCGAGGCTATCGCCGACGCCGCCGAGGTCGCCCGTGCCATCGCCGGCGTGGACTTTAACAAGTACGCCGACTGCAACGAGCAGGCCGGCCGCGAGGACACCTGCTACGAGCGCAAGGGGTCGCTGTGCCGCGACAAGCGCAACTGCACCAAGACCCGCTGCCTGGGCTGCGGCTCGGTGTGCGAGGTCTGCTGCGACGTGTGCCCCAACCGCGCCAACGTGGCAATTAAGGTGCCGGGCCTGGCCAAGCATCAGGTCGTCCACGTCGATGGCATGTGCAACGAGTGCGGCAACTGCGCCGTGTTCTGCCCCTACCAGGAGGGTCGTCCCTACAAGGACAAGCTCACCCTGTTCTGGAGCGAGCAGGACATGGAGAACTCCGAGAACGAGGGCTTCCTGGCCGTGGACGAGGATCACTTTAAGGTCCGCGTCGCCGGCACGGTCCGCACCGTCTCGGTCGATGCCGTCAACACCGGCCTTCCCGAGGCCGTCCGCCTGACCATCAGGGCTGTGCGCGACAACTATTCGTACCTTCTTAAGAAATAGGCGAGTCTCTTATGGCCAAATCCATTCAACATAACGTGGCCTACGTTGCCTGCGGAAGCGGTTGCGCCTCTGCAGGCGGCGACGCCCGCTGCAGCGAAGGCTGCATTGGCTGTGGCGCCTGTGTCACGGCCTGCCCCCACGGCGCCATTGCGCTGGTCGATGGCATCGCCCGCGTGGATCGCTCAAAATGCACGGGCTGTGGTCTGTGCGGCATGGCGTGCCCGCAGCGCGTGATTGCCTTCGTTCCCGGCTACCAGAACATTCTGGTGCGCTGCAACAACACCGATAAGGGCGCCATTGCGCGCAAGATTTGCGACACGAGCTGCATCGGTTGCGGCATGTGCGCCAAAAAGTGCCCCGCCGGCGCTATCCGCATCGAGGACAACTGTGCCCATATCGACGGCGTGGACTGCCTGTCGTGCGGCATGTGCGCCGTCGTCTGTCCTCATGGCGCCATCCACGACCGCACCGGCATCGCCGCCGGCGTGTAGAAGGGAATCACCATGGCACAGGAATTCACTTTTACCGTTAACGGCGTCGAGCGCACGACGACGCAGAACAAGCCGCTGCTGCGCTACCTGCGCGACGACCTGCACATCCATTCCGCCAAGGACGGCTGCTCCGAGGGCGCCTGCGGTACCTGCACCATCCATGTGGACGGTGCGGCCGTCAAGGCGTGCGTGCTGACCACCGCTCTTGCCGCCGGCCGCAACATCGTGACCGTCGAGGGCCTGCCCGAGGACGTGCGCGAGGCCTTTGTGTACGCCTTTGGCGCCGTGGGCGCCGTGCAGTGCGGTTTTTGTATCCCAGGCATGGTCATGGCGGGTGCGGCGCTCATCGCCGAGGACCCCGAGCCCACCGAGGAACAGATCAAGTACGCCATTCGCGGCAATGTCTGCCGTTGCACCGGCTACAAAAAGATTATCGAGGGCATCTCGCTGGCCGCTGCGGTGCTCCGCGGCGAAAAGCAGATCGACGAGGACCTGGAGCGTGGCGATGACTACGGCGTGGGCAAGCGCGCCTTCCGTATCGACGTGCGCAAGAAGGTGCTCGGCGAGGGCAAGTATCCCGACGACATCGACGAGCTCGATCAGCCGGGCCTGACCTATGCCAGCGCCGTGCGCTCCAAGTATCCGCGCGCCCGCGTGCTCTCCATCGACACCTCCAAGGCCGAGGCCCTGCCCGGTGTGGTGGGCATCCTGCGCGCCGAGGACGTGCCGGTCAACCAGGTCGGCCACCTTATCCAGGACTGGGACGTCATGATCGCTCAGGGCGATATCACCCGCTGCGTGGGCGATGCCATCGTGCTGGTGGTCGCCGAGGACGAGGCGACGCTCGAGAAGGCCAAGAAGCTCGTAAAGATTGACTACGAGCCGCTGGAGCCCGTGCGCAACATTGTTGAGGCCAGGGCCGCCGACGCCCCGCGCCTGCATGACAGCTTCTTTGCCTTTGGCAACACAGTGGAGCTCAAGGACAACGTGTGCCAGAGCCGTCATGTGACGCGCGGCGACGCCGCCAAGGCGCTGGCCGAAAGCGCGTTCACCGTGACGCAGCGCTTTACCACGCCCTTTACCGAGCATGCCTTCTTGGAACCCGAGTGTGCCGTTGCCTTCCCGTACAAGAACGGCGTCAAGGTGCAGTCGACCGACCAGGGTGCCTACGACACGCGCAAAGAGTGCGCCCATATGTTTGGCTGGGACAACGAGCCCGAGCGCGTGGTCGTCGAGACCATGCTCGTGGGTGGCGGCTTTGGCGGCAAGGAGGACGTTTCGATCCAGCATCTGGCCGCGCTCGCCGCATATAAGTTCCAGCGTCCTGTGAAGTGCAAGCTCACGCGCGCTGAGTCGCTCGCTTTCCATCCCAAGCGCCATGCCATGGACGGTACCTTTACGCTGGGCTGCGACGCCGAGGGCAACTTTACCGGTCTGGACTGCGAGATCAACTTTGACACCGGCGCCTACGCGTCGCTGTGCGGCCCGGTGCTCGAGCGCGCCTGCACGCACGCCGTCGGCCCCTACAAGTACCAGAACACCGACATTCGCGGCTTTGGCTACTACACCAACAATCCGCCCGCCGGTGCGTACCGCGGCTTTGGCGTTTGCCAGTCCGAGTTTGCGCTCGAGAGCCTGATCGACTTGCTGGCAGAGAAGGTCGGCCTAGATCCGTGGGAGATTCGCTACCGTAACGCCATCGAGCCGGGCGAGGTTTTGCCCAACGGCCAGATTGCCGACTGCTCCACGGCGCTTAAAGAGACGCTGCTCGAGGTCAAGGATGCCTACTATGCGCATCCCGGACACGCCGGTATCGCCTGCGCCATGAAGAACGCTGGCGTGGGCGTTGGCCTGCCCGATGCCGGCCGCTGCAAGATTCGCGTCGAGAACGGCGTGGCCGTGGTCTATGCCGCCACGTCCGACATCGGCCAGGGCTGCAACACCGTCTTTTTGCAGGACGTTGCCGAGGCATGCGGTCTGCCGCTTCACTGTATTGCCAACGGCGAGTGTTCTACCGAGAACGCTCCCGACTCCGGCACCACGTCTGGCTCGCGTCAGACGGTCGTGACCGGCGAGGCCGTGCGCGGTGCCGCCTTCCTGCTGCGCGATGCCATGCTTGACATCGAGGCCGGCAAGCCCGCACCCGATACTCCCGTGAGCGCGCATGGCGACGGCGTCAAGATCGAGTACGACGACGGTCGCGCCTATCAGCTGCACACGCAGGAGCTCGTCGCCGGCCAGGGTATGCATCCTCAGGATCCCGCGACCGCCATTAAGGCGCTCGAGGGATGCGAGTTTGGCTACGTGTACCTGGAGCCGACCGACAAACTGGGCGCCGACGTTCCCAACCCCAAGAGCCACATCTGCTACGGTTTTGCCACGCATGTGGTCATTCTGGATGATGACGGTCGCGTGAGCGAGATCTATGCTGCGCACGATTCCGGCAAGGTGGTCAACCCCATCTCCATCCAGGGTCAGATCGAAGGCGGCGTGCTCATGGGTATGGGCTATGCGCTTACCGAGGATTGGCCGCTCAAGGACTGCGTGCCCCAGGCAAGGTACGGCACGCTCGGGCTGTTCCGTGCGCCCGAGATTCCGAATATCCACGCCATCTACGTGGAGAAGGACGAGCTGCTGCCCGTGGCATACGGCGGCAAGGGCATCGGCGAGATCGCAACGATCCCCACGGCGCCCGCCGTACAGAACGCCTACCGCGCATTTGACGGCAAACTGCGTCCGGATCTGCCCATGGTGGATACGCCGTACAGCCGCGTCCGTCGCCGCGGGTAGGGTAGAGCGTGGACGGCCATTGCTGATGGGCTGTTCGCGCTCAATATCAACTGCATATGCTGCGCCTTTGGCCCCCGGCTCCATCGCGAGCCGGGGCCTTTTGTTTGGAGCGCCTCCGCATGCGGAAACTGTGTCCCGGATTTGGCGCTCAGAATGGGATGCGCTTTCCCTTTGGAGCCCTCGGCGGAAATTACATCCCAGAATTGGCACTCAGAACGGGATGTGCTTTCCTTTTTGGGCCCTCGGCGGAAACTACGTCCCGGAATCCAGTCCCGGAGTGGGATGCGCTTTCCTGATCGGCCCTCAACCGGAAGCTGCGTCCCGGAATCGTGCCTCAGAATGGGATGTGTTTTCCGCTGGCCGGCCGTTTGGAAAGTGCATCCCAGTTTGAGCGTTTATTCCGGGATGCGGTTTCCGCTGAAGGACTCAACCGGAAAGCACGACCCGTTCCGAGACCTGATTCCGGGACACGCTTTCCGCTAGGCCCGCCATCCGGAAAGTGCATCCCGTTTTGAGCGTCCAGGCTAGGACGCGCTTTCCGTTGGCGTGGTCGTTGGGAAAACGCGGCCCAAATAGGGGGGGGTGCGATCCGGCGATGCGTGGCCTAGCAGCTCCTACAGGCCCACCTCGTTGAGCCATGTCGGCAGCGCGGTCTGTCGGATGCCTGCCGTCTGCAGCTTTTTGGCGAGCACTCCTGCCGAGCGGACCTCGTTCATGGTAAAGCGCAGCAGAGGGTGACCGTAGAGCGATAGGTGCGCCTCGCGCTGTCGTTCGGCAACGAGCGTCTCGGCGGTGGTGCGTCCGGCCAGCATGGTCTGGTCGGTATATTTGATGAGCCCGTCGAGCTCGCCCAGCGTGAGTTCCCGCGCCTGGCGCTCCCAGGCAAAGTCCGTTCGTATGGGCTTGGCCGAATCGAAGGGGTCCGTCAGCTCGTATTGAAGCCAGTCGGGCGCAAAGCCCGTCTCGATCATGATGGCTCGGGCGACCGATTCCCCGCCGCTCTCGGCGCGGGCGTCGGCATATCGAAGCGTTGTGAGGGCGGTGCGAATCGCGCGACCATTGCGGGCAGTCGCTCGTTGCTCAACGGCCTCCATCAGCTGTTCCGACGCAAGGCCGAGCTTTGAGATCGCCGAATCGGCAATGGGCATGCCGTCGGCAAAACCAGTTTGCAGCAGGCAATCTGTGGCCGTTTGGATGGGCGGCGTTACCGATATGCCGGCTCTGCGTATTGCTCCGGCCGGCTCAATCTGGTGTCGCTGAATATGTGCGCCCGGACGAGCCGACGGCTTTGTCGAGCTGCAAACATGCACGACGTTCAGGTGTCGCCACGAGACCTCGAGCCCCAGCAGGCAAGCTGCCGAAAACGAGCAGAACGTCCAATCGGGATGGATGATCGCAAGGGCGCGGAGGATTTCGCAATGGCGTTGCGCTCGGTTGAGTTCATCCCAGCGCGTTTTTCGCGCAAACAACCCCGGCATGGGCGAGACAACCGTGCCGCCGGTGCGCCGAAGGAGCGCTTTTCGGATCGCCGTGCTCGGGGGAATCAGACAGCGCCCCTCTTGTTCGGCTTGAGTGAGCAGTTGGTCGATGAGCTGGTCATTGCAATGGGTCATGAGCTACCGCCTCCTTTTGGGTAGCAAAAACGTATCAGCTGGAACTTGCCGCTCAGCTGACCAAAAGCTGACCAAAATCTAACCATGCAGGTAGATGACCTGCTTTTGGCGACATATTTCTTGTTTGAATCGGTGGGCGGTAATCGGCGACCGTGAACGGTAGCTGGATATGAAGTCTTGGTAAGTTTCGAGACGTGTACTTTTTGAAAAAGAGCATTCTATCTGCTGTTTTGTGTTTCTGGATCGCATATTTGAAGGCATGTGATAAGGGCGGCGGACTGTCGCCTTGTACCTGCGGAAACTGTGACCCGGAATGAGCGCTCGGAATGGGATGCATTTTCCGGTAGAAGCTTCAGCGGAAAGTGCATCCCAGAATTCAGGCTCAGAACGGGACACGCTTTCCGGATGGCATGCTTAGCGGAAACTACGGCCCAGTTTTTGGCTCCAGAACGGGATACATTTTCCGGAACGGTCCACGTGCGGGGGTGTACCGCCCCTTTTGCGTGCGCCGCTTGTCGAATTGCGTTATAGCTAGCTATATTATAGGAAGGTATAATATAGCTAGCTATAACGCAAAGGAAGGATGGCCCTATGTTTATCGGAAGAACAGTGGAAATGTCCGAGCTCAATCGACTGTATGGCACGGGCTCCTTTGAAATGCCTGTGATTTACGGCCGCCGTCGTGTGGGTAAAACGCGCCTTATCACAGAGTTCATCCAAGGCAAGAAGGCTATTTACTTTCAAGCTCGTCGTACCAATGCGGAGGCAAACCTGCACGGCTTTAGCCAGGCGATACTTGCAGGCTCGGTTGGTGCTGCAGGCGTGTCGTTTCGTAGTTTTGACGAAGCGTTCGATGCATTGGCCACCATGGCTCGCACGGAACGTTTGGTTGTCGTGATTGACGAGTATCCCTATCTCGCCCAATCGAATCCCGAGATCAGCTCGTTGCTGCAAGACAAGATCGATCACCTGTACAAAGAGACCAAGCTCATGCTTATCCTGTGCGGGTCGTCGCTTTCGTTTATGGAAGAGCAGGTGTTGGGCTACGAGAGTCCGCTATACGGTAGGCGTACGGCCCAGTTTAAGATCATGCCGCTCGATTTTACGACGACCCTCGTACTGTGGCGGGGCATGAGTCGCGAAGACGCTGCAGTTTGCTATGGCATGACGGGTGGCATTCCTGCATATATCGAGAAAGTCGATCCTGCCGCACCGCTCAAGGACAACATCAAACGTCTTTTTCTTACTCCTACGGGCTATCTCTTTGAGGAGCCGAGTAACCTGCTATTGCAGGAGTGCCGCAATCCCGAGCAATATGATGCGATCGTGCAAGCAATTGCTCAGGGGCGCTCGAAGATCTCGGAGATTGCGAGCTCTACGGGAATCCCTGCGAGCAACGTAAAGAGCTATGTGGATAAGCTGGCGTCGCTTGGGATTGTCGAGCGCGAGCTGCCCCTAAACGAGACGAGCAATAAGCGAGCCGTGTATCTGCTGAGCGACCAGATGTTTAGGTTCTGGTACAAGTTTGTTCCGCAGAACATCGGGCTGATTCAAAACGATATGGCCGAGATGGCGTATAAGCGCATTGAGCCGCACGTATCGGATTACATGGGTACGGTCTTTGAGCTTATATGCAGACAATACGTGTACGAACTCGCGCGCGCGGGCCAGCTCGATGTGGTTCCGGCAAGCGTTGGGCGCTGGTGGGGGACGGATAATCGCACGCATACGCAGGAAGAAATCGACTTGATTGTTGACGATGGCGAGGGCGCTGCGCTGTTTGCGGAGTGCAAATGGCGCAATGAACCGGTAGGCGAGGATGTTCTGGAAAAGCTCGTGTACCGAAGCGAGCTCTTTAGGCGGCAGCACAAAAGCTATGCGATCTTCTCGAAGCGAGGCTTTACGCAAGGATGTCAGGAAGCTGCGGAGAGCAGGGGAGACGTCAAGCTGATCTCGTTTGCCGAGATGTGCGAGCGCAGATAACCAAGCGTGCTCTGATGCGATGCTCGGAATGGGTCGCGCTAAGGATGCCAAGCGTAAAACCTTCAATGAAAATGGCGTAAAAACTACATCTGTCATGGCGTAAAAACTACATTGAAAGTAGCGTAAAATCAGCATTGAGAATGGCGTAATTTCGCATATCGCGTGATAGAGAGGGACGGCCGTCTATGGATGCACCAAAGAGATTGACCCAAAAGGGATATAGGCCCCGGCTCATAGAGGAGCGCCTCGACACCCTTATGCGGGCGTTTGGCTGTGTGGAGATCAACGGCCCCAAATGGTGCGGCAAGACCTGGACGGCGCTCTCTCGCTCGGCGAGCGTCTCCAGGCTCGATGAGCCTGCGCAGCGTGCGGCGGCAGAGGTCGACCCAAGCCTGGCGCTCATCGGCGATGCGCCACACCTGGTCGATGAATGGCAGGAGGTGCCCGAGGTTTGGGATGCCGCCCGGCGTTTCGTGGACGCGAGCGGCAACGAACGGGGGACACTTTTGCTCACGGGCTCGACCGCGCTCAAAAGCGAGGAGCGCAGCCATGTTCGTCATTCCGGCACGGGTAGGATCGCCCGTCTGTCGATGCGCCCCATGGCCCTGTGTGAGTCGGGCGACGGCGAGCCGCTCGTGGCACTGGCAAGCCTCTTTAAGGGCGAGGATTTTGCCCCTCAGCGTCGCGAGAGCACGGTGGATGACGTCGCCCGCTGGTGCTGCAGGGGCGGTTGGCCTGCAAATCTTGGGCTTTCGGAAGATCTTGCGCGAGAGACGGCAAGCCAGTACGTGCACTCGGTGCTCGACGTCAACGTGCTGGACGAGGGCATGTCGCCCGAGCTTGCACACGGCCTTTTGCGAGCTCTTGCCATGAACGAGAGCCAGGCTGTCACGTACAAGACGCTCGTAAAGGACGCCTCGTACGGTGAGGCGGGCCCCGACGAGAGGACCATCGCTGCGTACTTGGACCTCTTCAACAGGCTCAAGCTGACCGAGGACCTGTGCGGATGGGAGCCGCCCATGCGCTCGAAGGCCCGCGTTCGCGTGCGCCCCAAGCGCTACTTCTGTGACCCGTCACTTGCGGCGGCGTTGCTGGGGGCTACCCCTGAGCGGCTGCTTGGCGATATGCAAACGCTGGGGATGCTCTTTGAGAATCTCGTCCTGCGCGACGTGCGCGTGTTCCTTTCCACCTACGGCGGTGTCGACAACAGTGTCCATTATTTCCGAGATGAGAAGGGCCTTGAGGTCGATCTGATCGTTGAGCACGACGGGCGCTGGGGAGCCATCGAGGTCAAGCTGAGTGATGCGAAAGCAGACGATGGAGCGAGAAATCTCAAGGCGCTGGAGAGGAAAGTGCTCTCCAATCCTGCCGCCCAGAATGCCGCGCCGGCGTTTTTGGCGGTCGTGGTTGGAAAGGGGAGTATTGCCTACACACGCGACGACGGCGTGGCGGTGATTCCCATGGCGGCACTTGGGGCGTAGTGGTTTTGCGGGCGTGCCGTGCTTCCTTTACCGAAAATCCATTTGGTAAACCAGATGCTCGCGGATAGAATAAAGTTGACGGCAGCCCAAGGGTGATAGCTGGGCAGCGCTGTTGCTTGGTCAAGAGGTCAGTGCCTTAATGGCAGCGACTTGTTATGCTTCGAATGCTGCTTGAGTGCCTCGGAAAGTTCGATAAGCGCCGTGAAGAGCGAGACCAAAGCAACCAAGAGCTCTACGAGCTCTGATGGGCCCGGGATGACCGCTGATTCAAGTCACCGGGCCCAAATCTTTTTCATGCATTTGAATAGAGCGGGCGATTCTCTTGGGGCCGTCTGCATGGCGTGCGACCAGCGCATGGTATTGCGCCCCGCTTTCATGTCCGCACGGGCGCCTATCCTTACGGCAATGTAGCCGCCTATGTAGCAAGCGGCAGTTGACGGAGAAAGGCCCTAACCGTGTCAGCTGAAAAGATGCCGTGTATCTCGGCTATCGATACGACGAAC
>URFU01000060.1 GCA_900547125.1 uncultured Collinsella sp.
GGGCAATCGCATGTGCCCCGCAACTGTAATTGAGCCAGTGGCGGGGCACTTTTCGCTAAAAGGACAATACCGCAGGTAATATCTGCCAAAATAAACTGTCCCTTTTTTGGTCGGTTTTACTGGAGGGTTGTGTCGATTGCCTTGACCAGGGCGCTGCGCATGCCGGCGTCCTCGAGCGCAACGACGCCCTTGATGGTGGCACCACCGGGCGAGCATACGGCATCCTTCATCGCCGCAGGATGCTGGCCAGTTGCAAGCTGCAGCTTTGCCGTACCCAACACCATCTGGCTCACAATGCGATAGGCATCGGCACGCGGGATACCGTGCTTGACCGCCGCATCGCCCAGGGCCTCGATTGCCATGGCGACAAATGCCGGAGCGCAACCACCCACCGTGCCGCCCACAAACAGCAGGCTCGTATCGAGCTCGACCACCGCACCGAGTTTGCCAAGCAGATCAAGCACCACGGCGCTCTGCTCATCACTAAGCGTGGAAGCCTTCTCGCAAGCGATGACGCCCTCGCCCACCGAAACCGGTGTGTTGGGCACCGTCGAGATATGCGCGACGCCCGGCAGGACCTGCTCCCACTTGGCACTGTCCCAGGTCCAGGCAACCGACAGAACGACCTTTTTGGCAAGAGCATCCTTGAGCGGGGCGAATACCTTCTCGATCATGTACGGTTTGACCGCAGCGACCACGATATCGGATGCGGCGACAACCTCGGCGGCATCGTGGCAGGCGACCATGCCGCGCACCTCGCAACGCTCGACCAAAGCATCGTAGCGGCCTGCGCAGGCGCACATGTCGCCCGCGGCCACGCCGGCGGCAACCCAGCCATCGGCCATAGCACTCGCCATATTGCCAAAACCGACAAATCCAATCTTCATATCTCATAGTCCTCTCAGACACGCTCTTCAAAACGAAAGCTATTGTCCCACGCCATTGTTTCGTATTGCCGACCTATTTGTGATACGGCTCGCCACGGCTGATCTTGCAGGCGCGGTAGATTTGCTCCAGCAGCACCACGCGCGCCAAGTTATGCGGCAAGGTAATGCGTCCAAAGCTGAGCATCTCGTCGGCGCGGGCGCGCACCTCATCGCTCACGCCGTCCGAACCGCCAATCACAAAGGCGATGTCGCTGCTGCCTCGCAACATAAGATCGTCGAGCCTCACCGAGAGCTCCTCACTCGAACGCTCCTTGCCCTCGATAGCCAGCAGGATCACATGCGCTCGAGACGGCAATGCAGCAAGAATCGCCGCCCCCTCCTTGTCGCGTGCGGCATCCACGCCGCCCGCCTTAGCCGGGTCGATATCGGCCACCTCGCGGATATCCACCTTGGCATAGGCGCCTAGGCGCTTGGTGTACTCAGCGCACGCGTCCTTCCAAAAGCGCTCTTTGAGCTTGCCAACACAAACGACGGTGTATTTCACGCGTGTCTACTCCTTTGACTCGTTCTGAACCTTACCGGCAGCCAGCATCTGCTCGAACATAGAGGCCGACTGCGAAAAGTCGCTCGGCAGCACGACCGTCGAGGTTTTACCCGTGCGAGCGAACTCCGTCATCATCTCGGACCACTGCGTAAACATGAACAGTTGGTTGGCCTCGTCATTGCCGACACCCGTCTCCTGGATGATCTCGAGCGAATCTTTGATACCCAGTGCAATGGCCTTGCGCTGGTTGGCGATGCCCTCGCCCGCCTTTTCCATAGCCTCGGCCTCGGCGGTCGCCTCGGTGACGCGCTTGATGCGGTCGGCCTCGGCGAGCTCCTGTGCCGCAGCGCGCTTGCGCTGGGCGGCGTTGATGTCGTTCATGGAGTTCTCGACCTCGGTCGGCAGTGCGATTTTGGTGATGAGCGTCGACACGAGGGTGAAGCCGTAGGCGGCCATCTGCTCGGAAACGGTAGCGTTGACATCCTTGGCGATGTCGTCCTTCTTGGCAAAGACCTCATCGAGTGTGTAGACGGGAATCGAAGAGCGCAGGGCGTCGGTGATGAAGTCGCGCATCTGGTCGACGGGCTCCTGCAGCATATAGTAGCTCTTGTAGATGCCCGAATCTGCCGGGCCGGCGCCCATGTCATAGCTCACGTGGTACTGAGCAGAGACCTCAAGGCCGATGGTCACGTTGTCCTGGGTCTTAACGTCGATGCCAAAACCGTTTTTCATGGTTCGCAGACTCACCGTGGCGGCCTTGCGGTCGATCACGGGCACCTTCATGTGGAAGCCCGCGTTGACGATGCGGTTAAACTTGCCCAGACGCTCGATGATCACGGCATGCTGCTGTTCAACGACGTAGCAGGCGTTGGGAAGCAGCAGCAACAGAATGATGATGGGAATCAAAAGGCTGGTAAGGGCAGCGATGATACCGGACAACAGCATGGTCTCTCCTCTGATAGGCACACGTTGGCATTAGGATACCCGCACGAAGCAGCTGTGTGACACCAACAAGAGGACCCGTGGTCAAAAAAGGCCAAATATGAGTACTGTTACCAGTTTAGTAACAGCGTATTTGGGTCAAAATCGCCTCGTTGAACCCGAGGTCTATCGAAATTACTTCATTTTGTCTCAAGGTTGAGCCAAATTAGCGTACATCTGTTGCGCAAAATGAGCAAAAATAGCTTCATGAAATGTCTCTATTTTCATGTCAGTACTCATATTTGCCACTTTTTGACCACAGGGACATCTACCGCGCGAAATCGATATGTCAAATCTGCCAAAACGGCCCATAACAAAAAAGCTCCCATTGCTGGGAGCTCTTTCAATCAATGGTGCGGGCGAAAGGACTTGAACCTTCATGGGGTTGCCCCCATACGGACCTGAACCGTACGCGTCTGCCAATTCCGCCACGCCCGCGTGCAGGAATTAGAATAACGGAGCGCCACCACGAACGCAAGAACTATTTTTGAAAAAGTTTGCAGGCATTCTCCCAAGCGGCTTGCGCGATTGTTTCGGCGTCCTCACCAGTGCGATCGACACGGTCGTTAACCAGCGCGTTTGCCGTAATGGAGATCATTGCGGGCTCGCATTCAAGACCGCGGATGGGCTCCGGAGCCATATACGGGCAATCCGTCTCGAACAAAATTCGATCGAGTGGGGTTGCCGCAAATGCCTCGCGCACGTCGTCGTTGCGCTTAAAGGTGGCCGCACCACCATAGGCGATATAGCAGCCCAGCTCCACAAAGCGCTCCATCGTGGCGCGGTCCTCGCCAAAGCAGTGCAGCACACAACCGGCCTGGGGCACGCCCACCTCACGAAGCACGTTGTACGCATCAACGTGCGAGGTGCGCTCATGGTCCGTGTCCTCGTGGCGCAGATGCAGCTCCACCGGCACGTTACGGCACACGGCAAGCTCGAGCTGACGCGCCATGCAGTCAATCTGCACGTTATGGGGTGCCGGCGCGATATCGTCGTCATAGTCCATGTGGTAGTCCAGGCCGATTTCGCCAATACCGGCGCATAAGGAATCATCGAGCGCGGCAACGACCTGTGCGTGAACGTCGTCGGTATAGTCCGGTGCGCCATACGGATGCACGCCGGCAAGATACTTGATCTGCGGGATATCCTGCATCGGCAGAATTTCGCGCACGAGCCAGTCGCTATAGTCCGTCACGCTGCGTTTGTCAGCGATGGGGTCGAGCATCGTCACCAACAGGTCGACGCCTGCCGCCTTGGCACGCACGAGCGTCTCAGGCACATCCTTGCCCCAGAACGAAAGTAGATGCGCATGCGTGTCGGCAAGCGGTGCCAAGGGCACGGGACAAGCAACCGTCTTCTTTTTCTTGGTAAACGTCACACGTTCGGCATTAGGCATCATGGATTAGCTCCTGGGCCAGACGGACAAAGTCGGCAACGTCAAGCGTCTCGGCGCGCGTGGTGGGTGCGATACCGCAAGCCTCAAAGGCGGCATCGAGCACGTCTTTGGCAAAGCCGTTGGCGCTCATGGAATTGCGGATGGTCTTGCGACGCTGGGCAAATGCAGCATCAATCACGCGGGCCACAAATTCGCGATCGAGTCCTTCGGGCACCACACCGTCAACACGGTCGATACGCACGACGGCCGAGTCCACGTGCGGCGCCGGCATAAAGCAGCGCGGCGGCACCTCAAAGCGGCCCGTCACCTGCGCATACAGGCCGAGCTTTGCCGTATAGCCGCCATAGGTCTTGTTGCCCGACACTGCGGCAATGCGATCGGCAACCTCCTTTTGCACCATGACGACGGCACGCTTGAGCGCCGGCATCGTCTGGAAAAATTGCAAAATGATCGTCGCCGCCACGTTATAGGGCAGGTTCGCGACAAACACCGTCGGCTCACCGCCCGCAGCCTGCTCAATCTGCTCCGGGCCCACCTTGAGCGCGTCGCCCATGATAAAACGGAAGTTGGCATAGTCAGCGGCATGGGCATCGAGCACCGGCTCGAGCTCGGGATCGGCCTCGATCGACGTGACGCACGATGCCTCCTGCAGCAGCGCAAGCGCGAGCGTGCCAACACCTGGGCCAACCTCGAGCACGCGCTCATCGCCCGCAAGCTCGGAAAGCTCGCAAATGCGCTCAATTACATGGTTGTCGATCAGGAAGTTCTGGCCCAGGCGATGCTTGGTCGCAAGGCCAAACTCCTCCAGCAGCTCCCTTGTTGCCGTGGGGTTTGCCAAAGGCGAAGTTGTCATGGTTGCCTCCTTAGCATGATGGCGGCGTCTTGAAACAAAAGGGCATGGACCGTGGCGGCCATGCCCTTACAGCTAAACAGCAAATTGCCGATATGGCGCTCGCGCGGTCTCTACGCCAGACGCGGGAACAGCGGATCGCCCTTCTCGACGGGCTGACCGCCGGCAAGCAGGCCCCAAGTGCAAATGCCCTTGAGGTCGTCGCTCGCGGCCTCGTCCTCGCAGGACAGGCGGCGCAGGGCCTCGGCAGAGGTCTGAGGCATGAGCGGTATCAGCAGGTGAGCGGCGATGCGGATGGCCTCGAGCAGGTTGTAGATCACAAATGCCAGCTCGTCAGCCTTGGCCTCGTCCTTGGCAAGCGCCCAGGGCTCAGAGTCCTCGATGTAGTGGTTAGCGGCGTGGATGAGCTCCATGACCTCGTCCTTAGCTCCACCGTAATCGAGCACGTCCATCTTGGCCATGTAGCGCTCGACCAGGCCATCGGCAATCTTTGCCAGCGGGTTGTCGAACGCATCGAACGACGCGGGCTTGGCGGGCGCGCAACCGTCAAAGTACTTGCCGCTCATGTTGAGCGAACGCGAGATAAGGTTGCCCCAGCTGTTGGCCAGGTCGGCGTTGTAGACCTGCTCCATGCGATCGAAGCTGATGGCACCGTCGGTGCCGGGGACGACGTCGGTCATGAAGTAGTAGCGATAGCCCTCAACGCCCAACATGTCGATAACGTCCTGCGGAGCGATAGCGTTGCCACGGCTCTTGGACATCTTCTCGGCCTTGCCAGTCTCGGCATTGCGCACGGTCAGGAAGCCGTGGGCAAAGACGTGCTCGGGCAGAGCCTCGCCGATGGCCATGAGCATGGCGGGCCAAATGACGCAGTGGAAGCGGATGATGTCCTTACCCACGATGTGGAACTGCGCGGGCCAGCGATAGGCCAGCTCGGCACGCGCCTCGTCGGTATCGACACCGTAGCCGACGGCCGTCATATAGTTGAGCAGCGCATCGAACCACACGTAGGTCACGTGACCCTCGTCAAACGGGACCTGAATGCCCCAGTCAAAGCTCGTGCGGCTCACGGAAAGGTCGTTAAGGCCGCCCTCGACAAAGCTGCGCACCTCGTTCATGCGGAACGCGGGCTCGACAAAGTCGGGGTGCTCGTCATAAAGCTTGAGCAGCTTGTCCTGGAAGGCGGAAAGCTTAAAGAAGTAGGACTCCTCCTGCACGCGCTCAAGCGGACGGTGGCAGTCGGGGCACAGATGCTGGCCGACGCTGCCGTACTCCTCGTCGCCCTTCTGGACCTGGGTATCGGTGAAGTAGGTCTCGTCAGGCACGCAATACCAGCCGTCGTAGCTGCCCTTATACAGGTAACCGGACTCCTTCATGCGCTCCCACAGGTACTGCACGGCATGATGCTGGCGCGGCTCGGTGGTGCGGATGAAGTCGTCGTTGGAAATCTCGAGCTTGCTCCAAAGCTCTTTGAAGTGCGGAGCCTGGCTGTCGGTCCACTCCTGCGGCGTCATGCCATGCTTGGCTGCGGCCTCGGCGACCTTCTCGCCGTGCTCGTCCATGCCGGTCAGGAACTTGACGTTATAGCCGGCGGAGCGACGATAGCGAGCCTGAACATCGGCGATGATGGTGGAATAAGCCGTGCCCAGGTGCGGATCGGCGTTGACGTAGTAGATGGGCGTCGTGATAAAGAACGAAGGCTTGCTTTGATCCATGGGGTTTGTCCTCCAGAAAAACGTTGCATACAGAGGATGATTCTAGCGCAAGGGCTGGATATCCTCCATCTATTGCATATCGAGCACCATGGCATAGACATCGCGCTTGCGGCGCGAATACTTCTGAGACAGGCGCTTGGCCACCGCAGACGCGGGCTCCCCCTCCTCGAGCGCGGCGCGGATATCCTCGCGCAGGGCCTCGTCGGGATCCGCTGCCGCGGCGCCAACCGGCACGATACCGGCCTCCTCATCTTCGCTCGGCGGCGCGATGACCAGCGCAATCTCGCCCTTTACCTCGCCGCGAGCACGCAGCCCCTCGGCAAGCTGGGCAGCGGGCCCGCGCAAGACCTCCTCGTGCAGCTTGGTGAGTTCGCGGCAGACGGCGACCTCACGCTGGGGAAAGACCTCTGCCACGGCCTCGAGCGTCGCCACGATGCGATGTGGAGACTCGTAGAAGATGAGCGCGCCGGGCACCACGGCAAGGCGCTGCAGTCGGCGCACGCGGTCGCCGTGCTTGCGACCCAAAAAGCCCTCGAAGAAAAAATGCTCGCAGGGAATGCCGGACGAAACGAG
The DNA here is from genome assembly GCA_900547125.1 of uncultured Collinsella sp. GTDB lineage: Bacteria > Actinomycetota > Coriobacteriia > Coriobacteriales > Coriobacteriaceae > Collinsella. Next base: position 6,947 of record URFU01000060.1, read on the forward strand.
CGCCGTAACGCAAGCAGAGGGCCCGGGAATAACTTCGACGGGCACATCGGCCTCACGCGCCGCCTCGACCAGCGCCTGGCCGGGATCGGACACGCTCGGCATGCCGGCGTCCGAGGCAAAGGCGAGGGTCTCCCCCGCCAGCAGACGGGCGACCAGGCCGGCGGCGCGGCTCGCGATCACATTCTCGTCGCAACGGACAAGCGGCTTGGAAATGCCCAGGTGCATCAGCAGCTTTGACGTCACACGCGTGTCTTCGCAGCAAATGGCATCGGCGGCGGCAAACGCCTCGCCAACGCGCGGGGACAGGTCGCCCAGGTTGCCGATGGGTGTGCCGACCACATAGAGTTTGCCCGTATGGGCGCTGTTTTGCGTCATATCAACCTATTCAATCATGCCACGCTCGAGCGTGCCGAGTGCCGCGCGGGCGTCCCATGCTGCAATACGCTTCTCGGTCTTCCACGTTTGGAAGAACCAACCGGCAGCCGGCGCAAACGAAGCCAGCTGGTTGGCGATAAACACGCGCTCGTAGGCATTGCGGCCCTCGGGCGTAACCGACGAGTTGGCAAAGATCGCCGCACCCGACCATTCGCCCACCAGCACGGGGAACCCAGTCGAAATCGCTTCTTTAAGCTCGCGCTTGTTACGCGAAATCGCCGTCGTCAGCCCGCGGGGACTCGTGATGTCGAGCGCATACTCGTCGCGGTAATGGTACAGGTGAAGGTCCATGTAGACGTTCTTGTACTTGGTGCCGCGCATAAAATGCTTCCACTCGCCGGGATGCCCCGACGACGAGAAGACGACGATCTTATCCTCGGGCATATACGAACGGACGAGCTCGTAGGCATCGCGATAGAAATTGCGCAGGTAGTGGGCCGGAATGCCATCCGTCATGGTAAAGAGACTCTTGCGGACGCTCATCTGTGGCGTATCCAGCAGCTCAATGCCCAGCAGGCTCTCGGCCTCACCGTAGCGATCGGCCAAGCGCTCGAGCACGTCGAGTGCGACATGACGGCCGTTGGTGGACGAATGCCACTCGGCAACAGCCTCCGGCGTGGTGGGCGAATCGTTGGAATCGCCCTGGCCACCGGGCACAGTTGCCAGATCGAGCAGCACGCGGATGCCGTACTTGGCAGCCCACTCAATTGCACGGTCGATGTAGTCGACAACCGAGATGTAGGACGCATCGGACTCCTGCGAGCCAAAGGCATACCAGGGCACCGGCAGACGCACGGCATTGAGACCGATCTGCGCCATGCGGCGAAAATCGTCCTCACTCACAAACGTCTCGTAATGACGGCGCATGCGCTCGTTATAGGCGGCGGTGCCCATGGCCTCCTGCAGCTCGGCCGCATTGGATGCACCGGTCGCCGCGTATAGCGACGGGGTCACCCAAGGCTCGGGAATAAACCAGCCAGAGAGATTAACGCCGAGTATCCTCTCCATCACTGCCCCCTTCGGATCGTGCAGGCCGAGCCTGCATCGTATTGCACAGGAAAAGTATCGTTTTGAGTATACCCGCGCGTGCGGACAGACGACCGAACGGTCTGTAAAGTGGCGCAAAAGCGGGAGGAATGTCTGGAGCGAGCGGGGCCAAGATGACGTACCGAGTGCGCATACACGCCGAGGGCAGGCGCCGGAAAGCGCATCCCATTCTTTCGTTCAATAATGGGATGCATTTTCCGCGGGTCCACATAACCCGCGGGCGCTACAAAAAGAAAAGGACCCCTTTGCAGAGGTCCTAGTCAATTCAAGGTGGCGGGGAAGGGAATCGCGTCCGCGCGCTGCGCGGACGGACCGCTGCGGCGCTTGCGCGCCTTGCGAGCTACGCTGGCAAACGCTATCGCGTTTCCTCAGCTCCGCGCCCTCACGGGGTTCGATTCCGTGCATGGGCTACATAAAAGAAAAGGACCCCTTTGCAGAGGTCCTAGTCAATTCAAGGTGGCGGGGAAGGGAATCGAACCCCTGACACGAGGATTTTCAGTCCTCTGCTCTACCAACTGAGCTACCCAGCCATTTGAGGTGTGCCTTGTTTCAAGGCTTGATTAGTATAACCAAGGACGCGCTCCGGTCAACCGAGAATTTGAAAAAAGTTTTTGAGCACGGCGTCAGCCACAAGTCCGAACTTATAGAACAGCACGTTAGAGACATCAACCCGCCGCAAGAAGTTTTTCGCTCAGGGCTGCACGGGCAAACTCACTTGGCGTCATTCCTTCAGCCGCCGCCCGTCGACGAATCGCCTCCTTCATCCCGAGGGGAATCTTGACCGATAGCGTTGCCGTCCCTTCGCTTGAGAGTGGAGGCCGCCCGTGCACGATCCCCCCAACGGTATGCTCGCCGTCCGGAAACTCGCCATGCTCGTACGACTCACACCACGTGTCAATCATTTCATCCGTTATAACCTGACCATTGGCAGCCGTATACGCCTTGCTCATCGTCGACCCCTCTGCCGAGCTCGCTCGATCTCTTGCCAGAATTTCTTCTGAACCGGAGACAGGACATGAATAATGAGCCATCCACGAATTAGTTCGACCGCAACAAGTTCCACACTTCGACCATCTGGAAGCCATCCAATAGCAAGCCATCTCGGCGGCTCGTCCTCCGACTCACGGCGAATGCACTCGGTAACCGCGAACCAGGCACCAAGCACCTGCTTTTCCGTCAAGTGTTTTTTAGCGTTCGGATGGATCTCAACATCCATGCACCTTCTCCTCCATCTTACCCAATTTCGTATGACGAAAGTCCGCTGTCGCCAATCCTTACGCCGGCACTTGTTGGAGGGCGGGAGGTGTAGCAAGGATTGAAGGGCGTTCCAGCACCGCCCAGGCACCGGGACAGGAACACATGCGCCAAGGGCGGACGTTTTCGTAGCATGCGAGGACGTTGCCGTTTCGATCGATAAAGGCAATGTCGATGGGATAGGCCATAAAGCAGGTGTGGACCGAAGAGCAGCGTGGAATCGCCATGACGAGCGGCAACCCGTTGGCGGCAATCGGCGACCGTCCCAGCATGCCGCGCAGGCGCACGGCAAACGACTCCGCCACCACAAACTCGGCAGGCGTCCAACCCAGCCTGTTGAGCGCCCGCGCATAGGCAATGTAGGATGAGACCGCGGTCACATGACCACCCCCGGACGCCACGGGTCGACCGTCACTGCGCGCTCGTGCGACAACTGTGCCGGTGCCCCCAGCGAAACGCCGGCGATGCTGAGCGAGCTCGGCCACGGCTCGTAGCGCATGGTGCAGGTATAGGTCCTAAACGTACCGGAAAGCGAAAGCAGACCGCCATCCGATGTCGTCGTACCCTGCTCGCTCGAGACCTCGATCTGCAAGTCATAGCCTTCCATGGCATGTTGGATCTGAGCCTGAACGGTCGCGGAAGCATCGATGGAGCTGTCGTCGCCCTCCCCGCTCGGCGCCACGGCATGCGCTAGCACGATATCGGGCACCACGCGATCGAAGCGCGCGACCGCGCCGGCAAAGACCATGACGTTGTACACGATAAGCGCCAGAACCAGCAGGACGGGCGTGACCGCGGCCATCTCGACCGTCGCCTGGGCGCGCTCCTCGCGCAGGCGCGTGCGGATGCCCATTACGACCCACCGCCCAGGGCACCCGCCAGCGTGGCGACATCGACGGTAAGTGGAATGGAACCGCCGCCGGGCAGCGGAATCTCCGCTAGCGTGAACACCGCACCGCTGATGGTACGCTCGACTTGATATTCCAGCGCCTCGCAAAGCGCCTTGGGGTCGGTCACGCCCAGCGGAATACTTCGTAGCTTGTCCTGCACTTTAGAAAGACCTGTGATGTCAGACCCAGGGCTCTTGATGACATTGACGGTGTCGGTCAGCACCGGCTTTCGCAGGCGCAAGTCGCACGGCTCCACGCCCAGCGCCGCCACGGACGCCGAAACGGTATCGCCGAGCCACGATGCAATGGAGCTCAGCGCGCCACTGCTCCCTCCCAGGTCATCAATCATCTCATCCATAAGCTCGTCGGCCGAGCCCTGGATGTCTCCGTATCCCACAAGTAGCCGTCCCCAAACATCCATGACGCCATCGAGTACGCCGGCAACGCCACCCGAACGCTCCTCCAGCGTCGAGAAAAACCGCGAGAGAACGTTGTTCTGCGCCGTCGCGTCATCGGGCGCCAGCACCGCAGCAGAGATCGCGCCGCGATCGCCAAGCCTGACTGTCGTGTTAAACGAAGAGTTGAGCTCATCGGGGCTCGAGATGGCACCCGAAACCGCAAGGGCAACCACGCCGTTGCGACCGGGCGGAGCGATACGCGGGCGCTCTCCCGAAAGCGCTTTAATGGCCTGATCAAACGCATTGCCCGCACGGTCAGCCTCGTCCTCGGTCTGGCGCATGAGCTCAAGCTCTTTGTTGCGGCATTCGACGTATTTCTCCAGGGCGTCTTTGAATCGATCGAAATGGTACTCAAAGCCGTTTTCGATAGAAGTCGAAGGAGCCGCAACGGCGCCGAGCGACGAAACACCAAAATGGCATCTATTGCATTTGTCCTGCCCGTCATAATCAGCAACCGAGGCTAGCCCGCCTGGCGTCCCTTTCTTATAGTTGGGGCAGCTCGTTCCATAATGCAGATACGTTTTGTCATCGTTGGTGCTAGTTGGCCACGCCGCGTCGGTATAGAGTTCCGTCGCTCGCACCTCGTCAGTGTTGCGCGGCAACAGCGGGATATAGGAAGCGACTTCATCTCCGTCCTCGGTTACATAGGCACGATTGACCTCTGCACTCGCATAGGTGTAAAACGCCTTGCGCGCTGCCGACTCCGCCTTCGTCTCGACGCTTGAACCCTGCGGTTTTTCATCTGCCAGACGCTGACGGTAGTAAGCTTTTGCGCGGTCGAGCGCCACCTGTGGCTCCCACGTAACGCTCGAGGCATAATGTGGGTTCTGCTCACCTGAGAGCTTTGCCAAGCTCCCCGCGCGTTCCCACATGCACGAGCAGCTACCAATCGCGTTCTCGTCCGATTCACCGCAGTCGGCAAGCCAGGCGCGTTCCTTGGCCTTTGACGTTTTCTCAGACGCTTTCTGCAGTTCCTTGGCGGCATAGTCAAGGTCTTTTGAGGCGCTCTCGACGGCATCGGTCGAGATCTCGGACCCCTCGAGCGCAACGAAATCCGACTCGGACGTCCTGGGCACGGCAAGCGCCGTACCGGTATAGGTCGCACCCTCGGTATCCTGCGCCGACACGGCCTGCGTAGCTCGCGCGGCAACCAGATACGGTAGAGCCGTCTCGATTTTCTGCAGGCCCTTGGAGGCGCTTTTGGCAAACTTGTTCCGCGTTTTAATGATCTCGATTCCCGTGTCGACCATATCGCCCGCTGCAAGCTCGGCACCTGGAATAAGGATGGCGACCAAGCCGGTGCCGATCGTGGCAAACCCCGCCAGGCCCAAACTCAAAATACTCGCATCCACCACCGTCGCAGCCGTGTGGTAGGACGACACCACATTGGCGCCTGCCAGCGCGCCGCTATCGGCAGCCACCTGGGTGTCCCCCGCGCGCGACATGCTCCATATCGCCGCCGTCGACGAAAACAGCAGCGTGAGCACCACCAAGATGACCACCGCGGAGGAGAGCGTGGTGTAGGCACCGTCTTCGATAAACAGGTCGATACCGGCTCGACCCATAAAGCCGCCTCGCTTGCGGCGAGCACGCGGTCGGCAGCGGCCCGCAAGCCCCCTCGTCACCCTCAACAGGCAGCGCTTAATCCCATGCAGCAATCCATGAATCATAATCTCCCTCCAGCCACTCGGGACGCGATTGGTACGAGACGTCGACCTTAAGCTCGACATAGCCGTTTTGGCCTGCGCTACCCATAGCCTGCGCAAACACGCCGATCACGGGCAGCGGTTTAACCTCGCCGGTAACGGAAACGGACGAGACGCCGCCCGCATCGGCCCGACCAAGCTCGATATCCCACGACAACGGCCCGCCGGCATGAAAGATCGAAACGTTAGGCACTGCGGCAAGCCGGCGGCGGGTGAACTCCTTAAGATCATCGCCCTCCGCCGTCGTCGTGGTCATGAGCCGCGCGGTCTCGGTGGCGGCAGACTCCATGACCGCGCGCGTATAGAGCAGGCACACCGGCTGCAGCGCCAACAGGACGAGCGTCAGAAACGTCGGCAGTAGGAATGCCGCCTCGC
>URFU01000061.1 GCA_900547125.1 uncultured Collinsella sp.
GCTATATCGCAGAACTCGAGGCCTGTGGGGTGAGGCTGTCGATGGTCGACCAGTCCTACTTTGTGCGCGACTACCCGATCTTTGGCTTGGATCCCGCCGAGCGGAGTTTTACGTGTCTGGGTACGGAGGATAACGGACGCTTGCGTTTGCGTAAGTTGGTGGCCGAGGTTCGCCCCGAACTGGTTCCGAGGGCGGCCCGGATTTTGCTTAAGGCGGGCCGATGCGATGCGGCGATGGGCCTGGCGGACGCCTTTTTGGACCGTGAAGCGGTCCTTGAACTTGCTGGGCAGTATGGGGTCGATCTTGCTCTGACGGGGCACGGGGCCGATATCTGCCGAGCGGCGCTGGGCACGATCGATGCCGACGATTCGGCTCCAGAGCCAACGCCTGCCGAGGCACTCGGCGTATATCTGGCAGCGGTCAGCGTGTCCAATACAAAGCTCGCTCGCTATATGGCATCGGTCATCGAGCGCGAGGGCGAACGGGCGGCCTGCGAAATAGACCCTGTTTCATGGAGAGTGGCCCAGACACTGACGGCTGTTTGCTATGGGGACAACGGGCTTGGGCTCCCTACGAATCTGGCCGTGCCAGAAATCGAGACATCCCATACCGCACTCGATATGTTGTCTGCGCATATCGAGGTCAAGCGCTGTCTGACCGAGCGGGGAGATGACGGCGGAGTTCTACAGCAGCTCAAAACGAGCAAGGCCTACGACTGCGAGCTCGACATCGCGGGGATTGTTATACGAGCCGATAGCATGCTGGTGGAGCTCTTTGACGGGTCGTTTGCGGGAACCGACGAGCGCGACGACGAGATGACGGTGGTGCGGGAGGCGCTCGACGTACGTGGGCTTAAGGCGATGGCTATCTGGGTGCGCATGGTGTTGGCGGCACGGCGGCTCCTTTCCGGCTTGCCGGTAACCGACGACGCGGCGTTCAACGAGCTCGATCGTTTTGCCGTGCGCATGCGCGACAACCAGATTCAGCTGTTTGGGCTGTTGCTAGAAGGCTGGCAGTCGCTGGCAGAGGGACGGCCGGTTAATGCAAAGTTCCGTGCGGTCCAAGTGCTCAAACTTGCCGAGGAGTCGATTGCGTACATGCGCGATAACGCATTGCTGCTGGAGCGCGCGGCATATCTGCGTAACACCTCGATGGTTTCGGTGCGCGAGGAAGCGGAGCTACTCGATATAAGCCAGACGCAGGTTGGTGGCGCAGAAGCCTGGATGGTGGCACTGCATTTGGCCTGTGCGGGCCGAGACAGCGACCTTGCGGCCTGGATGTCCATGAATCGTGCGGGGATTCTAGAGCCATCGTATCGGCTCTTTGCGCGCCTTGCCATGCATTGTCTGGGCGAGCCGGCGGGCAGGATACGCAAGAAGCTTCCCGTGCGCGAGCTGTCGCGGTACTCGCTGCGCGACGATTTGGAAGGAGAGGGCGAGCGCCTGTTCCAGGCCGGCGAGGTTGAAGCCGTTGATACCATCGACCATATCGAGATTCGCATGTTTGGTGCGTTTCGCGCCGAGCGCAATGGGTTTCCCATCACGGACAAAATGTGGCGTCGCAAGAAGGCGGCGACGCTTGCCGAGCGGCTTGCGCTGGGCATGGATGCGCTCGTCGATCGTGAGACGCTGGCCATGGAGCTGTGGCCCCATGCCGAGTTCAATAGCGCCCGCAACAACCTGTACTCGACGATATCGCGCTTGCGGTCGGCTTTGGGACCGACGCCGGATGGCAAGTCGTGTGTGCTCATCCAAAATGAATGCATCGGGCTCAACGGTGACTACGTCAAGACCGATGTACGGCTGTTTGATCAGATAAGCCGCGAGGTTTTGGGAAATCGCACGGGTGCGCGCGGGCCCCATTTAGTTGAGCTGTGCCTTAAGATTGAGCAGCTTTATGCCGGACCGCTGTATGTTCCCAATGGCTGTAATCCCACCTACTTTTTGCGTATGCGACGCATTATGCAGTCAAAGTACATCGATTGCATGATTAAGGGAGCAAATGCCGCTCTAGAAGAAAACGATCTGCAGTCGGCGATTTGGCTGGCGGAGTCGGGGCTTCGGCAGGAAACGGCGCGTGAGGATATGGTGCGCTGCGCCATGCGCGTCTACAGTGCGGCGGGGCGGCGGCGCGATATCGTCGAGCTATACAGCGGGCATATGCACCATCTGAGGGAGCAGGTCAATGGCGTGCCCGAGCCCGAGACGCGGCGTCTATACGAGCGCTTGGTGGAGGGGCGGCTCAATCGCGTGCTGGTCGAGCGATAAAAAACGGGCACCCGAAGTACTTGGGCACCCGTAAGCTTGCTAAGTGTTGGCTCGCCGGATCATTGGCTCTTAGACGAGCTTGATCTTCTCGATGTCCTTGCGCGAGGACTCGCGATACAGCGAGAACTTGCGGCCGATAACCTGAACGACCTCGGCGTGGCAGCGCTCAGCGAGCTCTTCGGCGGCCTCGCGGGCGGAAAGGCTGGAGCCATCGAGCACGGAGCACTTAACGAGCTCGTGCTTCTCCAGGTAGGCGACCGTCTGCTCGACGGTGCCCTCGTTGACATCGGACTTGCCGATGATGATGGCGGGGTTGAGGTGATGGGCCATGCTGCGAAGCTGCTTGACCTGGGCTCCTGTCAGTGCCATGGGTTCTCGCTTTCTATGTATGGGGCGCCCCGCGACGGGGCCTTAATCTACGTGAGCTGTCCCACGATAGCGCAGGAACGGCGCGGTGTGGAGCGCGTTTGCCCAGTTCAAAAAGAATGCGGATGCCGAGCGGGTGGGCGGTGCGGGCTGCGAACAGGCTATGAGCTGGGCGCAGAGACCGGCTCCCATGCAATAAACGCCCAACGGACCTTGCGGACATGATCGAGCATATAGCGCCCCTGCGGCACGCCCTTGGACCCCGGCTCGCCGGCATGGGGGTGCTCAATCATGTGTTGAGCCATGTAGTCGCGCAGGCAGTCGATTTTATCCTCGTTGCCGTGTTCGAGCATACGGGAGAAGTCCGTCACGCCTGCCTCGAGGCTATCGAAGGTATCGCGACGAGGCGATTCAAAGTACGTAACCTGCGGCAGGGCGCCCATTTGAATGAGGATGTTGAAGGCATACACAAAGCCATTGCTGCAGGTAACCGAGGCGCCGATAGCGTTCATCAAGAGCAGGTCATAGCGCGGGCTGGAGTTAGCGACCATCGTGACAGCACAACGCCGACGAGCCGTACGGTCAAGCTTGGCAAGTGCACCTTTTAGATTGGTCGTCGTAACCGATCGACTGGCAAAGGCAACATCTACCGCTTTCGCGACCGGTCCAACCAAATCCCAGTCATCATCCCAAGCAAGCTCAAGCGGCGTAATGCGATTCTCGAGTCCATAGTACTCAATGCCGGCATCAAGGGTGCCCAACATGGCAGGGGAAAAATCAGCGGCAATCACGGGATGTCCGTCTTGCGCAAGCGGAATAGCAATCGACCCAGCCCCACACCCCATATCGAGCACCGACTCGCCGGGCTCAAGCGCTAGCAGTTTTATAAAATCCCGAGCATAAGGGGCTGTTTCCAACGGCCGAAAATGCCGAGCCCGCTTATCCCATTCAAAAGAATCATCAGCCCGTCGCCGAGCAGCTTGCAGGCGCATCCATTCGCCATTCCAATCAGCAGAAAGGAGCTCAGAACGATTCTCCCCATCAACCACGGGCCAACCTCCTAGCAACAAAAAAGCGACTCCTCCCAAAAGAAGAGCCGCAACCAGCATATATCAGAAAGAACCGTTCCAACGCCAAACCGCCCTCACAACCAAGGCGGGCAGGAGCGAAGCGACCGCCATACGGGATAGAACCCAACCGCGGCCCCGCTCGGCGGCAGCCCCGCGGAGGGCAAAAATATAAGGTCGATCGCGAGTTCCGCACGAGCCGGAGAGCACTTAATGTGCTCTCCGTGCGAGTCAGGACTGTCCGAGCAGGCGACCTTATATGTCTGCCGCCCGGCGGCGGGGCTCCTCGCCTCGTATCCCTAGGCTAGTTCTTCAGCGAGTTCAGCGGCGCCGGGAAGCGTCCACCGCGATGGGCAAGCACGGTGCCGGCGTTGGGGTTCACCGGCATGATGGGCGCACGGCCGAACAGGCCGCCGTACTCGACGCAGTCACCCACGCCCTTGCCGATGGCGGGGATCACGCGGACGGCCGTGGTCTTGTTGTTGATGACGCCGATGGCCATCTCGTCGGCGATGATGCCGGCGATGGTCTCGACCGGGGTGTCGCCGGGGATGGCGATCATGTCCAGGCCAACGGAGCACACGCAGGTCATGGCCTCGAGCTTCTCGAGCGAAAGCGCGCCGGCCTCGACGGCGGCGATCATGCCGGCATCCTCGGACACGGGGATAAAGGCACCGGAGAGACCGCCCACGCTGGAGCTTGCCATGACGCCGCCCTTCTTGACGGCATCGTTGAGCATGGCGAGCGCACAGGTCGTGCCCGGGCCACCGCAGGTGCCCACGCCGATGATCTCGAGGATGCGGGCAACGGAGTCGCCGATGGCAGGCGTGGGAGCCAGCGACAGGTCGACAATGCCTTTCTCGACACCCAGACGGCGGGCTGCCTCACGGCTCATGAGCTCGCCGGCGCGGGTGATCTTAAAGGCGGTCTGCTTGATCTTTTCGGCGACTTCCATCATCGATGCGGAATCGGGCAGCGTTTCCAGGGCTGCGGCCATAACGCCGGGGCCCGAGACGCCTACGTTGATGACGGCGTCGGCCTCGCCACCGCCGTGGACGGCGCCCGCCATAAACGGGGAGTCCTCGACCATGTTGGCAAAGCAGACAAACTTGGAGGCGCCGACGGAATCCTGGTCGGCCGTGAGCTTGGCGGCATCGATGATGGTCTGGGCGGCCATGAGCACGGCGTCCATGTTGATGCCGGCGCGCAGGCTGGCGACGTTGACGCTGGAGCAGACGCGGCTCGTGGTGGCGAGCGCCTGGGGGATGGACTGGATGACGCGGCGGTCGGCGTCGCCGATGCCCTTCTGGACGAGTGCGGAGAAGCCGCCCAGGTAATCGATGCCGAGCGTCTCGGCCGCGCGGTCGAGTGCGTGCGCGATGGGGGTGAGGTCCTCATCCTTGCAGCACGCGGCGATCTGCGCCACCGGGGTGACGGAAACGCGCTTGTTGACGATGGGGATACCGTACTCGCGCTCGAGGTTCTCGGCGGTCTCGACCAGATGCTCAGCCGTGTGCGTCACGTGGTCGTAGATCTTCGTGCACATGCGGTCGAGGTTCTCGTCACCGCAACCCATGAGCGAAACACCCATGGTGATGGTCCTGATGTCGAGGTTCTGTTCCTCAACCATGCCGCGGGTTTCCGCGATTTCTGCGGGCGTGATCGCCATCCTTGCGCTCCTATCTGCCAAAACGAGCATAGTCTTATCTATTCTAACGTGCCGCACGTGCCAAGTGGCGCGTGCGGCACGTTTTGGTGCTCGGTTGTTTCCGTTGTGTTACTGCCCAAAGACCTCTTCGGCGATGCGCGCGCTTTCGGCGGCGTCCTTGGCGTAGTAGTCCGCGCCGATCTGCTTGGCGTATTCGGGGGTGAGCACGGCGCCACCTACGATGATCTTGACGCCCGGAACCTCGGCATGGAGCAACTTGATGGTCTCCTCCATAGCGACGACCGTGGTGGTCATAAGCGCCGAGAGGCCGACGAGCTTAATGTCGCGCTCCCGTACGGTCTTGAGCACCTCTTGCGGGTCGACGTCGCGGCCTAGGTCAAAGACGGTGTAGCCGTAGTTATCGAGCAGCATCTTGACGATGTTCTTGCCGATGTCGTGGATGTCGCCCTTGACGGTGGCCACGCAGATTTTGCCCTTGTCAGCAATCTCGCCGGCGGGCATCAGACGCTTGATGGTGTCAAAGCCCACGCGCGCTGCCTCGGCCGAGGCCATGAGCTGCGGCAAGAAGAACTTGCCCTGGTCAAAGAGGACGCCAACCTCGTCGAGGGCGGGGATAAAGTGATTGTTGATGAGGTCCATGGCGTCGTGGTCTGCCAGCAGACACTCGGTCTCGGCCGCGATTTCGCCTTTGCGGCCCGAGACGACCATGCGACGAATCGGGTCGTCGTTGTCGTCGGTGCCGGCGGTGCCAGCAGCGGGCACAGTGTCGGTCGATACTGCCTGAGCCGCCGCCGGGTTCGCGGCGATCTTGTACGGATCGGTCCAGCCGGCATAGCGCTCGATGTATCCGGTCGAGCCCTCGTCCTCAACGCTCAGGACGCGATAGCTGTAGACGGTATCCATAAAGCGCTTGGAACCTGGGTTCATGATGGGGGCGTCCAGGCCCGCGCCAAAAGCGGCAGCCAAAAAGACCGAGCCCAACAGCGGGCGGGCAGGCAGACCAAAGCTGATGTTCGACACGCCGAGTGCACACTTGACGCCCAGACGCTCCTTGCACAGGGACATGGCGCGCAGGATCTGTTCGGCTTGGCGTTGATTGGTCGAGGCGGTCATGACCAGACAGTCGATGAGGATGCGGTCCGGGCCGATACCGTAGCGGGCGGCCTCGGCCACGATGCGCTCGGCGATGGCGAAGCGAGCTTCGGCGGTATCGGGGATGCCGCCTTCATCGAGCGTGAGGCCAACGACGTTGGTGCCGTAATGGGCGACCAGCGGAAAGATCTCATCCATGATTTGCTGTTTGCCATTGACCGAGTTGATGATGGGCTTGCCGGCGTAGCGGCGTACGGCTGCCTCGACGGCTGCGGGGTCGGTGGAGTCGATCTGCAGCGGCAGCAGCGTGGAGCCCTGGAGCTGCTCGGTCGCCTGCTGGATGATCTTGACCTCGTCGATCTCGGGCAGGCCCACGTTGACGTCCAGGATGTCGGCGCCCTGTTCCTGCTGGCTGATGCCCTGGCTCACGACGTAGTCCAGGTCGCCGTCGCGCAGGGCCTGTTGCAGGCGCTTTTTGCCAGTGGGATTGATGCGCTCGCCGATGACGGCGATTTTGTGGCCGTCACAGGGAAGGTCCACGACCGTCTGGGCGCTCGTGACCGACATGCTGGGCTTGCGGCGGCGCGGGCTGGGCGTGTGGTTGTCGATAAGCGTGCGCAAGGCCGCCATATGCGCCGGCGTGGTTCCGCAGCAGCCGCCCACGACGCTCACGCCGTCCTCGATCATGTCGGTGACGGCCTTGGCGTATTCGGGGGCCTGGATATCAAAGACGGTATTGCCGTCATCGTCCACGTGGGGCAGTCCCGCATTGGCCTGCACCATAACGGGCTTGTCGGTAACGGTGAGCATGAGTGCGGCGAGCCCTCGGAGCTCGGCCGGTCCCTGGCTGCAGTTGATGCCCAAAACGTCGGCGCCGATGGCGTCGAGCGTGATAGCGGCCACCTCGGGACTCGTACCCAGGAACGTGCGACCGTCTTCTTCAAAGGTCATGGTGGCAAAGACGGGCAGGTCGGAGTTCTCGCGGCAGGCGAGGACGGCAGCCTTGATCTCGGCAAGGTCGGTCATGGTCTCGATAATAAAGAGGTCCACGCCCGCATCGACGCCGGCGCGCACTTCCTCGGCAAAGAGGTCATAGGCCTCGTCGAAGCTCAGGGTGCCCAAGGGGCGCAGTAGGGCACCGATGGGGCCGATGTCGCCGGCGACGTAGTGGGCACCGGCCGCGCGGGCGCAGGCGACAGCGGCGGCAAAGACATCTGCCACGGTGGCGGCACCGTCGAGCTTGTGGGCGTTGGCGCCAAAGGTGTTGGCGGTAATCACGTCGCAGCCGGCCTCGACATATTGACGTTGGATATCGGTGATAACCTGGGGCTCCTCAAAGTTGAGCAGCTCGGGCAGGGCGCCGGCCTTCATGCCAGCCGCCTGCAGCATGGTGCCCATGCCGCCGTCGAACAGCAGGTGCCCCGTGCCCTCGATGGCGGCGCGCAGGCGAACGCCCTTAATGCGAAGGTCGTCGATCGTGCGCGTCTTGTATACAGCGCCATTACGGCGTGCGGCATCAACGGGCGCCGCCAGCGCGGCGCCGTCCAGATCATGAGTGATAAGCGGAGTAAACATCGAGGGCTCCTAATGGCTGGAATAGCAGGTGGTGTGGGCGGCGCGGAAGCGGCAGTGCTCGCGCATGCGGCAGATAGTGCAGGTAGGATGGCTCTGGGCGTCGTGGACCTCGCCGTCGAACAGACCAATTACCGCGGTCACGCTCTTGGTGGGCATGAGCAGGTTGGTAGGTGTGACGGTCAGCCCGATGAGCCGCGTGGCGTTGAGCGCAGCCACGATTGAGCGCTGGGCCGTAAGCGGGCAGTCGCCGTAGCCGGGACTAAAGCGCCAGTTACCGGCGAGTCCGTGCGCGGCGGCCGCAGCCTTGACCTGCTGGTCCATCTGCTCGACGGCGGCTTCTACATAGGCGGAGCACGCGGCATCGAGCACGGCTCCCTCTAGGGGCTGCTGGGCTCCCGTGGTGCGCAGGCGACGCTCGGCGTCCATGCCGAGAGTGCATGCCATGAGCGCGGCAAAGCGGGCGTCTTTGAGGTGGCGATAGATATCGCGACCGCGCAGCTCAACGTTGGTGCCGACCAAGCGAATGCAAGGCTCGCCCTGTTCATCGATTCCCGTGGCATCGACGGCAAATACGCGGCGCACGCCACGGGGTTCAATATCCAGCTCCAGACGCTCAACGACAAGCTCAATACGCTGCGACAGCTCGGGCTCAATCTGCTGACCGCCGTAGCCCAGGTAGCGCAGCATCTCGGCACGGTCGACACGAGGGTGGTGAGCAGCGTCGATACGGTAAAGCGCCGGCGACGCAAGGTCGGCCGGCACTTCAACAACGGTTGTATCGACGTGCGGTTTTTCCATTACCCCAGGCGCTCCATAATGGTTGCGGCGATCGCAGGACGATTCATAGTGTACAGGTGCAGACCGTCGGCACCGTGCTCTTTGAGGTCGCAAAGCTGACGGGCGGCATAATCTACACCGGCTGCCTGCAGGCTCGCGGGGTCGTTCTCGTATTTGGCGAGAATCTTGATGACGGGGGAGGGCAGCGACGCACCGCACATAAAGACCATGCGGCTGATCTGCGACTTGCCCATAAACGGCATGATGCCCGCAGTAATGGGCACGGTGATACCGGCCTTGTCGGCAAGCTCGCGAAAACGGTAGAAGCACTCGTTGTCAAAAAAGAGCTGCGTCACAAAGAAGCTCGCGCCGGCGTCCTGTTTTTGCTTGAGGTGCTCGACCGAGAGGTTGAGATCCTCACAGGCAATGTGGCCCTCGGGGTAGGCTGCGGCGCCCACGCAAAAGCCGGCGTCGACGAGCTCGGGGATGAGGTCGCGGGCGTAGGCGTAGTCCGAGGCGGGCTTGTCGTCCTCGGTCGCGCCAGCGGGAAGATCGCCGCGCAGAGCCAGTACATTTTCTACGCCGGCGGAGTGGTATTCGTCGATCTTGGCGGCGATATCGGCGTGCGAGCGGCCCACACAGGTAAGATGTGCCACCGAGGGTGTATCGAATTCGCTCGTGATCATATGCGCTATGGGGGCGGTGGTGGCACCGTTGCCGGAGCCGCCGGCCGAGCAGGTGACCGAGACAAAGCTCGGCGAAAGCTTGCACAGATTGCCTGCCACTTCGCGAGCCGTATCGAGGGTCAGCTCGCCCTTGGGCGGGAACATCTCAAACGAAACGGGCGCGGTGCCCTGGGATGCTGCCTGCTTAAAAACCTCGTCGACGCGCATATCGTGCTCCTCTAGATACGTAATAGTGTGATGTGTTGCAAGGATTCTACAGCACCACTGTGCTAAGGTGGAGTTTCTCTCTCGATTTGGGGATACCAATCGAAAATGCTTCGCTATCGGCATTTCCTATAACAGGGCAGTCAATGTAGGATGGGGCTATATTGAATGGTATCTGATGCGAAATACCAGTTAAGAAAGCCCCGTCCCAAATTGACTACCCTTAAACCATGGGGAGAGGTCTGCAATTTATGCAGTTGATTGGCTGTTGAGGGTGGCAACGCCGCCTCGATAGGGTAACCTCAATGATTGGTTTCGCGACGGCAACATAACGGTAATGTCGCGGAAACACGGCGAGTCTAAGCTATGACTCGTTCGTTAGTAATCAACACCGCTTCTCACGCGGTGCCGATACGAAGGGAGTTCCGTATGGCCGAACTTACTGACCGCTTCGGGACCATGGTGTTCTCTGAGGAAGTCATGAAGGACTACCTCCCCAAGGACATTTGGAAGCGCCTTGCTGCAACCCTCGAGGGCGGTGAGCCGCTCGACCTGGATGTGGCCAACGCCGTTGCCCATGCCATGAAGGTCTGGGCCATCTCCAAGGGCGCGACGCACTACGCGCACTGGTTCCAGCCGCTTTCGGGCATTACTTCCGAGAAGCACGACAGCTTCCTGGAGCCCAACCACGACGGCACCGCCATTACCAAGTTTACGGGCAAGAACCTCATCCAGGGCGAGCCCGATGCCTCCAGCTTCCCCAACGGCGGCCTACGCGCCACCTTTGAGGCCCGTGGCTACACCGCTTGGGATCCCACCAGCCCCGCCTTTATCAAGGACGATGTCCTGTGCATCCCCACGGCTTTCTGCTCCTACACGGGCGAGGCCCTGGACAAGAAGACCCCGCTGCTGCGCTCCATGACCGCGCTCTCGCGTGAGTCCAAGCGCGTTTTGGCGCTGTTTGGCAAGACCCCCAAGAAGGTCGTTCCTTCCGTGGGCGACGAGCAGGAGTACTTCCTGATCAAGAAGGATGCCTACCGCAAGCGCAAGGACCTGGTCATCACCGGCCGCACCCTCTTTGGTGCTGCTCCCTGTAAGGGCCAGGAGCTCGAGGAGCACTACTTTGGCGCTATCCGTCCCACCGTCTCGGCCTATATGAAGGATCTGGACGATGAACTGTGGGCGCTTGGCATTCCCGCCAAGACCAAGCACAACGAGGTCGCTCCCTGCCAGCATGAGCTCGCACCGGTCTATGGCGAGGTCAACGAGGCCATCGACCAGAATCTGGTCATGATGGAGAAGATGAAGCTCATCGCCTCCCGCCACGACTTGGTCTGCCTGCTGCACGAGAAGCCCTTCGAGGGCATTAATGGTTCGGGCAAGCACAACAACTGGTCGCTTGGCACCGAGTCCGAGAATCTGCTCGATCCGGGCGACACTCCGCTCGACAACCTGCAGTTCATCGTCTTCCTCACCGCGGTGATCGAGGCCGTCGATAACTATCAGGAGCTCCTGCGTGCCTCCGTTGCCTCGGCCGGCAACGATCATCGTTTGGGCGCCAACGAGGCTCCTCCGGCGATTATGTCCATCTTCCTGGGCGACCAGCTTACCGAGGTCGTCGAGAAGATCATCGATGGCAAGGCTTCCGTCCATGCCACGCGCGGCGTGCTCGACCTGGGCGCCGATACCCTGCCCAAGCTGATGCAGGACAACACCGACCGCAACCGCACCTCCCCGTTTGCCTTCACCGGCAACAAGTTCGAGTTCCGTGCCTGCGGCTCCGAGCAGAACGTCTCCGACTCCAACCTGGTGCTCGATGCCGCCGTGGCCAAGTCGCTCAAGTCCTTCGCCGACGCGCTTGAGGGTACGCCCGAGGATGAGTTCCAGGACGCTGCGCGCGAGTACTGCAAGAAGGTCTTGACCGACCACCAGCGCATCCTGTTCTCCGGTGACGGCTACTCCGACGAGTGGCCCGTCGAGGCCGAGAAGCGCGGCCTTGCCAACAACAAGACCACGGCCGATGCCCTGCCCGCCTTTGTTTCCGATAAGGCCATTGCGCTCTTTGAGGAGACGGGCGTCCTGACCAAGGCCGAGGCTCAGTGCCGCTACGATTGCAAGCTCGAGAAGTACAACAAGCTCATGAACATCGAGGCCACCACGATGGTTCGCGAGGCGCGTCGTACCTATCGCCCGGTCATTACCGCCTATGCCACCAAGGTCGCTAAGGGCCTTGAGACTATTCGTGCCGCCGGTGCCGAGGCCGCCATGCAGTGCGAGCAGAACACACTCAACAAGCTCTGCAACGGCATCACCGCCATCAACGACTCCATCAAGGCACTCGACGCCGTGCATCAGAAGGCCGAGGCCCTCGATGGCCAGGAGCAGGCCAACGTGTATGCACACGAGGTCGTTCCCGCTATGGATACGCTGCGCGCCGCCGTGGACGCCATGGAGGAGATCGTGGCCGCCGACTACTGGCCGGTCCCGACCTACGACGACATTCTGTTCTATGTGTAACAGACACGATTGATTTTGCGTGTGAAGGGGTCTCGCCTGTGCGAGGCCCCTTCTTTTTATGCCGCTTGGACCTGCTTTGAACTTGCAGCCGAGCGGGCGTTTCACGCGGGGCATCTTAAAAGTTGTAACCTGTTTTGGCACGCGGACGTTTCGGGCGTTTGTTCATAAAGGGGAGGATTATCCGATGAAGGTATTCGATATCGTGTTTAGCCCGACCGGCGGAACGGAAAAGGCGTCTGGCTACATTGCCAATGCGTTGGAAGGGGAAACCGTTGCTGTAGATCTGACCGATAGCGGGCTTGGTTTTCGCACGGTTGCGATGACAAAAGAGGATGTAGCCGTGATCGCGGTGCCCTCGTATGGCGGGCGAGTCCCGGCTGTGGCCGCGGAGCGCTTGGGTATGATGCGGGGAAACGGAGCGCAGGCGGTCCTGGTTTGTGTTTACGGAAATCGCGCGTATGAGGACACGCTGGTCGAGCTTGAGGATGCGGCAAAGGGCGCGGGCTTTCGGGTGATCGCTGCGGTTTCTGCCATCGCCGAGCATTCTATTGTTCGCCAGTTTGCCGCCGGTCGGCCAGACGCACAGGACGCGGCGCAGCTCGCTGGGTTTGCGGATCAGATTCAGCAAAAGATATCTGCAGGAGATGCTTCTGAGCCGGCAATTCCGGGCAATCGTCCCTATAAGAAGGCAGGGGGCACCGGTGTGGTGCCCAAGGCCACAAAGGAGTGCACTGCCTGCGGGGCTTGTGCCACAGCGTGTCCCGTTGGCGCTATCGATAAAGACGATCCCAAGCGGGTGGACAAAAAAGCCTGCATTTCCTGCATGCGCTGCGTTGCCGTGTGTCCGTGGGGCGCTCGCACGGTAAATCCCGTCATGCTCTCTGCGGC
>URFU01000062.1 GCA_900547125.1 uncultured Collinsella sp.
GTATGCTTGCTATCCGGTGATATCGCTGGACTTTTCTGGCGCTGGGAGGCGTGGCCCCGCTGTTGCCGGCGTCGTGCGCGATGCCCTTTCGGGCGAGTGCGCTCGCTTGTTGGCGCTCTTGGAGGCTCCGGATTTAGCTCGAGATAAGGTGCGTCACATCGAACGTGTCGCGCGTGGCGTGGCGAGCGCGGACGAGGTTGACTCGGTGCTCGGTGTGCTCATAGAGCTGCTGGAGATTGCCTGCGATGAGCAGGTTGTATTGCTCGTTGATGGGTACGATGCGGCGTGGTCTCGCCGTGCGAGCGCGAGGAACGCTTCCGACGCCGATCCGGCAGAACTACTTGACCGTGCGCTGTTTGACGCCATTGCCACTGCGCGCGATGCGTTGCGGCTGACGTGTCTGATGGGGGAGTGTTCCGGTCCCGCCGAAGCGGCGCTTTCTTCGCGCGGCTGCTCGTATTGTCTGACGACGCCGCTGTCGGCGTGGTGTGACCGTTGGTTCGGTTTTTCGGATGCCGAGGTCGAGGCTCTGTTGAATCATGCTGGGCGCGAGGAATACCTGGATGATGCGCGTGAATGGCTCGAGGGATATCGGTTTGGCAGGGCCTATTGCTCGAGTCCAGAGCGTGTGATCGGTTTTCTGGGCCGAGGCTGCACGGCGCCTGTGCGTGCCGATTTGTATGGATATGCCGATTGTCTGAGTAGGGTAGTTGCCGGGTGGAATCTCGACCGCCTTTCGGTCTTGTTTGATTTGCTCGAGGCCCATGGGTGCGCTGAGGTCCCGCTTTGTTTGGGCACTGCAGAGCCAGATGTCTCGCCTGACGATGGCATGTGGACAGCGCTGTATCTGTCCGGTTTTCTCACGACGGATATGACTGAGGAGCCGGAGCATGGCGATCGCCTCCGTGCTTTGCGATTGCCCAATAACGAGCTTCGCCAGACCTTGCGTCTAGTGATTATCGAGTGGTTTGAGTGTGCTGCAGAAGACATTCGAGACGTCGATGCGTTTCGCGACGGGCTGTGCCATGGGAACGAGGATACCGTGAGGCGGGCGCTAAGCCGCATCTTAGGAGATGCGGGAATCGGTGCGACCGACCCAGATGCGCCACTGCCATATCATCTGCTCTTGCAGGGGCTCTGCTTTGGCTTGCCGGGCTATGCCAATCCTGCCTCGAGGCGAAAGTGTGGCGCGGGTCGCTGCGACATCCAGGTTTTTCCTACGGGCGCCGTGTTCGACATAGCCGATACGATCGGTATGCTCGATGAACGTCCGCTGATAACGATCAACATGATGTATGACCCCGGTGTGGATGCGCTGGGCCTGGAATTGCTGGCCGTGCAGGCGCTGCTCGACATAGAGCGCGACGGCATCGACGAAATCCGTGTGCCGCGACCCGGCGTGGGGCGCATGCGCTGGGGGTTCGGTTTTGATGGGCAGCGTGCGTCCGTGGTGTGCCAACGTCTGTAGCGGCGGGCGAAAGCCCTTTACTGTTCCGCGTCCTTCATGGGCGGCATGGGCTTCCAGTTGGGATCCTTGATGATCTTGCGGGCGTCTTTCATGCCACGGCGCAGCGCCGGAATACCGGTCTTTAAGCACTTATCGACCGCAGCCTGGCGAAGGAATTCCTTGCAGAAGGTCGCGGCATTGCCCAGGCGGAACAGCATGGGGTGGTAGTCACCGTAGATCTGCATATAGCGAGCGAGGAAGCCTCGGTTGCGCATGATGTAGTAGCGGTTGGTGTCGCTCGTAGAGTTGAGCTGGCGCTTGCCGGCGATATCCCAGTTAGAGACAGCGCGGGCACGCTTGAGCACCACGTCGGCAACAACGGCGGCGGGGAAGTGCTGGCTGGCCACGTAGCCGTAGCAGGCATCGTCGCCGTAGATGAAGAATCGCGCATCCGGCAGGCCGATCTTGTCGACCACGCGGCGCGAGAACAGGCCGCCTTCAAAGCACAACTGGTTCATGGCGCGGTAGCCCTTGGGGCCCAGGTCCCACTTAGCGATGGGGTTGGGGATACCAAGCGAAAGGATGAGCTGGTACTGCCAAAAGAAGGCGCCGCCGTCAAAGTCCAGGCGCGAACCCTGGATGACATCGTAGCGGTCGGTCCACTTGGCAAGACGCTCGATGCCTTCGGGGATGACGAGCACGTCGTCGTCCATCACCCAGAACCACTGGGCGCCCAGGTCGTAGGCGCATTTGGTGCCGGCGGAGAAGCCACCTGCACCGCCGCCGTTTTCGAGCTGTGGTGCGTAGATGACGCGGTCGGTGCCGCCCTTCGCGTCGGGCTGTTCGATGTCGGTGCCCCACAGGTTGGCCAGGCGCTCGTTGAATGCGGTGCACATGGCCTCGGTCTCACGCGAATTCTCGTTATCGACGATCACGATGCGCCAGGGCGCTGCCGTAAGCTCGGTCATGGAGTCGAACAAGTTGGCCAGGAGTTCCTGGCGCTTGTACGTAACGACGACAATGGCGAGCTTATCGATGGGGGCGGGAAGGGTGGAAGACATGGGGCAATAAATCCTTTCACGCGCGGCGCGCATGCGCTGCACGGAAGCTATCGAATACGTCCTTGGGACTGTCCTATTGTAAAGGCTCGGCGCACCTTGGCGGCAAGCTTTGAATAAAACGCAGGAACCTGCCACGGCTGTAGCGGCTTTAGCGTCTGACGGCAGCGTGTCTATTGCCGCTTGAGCTTGCGAGCGATAAAGCTTCTGGCTGCATCGATGATGAGAAGTGCCAGAGCAAAGACGATGCTAATGACGGTACCCGTGACGATGTATATAGCTACCGGGCTGATTTGGCTGACCAGTATGAATGCGAGCAACGTATTGAAGACGGGACGCCACAGGCCACTGGCGAGCGACTGCATCACATAGAAACCAAGCGTGGCGGTCGATAAGGTGACGATGACACCTGCAGTCCGCGGATTGCCTGAGGCACTGCGTCGGGTTGCCGCAAAGAGCAGGCAGGCGGCAGCGAGGGCAAACGAGATCAGCGAGGTCGATTTGTAGGAGAGGATTGTCATCGCTGTGAGGTTGTCGGTGAAGGAGAGTGCTCCTTCCAGGATGATGGTGAGCACCAAAACCGTTACGAGCGAGCGCATGCCCAAGGCGCCCACCCTGTCCGAATCCATGACATCGGTAACGTCGCGGAGCAGTCCGCCGATCAAAAACGCGACTACGTACGTGACGGCGCTCATGAACTTTTGGAGCCAAGAAAACTCGCCGGCGCTTGTTGCACTCATAGCGGCTAAATACCCGTTAACAACAAATGCGAGGATGCCAACGGCGATGACCGTCGCCGTGTAGCTCTTCCGGGGGAGTCGACTCCTTGCTAGTCCAAACCATGGCGCCATGAAGACCGTGGCGGCATAGACCCAAATGAACTCGAGTCCCAGGGTATACCAGTTGTGCGTGTTGAGGGCTACATCAGGAATGGGTGAGACGACCGTGGACCACGCGAGCGCCACGAGGCAATAAAACGCAGTGGGCATAATGACCTTGCCAAGGCGCTGCGCCGTCCGTTGCATTTGCGACTTCCACGTTGCTCCACCGTCCCAAGCACGCGCGGCCGAAGCGATGAGAAAATAGCCCGAGATCATAAAGAAGACCTCGTTGGCCCAGCAGCCAAGCAAGTTAATAAAACCGAGCGCGCCGGAATAGGGGAATATCGCAAGTGGGGCATATTCCACGGCGCCGACGCAGACGGCTTGGAAGGTCCACTGAAAGGTGTGGAACACCGCGATGCCGGCGACCGCGACCAAACGCAGCGCTTCGATGGGTATGTTGCGTGCGGCTTTGGGCTGCATGACGTCCTTTCTTATCGGTTTGCCTCTGCGAGCTCCATAGATTATATAAACGCCCGCTAGCGCGCTGACCCTTTGATACCATGAAACGACAGGTATTTCCTAAGGAGCACATTTGTCTACTAACGCCTCTGGCAGCCCTGTTCTGTCGCTGCTTATTCCCATTTACAATGTTCAGCGCTACCTGTGCGAGTGTCTCGATTCCGCCCTGGTGCAGACGCTCAAGGATATTGAGATCATCTGCATTAACGACGGGTCGACCGACAACTCGCCGGCGATTATCCGCGAGTATATGGAGCGCGATGGGCGCGTCAAGATGATCGACAAGGCCAACAGCGGCTACGGCGACTCGATGAACCACGGCCTGGAGATGGCGCGTGGCAAGTACGTTGGCATCTTGGAGTCCGATGACTTTATGGCGCCCGACGCACTCGAAAAGCTTGTCTCGGCCGCCGATAGCAATAATGCCGACTTCGCGAAGGCGAATTTTGATTTCTACTGGTCTAAGCCCGAGGAGCGCCGTTCGCTGCACGAGATGTTTAAAGCCAAGGACTGTGGCAAGCCGGTGCACCCGAGCGATACGACTCAGTTCTTTAAGCAAAAGCCGTCGATTTGGTCGGCCGTGTACCGTCGCGATTTTCTTGAGCGCAACGGCATTAAGTTCCTGCCGACTCCGGGGGCATCCTTTCAGGACACGTCATTCGCCTTTAAGGTGATCGCGTGCGCCGATAAGGCTGTTTACCTGCATGATGCCGTGTTATCGTATCGTCAGGACAACGAGAATTCCTCGGTCAATTCTTCGGCTAAGGTCTTTTGCGTCAATACCGAGTATGCCGAGATTGAGCGTTGGATTCGAGAGGATTATGCCCGTGACCACGCAAACGGCGATGTCGCGCGCATGCTCAAGTTCAATCAGCTCATTAAGTACGATTCGTACATGTGGAACTACGTGCGCCTGGCGCCTAAGTTCTATAAGGAGTTCCTGGTTCAGATGGCCAAGGAGTTCCAAGCGGCCTTGGACGCCGGGGACTTTTCGCTTGACGACCTCAAGTCGTGGAAGCGCGCAAATCTCGCTGCCATCCTCAAAGATCCTGAGGGCTGGGTTGACGAGCATCCGAGTTTTGCGACGGATGGTGCCTTGGGGCGTGCTAAGTATTACGCCTCGGTTGGAGGCCCAGGTGTGGTTGCTGCCTTCCTCATCGAATCGCTGAGGGGGTAGGTCGACATGGGAGAGACTTTGACCCCCAAAGCGACCATTGTCGTTCCCGTCTACAATTCGTCGCGCTCCATTCAGCGATGCCTCGATTCGCTGTTGGTCCAGTCTGAGCGTTCGATTCAGGTTGTCTGCGTCAACGACGGTTCGACTGATGATTCGTTGAACGTGTTGCGCCAGATCGCGCAGGCCGACGATCGCGTACTGGTGATTGACCAGGAAAACGCGGGTGTCTCGTGCGCTCGAAATACCGGTATCGATGCGGCCGAGGGCGAGACTGTCTTCTTTGTGGACGCCGACGATTACATCGATGCCCAGACGGTCGAGCGCGTGCTGCATGCCATGGAGTCGTCAGATGCCGAGGTCGTCGTTTTTGGCGGCGTCTGTGAACCTGCCGATGCCGCCCCCAAACGTGTCCAGCAACTCATGAGCCCCAAAGCTGGTACCTTCGGCGCCCGTGATCCCCAACTGCTGTTCCATTCGAATGCGCAGCCCTATGCCTGCCGTGCGGCTTTTTCGCGCGAGCTGCTCAATCGCGAAGGCATTCGCTTCGCCCCCGGTTTGGCTTTGGGCGAGGACGTCGTCTTCCAATTTGCGGCTTATGCGCTTGCCCGCAGGACCGTCGTCATGCCGGACAAGTTCTACCACTACGTGATGGAGAGTGAATCGGCGACGCACGAGTTCAACAGTGCCGAGGCTCGCGCCAAAAAGCTCGATGCCCATATGAGAATGCTCGAGGAGGTCTTGGAGGACTGGGCGGCCTACGGTCTTTTGGACCTGTGCCCCGGCGAGCTGATAACTTGGTTTTTGGACCTAATTGTGTTCGACCTGGCGCGCTTGGATGCCGATGACTTCCATCGCGTGGCGGCTCGCGTCAACAT
The DNA here is from genome assembly GCA_900547125.1 of uncultured Collinsella sp. Lineage (GTDB taxonomy): Bacteria > Actinomycetota > Coriobacteriia > Coriobacteriales > Coriobacteriaceae > Collinsella. The sequence continues at coordinate 5,901 of URFU01000062.1, forward strand.
GGACCTCACGACGTTTTTGGGAACGGAGTGGGCGGATATGCCTGCTAAGGGCGCCGTTCGCCGTGTTGCCCACAAGCTCGTTGCGGCGACCTCGGGCGTTTCGATGACAGACGCCACGCTGTTCTATCTTTCGACTCGTGGTCTCAAAGCCTGCCTGGAGCGCTTTATCTAATTCCAAGCGCTGGCGCCCGCCTTATCTCGGCTTCTAATATCTCCCTGTTACACGCTATTCAACAGGAGGTTCTCTTGCAGAACTCTGATACCCCTAAAGTTTCGCTGCTTGTCCCCATCTGCAATGTCGAACGCTACCTGCGCGAGTGCCTTGATTCCGCCGTGGCGCAGACGCTCAAAGACATCGAGATCATCTGTATCAACGACGGTTCTACCGATAGCTCGCCAGATATCATCCGCGAGTACATGGAGCGCGACCCCCGTGTAAAGATGATCGACAAGGCCAACAGCGGCTACGGCGACTCGATGAACCGCGGCCTGGAGATGGCGCGCGGCGAGTACGTGGGCATCCTTGAGTCCGACGACTTCATGTTTGAGGATTCGCTCCAGAAGTTGGTCGCCAAGGCCGATGCTGAGCATGCCGATGTGGTAAAGGGCGACTTTTACCTGTATTGGTCCACGCCCAGCGAGCGCCGTGAACTGTTTGGGATTATCGACGAGCATATGACGGGCGCCGCGTATCGCCCCGTCGACCGCCCGGGCATCTTCTACCGCAAACCTTCCATTTGGTCGGCTATCTATCGGCGCGAGTTCCTCAACGACAATCAGATTCGGTTCCTTCCCACGCCGGGTGCCTCGTATCAGGACGCAGGCTTTAACTTTAAGGTTTGGGCTTGTGCCGAACGTGCCGCGTTTATTGCGGACCCCATTTTGTGCTATCGTCAGGATAACGAGAAGAGCTCCGTTAATTCGCCCAACAAGGTGTTTTGCGTTTGCGACGAATATGCCGATATGCAGCGCTTTTTGGAAGAGCGCCCCGAGCTCAAGGCTCAGCTCCAGGGCATTTTAATGCGCATGAAGGTCGATACGTACCGTTGGAATGACGAGCGCCTGGTCGATGAGCTGCGTGGGCAGTTTTGGAAGAAGGCCTCTCCCGAGCTCAAGGCCGACTGGGATGCCGGTCGTTTTGACCTGTCGCTGTTCGATCCGCGCGGCGAGACCGACTTGCGCCTGATGGTCAAGTCGCCCCGCGCCTATATCGATTCGCGCTTTGACTTTAAGAAGCCGGGCAAGCTCAATACGTTTAAGCACTACTTTAAGATTGGCGGCCTGCCGCTGGTCTGGCGCGTGCTGACGTATCAGCGCGCCTATGGCGATAACCCGCATCCCGATGACGTGCCGGCGGCACAGTAGGAGCGCGTGATTATGGTTACCCCCAAGATTTCCGTTGTCGTTCCCATCTACAAAGTGGAGGAGTGCCTGGCCTGGTGCCTGGACTCCCTGCTTGCGCAGGACATGCCCGATTGGGAAGGCGTGTTAGTCAACGATGGCTCGCCGGACGGTTCGCGCGATATTGCGGCTGCCTATTGCGAAAAGGACGCGCGCTTTAGGCTGGTCGATAAGGAGAACGGCGGCCTGTCGAGTGCACGTAATGCAGGCATCGCTGCGTCCACGGCGTCTATCGTCGCGTTTTTGGATTCCGACGACCGCTTTACGCCCGATGCATGCCGCGTGATCGTCGATACCTTTGAGCGCGAGGACTGCGACGTTTTGACCTTTGGCGCGAATCCGTATCCGCTGGAGGCAGGGTATCCGTGGCTTAACTATGTGCTGAGCCCGCGCGATGTGTCGTTTGAAGGCTATAGCTCCGACCTGCTGTTTAAGGAAGCGTCTCGCCCCTTTGCATGGCGCACCGCTTGCAAGCGTGAGTTTTTGTTGGGCAACGGGATCGTGTTCGACGAAACCGTCAAGTATGGCGAGGACCAGGTCTTCGATTTTGCCGTGTACGGTCGCTCGCGCAAGACCGCGCTTATTTCGAACAGGCTGTACGACTACCGCGTGGCGCGCAAGGGCTCGCTCATGGACACCATGCGCTATGACGACGAGACGCGCCTGCTGGAGCACGTGAAGATTTACTCCGCGGTGCTGGCTGACTGGCAGCGCGACGGTCTCGATGTACAGCACGCCGATGATCTGGCATATTTCCTGTGCGATCTGGTGCTTTACGACGCGCTCAGGTTGCTGGGCTCGGACTGTGGCAAGGTGTTTGCTGCCGTCGCCGCGGCCCTTGCCGGTTCTGCCGTAGGCAACGATGCCGCGCTCGCGCAATGTGCCCCGTCTGTTGCCGCTATGGTGCGTGCGGCGCTTACCAGCAAGGCCCCCAATGCCCGTGAGTGCAAAAAGCTCATGTTCGATTACGACGTCTTGAGGTTTGGGCGCCTGGGTGCCTGCAAACGCATGGCAGCGAACGCCCTGGGAAAGCGAGAAGTGTAGATGAGTATCAAGCGTTTGTCACTTTGCCGCTGTCAGGGCCGGCTGTTTGTGCTGCTTCGTTTTGCCGGTCAGGATGTCGCCGCGCTTATTGAGCGGGAGGGTTCTCAAGCGTTTGCCCATGCGACGACGAGCGGTTCTTGTGTGCCGTCGCTGGTGCTCCCAGTCGATCATGGCCGTGTGCTGGCGCTTTGCCCTTCCGTTTCCGATTACGAACACGAGCTCGCCGTCTTGGTGCTTCCATTTTTGGACGGTTCTACGATTGACGTCGCATTTGCGTTCGGTGGCCAAAGGTTGGGCTCCATTTGCCTCGATAGCCGCGTGGCCAAGCTGGAATCCAAGATTAACTACAAAGCAAAGGCTGCGATGTGTGCGCTCGTTCGCGACGCACAGCGCGGCGAGTGCTGCGGTCGCTATGAGATCGATGCCGTTCGTTATTTACCGGCAGACGCCGGCGTGGTGTGGCGCTATGAGGTTACGTGGGTGGGAGACCCCCAGTGCGCACCTGAGCTCCAGGTCTTCGATACACATATGAACGCCATCGGTGCCACCGTGTATGTGCTTGAATCGCAGGTCGATGTGCCGCAGCGCAACGGTTGCCACGTCAATAAAACGTATCTGAGCGTTGAGATGCCTCAGGATATACGAGATTTTGTCGCGATTGTGAGCGATCCCACGGAGCAGATTCAGAGTGGTTTTTGCGCTATGGATGGTCGCCTGTACAACGGCATGGTCGACGACAGCTGGAACCGCATGAAGGATGCGCGTGCAGACGACGCGGCTTATCGACGTTGGTTTGAGCAGCATCGCGCAAAGCCGGGCGATTTAGCGTGCCAGCGTGTCGCTTCGGTGGCTTTTGCCTATAGACCACTCGTGAGCATTGTGGTGCCGTGCTACAAGACTGATCGGGTCTACCTGCGCGAGCTGCTGGACTCGGTGCTAGCCCAGAGCTATGACAACTGGGAATTGCTACTTATGGACGCCTCGCCCGAATGGGACGCGGTGCCCAATCTTGCGGCAGGCGCCCACGACGAGCGCATTCGTCGCATCGAGCTTCCCGGCAACGGCGGCATTGTGCTCAACACCAACGCAGGTATCGAGCGAGCGACAGGCGACTACGTCGCGTTCTTGGACCATGACGACATTCTGGAACCGGACGCGTTATTCCAGTATGTTTCCGCGCTGAATAAGGCGGCCGAGGACGAGCGTCCCCAGGTCCTGTTCTGCGACGAGGACATGTTCCAGAAAACGGGGGAGTGGGGCCAGCCGGTCTTTAAGACCAAACTCAACGTTGACCTGCTCTATAGCCATAACTGCGTGACGCATTTCCTGATGGTGGAGAAGGCGCTTATTGATCGCATTGGCATGTCCCCAGAAGACGTTGCGGGCGCCCAGGACTACGACCTGACGCTTCGCTGCCTTGCGGCGGGCGCGCGGTTTGAGCATGTTGCGCACGTGCTGTATCACTGGCGCGTTCATCCGGGGTCGACCGCCGATGGCTCTGCCGATAGCAAGCCGTATGCCATTGAAGCCGGGCGCCTTGCGCTGCAGCGTCACTTTAACGAGCTGGGCATTTGCGGAACGGTCGAGGAGACCGAGACGCCGTTTGTCTATCGCATGCGCTATGCGCTGCCGGAGCCTGCGCCGCTGGTGAGCATTGTGATTCCCACCAAGGACCACGTTGAGACGCTCGATGCCTGTGTGATGTCGATTGCCCAGAAGGCCACGTATGCCAACTATGAGATCGTCTTGGTGGAGAACAACAGCGAAGCCCCGGATACGTTTGCGTATTACGAAACCCTGCCGGATCGCGTGGCTTCAGCATCAGAAGGCAAGGACATCGCGCGCGTTGTGTACTGGCCGGGCGAGTTTAATTACTCTCAGATCATCAATTTTGGTGTGGAGCACGCCAAGGGCGACTACCTGCTGCTGCTCAACAACGATACCGAGGTCATTAGCCCCGACTTTATCGAAGAGATGATGGGTTGTCTGCAACGTCCCGATGCGGGCGTGGTGGGTGCCAAGCTCTATTTTGCCGACCACCTGGTGCAGCACGCTGGCATTTTGGTCGGTGTGCGCGGCGCACTTGCCCATGCCAACCAAGACTTCTCGGCAAAGCGCGAGGGCTATCTTGCCCGTGCTGTGCGTCCGGGCAACTTTAGCGCCGTAACGGGCGCCTGCCAGATGGTGCGACGTGACGTATTTGAGCAGGTCGGGGGCTACAACGAGGAATTCGCCGTCGGCTTTAACGACGCAGACTTTTGCCTGCGCGTGTGGGAGGCGGGCTACCGCACCATCTTTACGCCCTATGCCGAGCTGTACCACTACGAGTTCACCTCGCGCGGCAGGGAAGAGGCTAACGAGGAAAAGCTGCGCCGCTGGAAACGCGAGCAAGCTCTGTTCATGCAACGCTGGCCGGAGCTCTTCCTCGATGGTGACCCGTGGCTCGGACCGAACCTATCCTCCGACAGTGAGTACTTCTCGTTTTAGGGCGAAGTAATGCCAAGTTCCGGCAAAGTATCCTCAAGAGCTGCAAGGGCGGTGGGGTTCAAGTACTCCTCGTTCATGCAGCTCTTGTCATATCGAAAACGTGTGTCTCGTGAGCATTCGATGAGTTCTGCAGTAAAGAACCTCTCCCAGCTAAAGAACTTTGAGCTTTCGATATGTTCAGCGGGGTTAAGCAGCATGTCCTTAATGTGTTTGCTGTTGAATATTCCCGAGTTCAACACGTGCCTTTCTTACGATTCCGGTAGGAATAGCTTGATGTTCTTTCGGCGCAATAGAGCAGCTACTTCCGCAATTTCTGTTCCAAAGGCGGCGCCGTCGGCAATCACGAGGATGTCGTTTTCCGGTGCGTCCATAATGCAGTTGCAAATATTTGATTTTCCTCCCGCGCTGATGCATTTAATGCTGCTCTTTTTGCATAGCAAACTGAAGAATTCGTAGCCCGAATTTGTGTCCTCGACAATGACAAGCTCGGGCCTCTCGCCTCTAAAATCAGTATCACCGTAAATACGATATGTAGAGGTGTAGACACGAGAGTAAACGGGATACTTCGTTGTGGTTCGGTTGGTGTTCTTAAGACCGTAGATTTCATCAACGCTATAGGGCAGTTGGCGCAGTGACTCTCTGGCGACAATTACGTAGTAGTTTGAGCTACGCTTTGCTTCATGGGCAAATTCTCTTGATCGAACAAAAGTATTGCCCTCATCAATAAAAACAATACTGCTGGAAATCTCTTGGAGATCTCTACGCCAATATTTTCCAGATATTGTTTTACAGGGCACTTTGCAACTTACTGTTACGCCGCTTTGTGCCCCAAGCTCTTCGTGAGCTGCCACCATATCAAGCAGAGTTGTCTTGCCTGTAGCACTGTTACCTTGGATGATGGTCAGATTTCTATTGATGGTCAGTTTAAACTGAACCCGGTTATTTTGAATAATTACCTTGTATGATCCGCGCATCAGGAGTTCTCCCTTAGGCATTTTCCAGCTATGGGGACAAGGTCAAACATTGTGTGGACTATATCGCCCGTATTTGCAATGGTTACCGTGAATTTGCCGTTTCCAAAATCCATTATGTGGTAGAGATTGATTGTTAGATCCTTTTGCGCGGCGATCCTCAGAATCCAGTAGGCGCAATTATCACCGCAATTTGAGGCGTTATATATATTCTGCGGCATAAAGTACATAAGCAGTAGCGTTTTGGTGCCGCTGGATAGTTTCTCGGGAGGAATGATGCCTAGAATCTTGGTATCGATTGCATTGGGGCCTACCACGGTGCCTTTGTCGATGGATTTTATGACCCTTTGGGCAAAGGAGTCTTGAAACCACTGGGGCGAATATACGTTATCGAAGTAAACGGACGTGTTGTAGATAACGTTTTCCATATCACCATAGTGAATTGTTAGCACGTCAGCTCCTTCGGCTTGCTGATTTGGCATCTAGTGAGATTGATTATATCGCAGCACATGAGGCGGGCGTTATCGGCCCGCGGTAGATGTGATTGATGACCAAGGTTTGTATTCTGTTGCTTTATTAATCAGTTCACTCGTTTAATCAGTTCGTTCATGCGCTAAGTTTGCCTTAGAAGCTATTTAGCGTAACGGTTGAGGTGTGGCGACTCATATTTAAATTGCAGTCACAAAGACACCTTTTATCGATTTCCCGTTGAAATACTGAATTGATAGTTTAAAAATAACTTAAGAGAGCCTTAAATCTCGGAGAAAGGATGTCGTATGAAAAACCTTCGAGAAAGATGGCGCGGACTAACAGTGCTGGGAGTTGTTGCATTTGCCGCTGCCTGCATGACGGTTGCCCCGGTGCCCTCATTTGCTGATATTGCTGGCGGTGGCGGAGACGGTGGACCGATTACGGAATGGTGTTCCGACGGTCGTTCGAAGACTGGACTCGTTCGGTGCGAGGACGGCAACCTTCGCTATTTCGATCCCGAAACTGGCGCCATGGTCACGAACCAGTGGCATAACGAATACGAAGCTGTCTGGTACTATTTTGGCGCTGACGGGATCGCGGTGTCGGGCTGGCAGTCTATCGGTGGGGACAAGTATTACTTTTACCCCGAAAGCCATGATATGGCATACGGCCGAGTTCAGATTGACGGCAAGAACTACTTCCTGAACACCCCTGGTGCCAACGCCGATGGCCGCATGCAGCATAGTGGCTGGTTCTACGACTCCATCTACGGAAAGTGGTCCTATGCGACCTCCGACGGTGAGCTATTGACCGGTTGGCATTATCTC
>URFU01000063.1 GCA_900547125.1 uncultured Collinsella sp.
GACTCTGACGTCTTGAAGCAGATTAACGACCGGTATGGACTTGTTGAGGGCGACCATGCGCTTCAGGTCATATCTGCTGTGCTCAAAGAGGTCTGCTCGGCGTCTGGTGGCTTTATCGCACGCTATGGCGGTGATGAGTTCGTGGTGCTTCAAAAGGCGATGGCGGAGCAGGACATCGTGCGTCTGTGTGCGGCAATCAGCGACGAGCTTGCACGTGCGGAGGTTCCGTATCTGTTGCGGATGTCCATCGGCTACGCACGGGTCGGTGATGGTGTCGATACCTGGCAAGACTTACTTCGCGCTGCCGACGCGGAGCTCTACCGCGTCAAGGCCGAGAAAAAGAAAGCCGGCATCCAGATACGCTAGGAAAGGGACGAACGCTGGCGTGCGTGGCGGCCCTCAGCTCACCGATGTACTCCATTAAGCTAAAGTATGCGAACACCTTCCCTAAAAAGGTGAGCTCGCTAGGCCTTTTTAGGTTTGTTGACGATGATGATGCCGCTGCAGACCAAGAGTAGGGCTACAAGTACGGTAACAGGGCTCGTGCCGGCGCCCTCGCCGAGCAGCAATGCACTCAGCAGTACGCCAAAGACCGGGTTCATAAAGCCAAAGACCGAAACGCGGCTAACGGGGTTGACGGCGAGCAGGCGGGACCACAGCGAGTACGCGACGGCGGAGATAAGCGCCATGTAGATGATGAGCGCGATGGCGGGGACAATCGCCGTGGGGGAGAGCGCGCCGCCCATCAAAAAGCCGATGGCGGTGAGGACAAGGCCGCCGACCAAGAACTGCCACCCGGCGAGCAAGACGCCGTCATGCTCGCGCGAGAAGATGCCAATGAGGCAGGTCGATAGGGCGCCTGCAACAGTGGAAGCCAAGATAAATCCCTCGCCGTCGAGCGTAAAGCCAAAGGTGCCATCCGCGCCCGAAAGGTTGACGAACGCGACGCCGGTAAAGCCCAACACGCAGCCGAGCACCTTGGCCGTATTGAGCTTCTCGGTGTGAAATGCCAGGGCGGCAAAGAGGATTGCGAGGAAGTTGGCGCTGGCTTCGATGATGGAACTCGACATGGCACTGGCGCGCGAGAGTCCCAGGTAGAAAAAGAAGTACTGCCCGATAGTCTGGAAGAGCGACAGGATGCAGATGGACTTAATGCCGCGTACCTGTGGGACGAGCGGGCGACGCTGGGCCGCGCTCATCCCAACGATAACCAGGGCACCGGCAAGCGTAAAGCGCAAACCTGCAAAGAGCAGCTGCGAGGCGCTATCGTGCGCGGGGATGCCAAAGAGCCCGTAACCGATCTTGATGCAGGGGAAAGCCGACCCCCAGAGTGCGCAGCAGACGAGGCAGCCCAGGATGAGTCCGGGCAGGGTGGCGAGATACGGCTTGCGGCTTTCCATGAAGTCCTTCCTGTATGCGCGAAGCAAAAAAGAACCCGCCACCGGGCGTGCCGGTGGCGGGTGTTGTTACCCGAGGGGATTGTACCCGATGGGAAAGGTTTAGGCGAAGTAGGCTACGCCGCTCTCAAAGATCGGCATGAACTTATCGCCGGGGACATGCTCGGGCACATTGCGGTACAGGTTGTCGCCACGACGCTCGGCATGGCCCATCTTGCCCAGGACGCGGCCGTTGGGGCTCGTGATGCCCTCGATGGCGAGTGCGGAGCCGTTGGGGTTGACGGAAAGATCCATGCTGGGCTTGCCGTCCTCGCCCACATACTGCGTGGCGACCTGGCCGTTGGCGATCAGCTGGGCGAGCACTTCATCGTTGGCGACAAAGCGGCCCTCGCCGTGGCTGATGGCGACGGTGTAGGGGTCGTCTAGGCTGCACTGTGACAGCCACGGGGACAGGTTGGACGAGATACGGGTGCGCACCAGACGGCTCTGATGGCGACCGATGGTGTTGAACGTCAGCGTGGGCGCATCGGGCGTGGCATCGACGATGTCGCCGTAGGGCACCAGACCCAGCTTGATCAGGGCCTGGAAGCCGTTGCAGATGCCCAGCATCAGGCCGTCGCGGGCCTTGAGCAGGTCGCGGACTGCCTCGGTGACCTCGGGAGCGCGGAAGAACGCCGTGATGAACTTGGCGGAGCCGTCGGGCTCGTCACCGCCCGAGAAGCCGCCAGGGATCATGACGATCTGGCTTGCACGGATGCGGCGGGCAAGCTCGTGGGTGCTCTCGGCGACGGCCTCGGGCGTGAGGTTGTTGATCACGAAGGTGTCGGCCTCGGCGCCGGCGGCGCGGAAAGCGCGGGCGCTATCGTACTCGCAGTTGTTGCCGGGGAACACGGGGATTACCACGCGCGGGCGGGCGATCTTGGCGCCGCCGTACACGTGGATATCCTTGGCACGGAAGTCGATGGTCTCGACCTTGGCAGTCTCGCCGGCGCTGCGGTAGGCAAAGACGCCCTCGATGCCGCTCTCCCAGGCCTCCTGGAGCTCGGAAAGCTCGATGACCTCGGAGCCGGTGTCGATGACATAACCCTCGACGGTGGTGCCCAGGGGCTCGACGACAACGCCGTCGGCGACCTCGGGCAGCTCGGCATCCTCGGCGAGCTCGACGATAAAGCTGCCGTAGAGCGGGGTGAAGAGACTCTCCACGTCCACATCCTCGGCAAGCTCGATGCCGATCTGGTTGCCGACGCACATCTTAAAGAGGCTCTCGGCGCCGCAGCCGTAGCCGGGCGTGGAGATTGCCAGGGCGTCGCCGGTAGCGGTGAGCGCCTCGACGGCGTCAAACGCGGCGAGAAGCTGCTGGGCATCGGGGCGGTAGTCCTCGCCATAGGTGGCGGGGGCGATACGCACGACGCGGTGCGTGAGGCCCTTGAACTCGGGGGAGACGGCGCGGGCCGCCTTGCCCACGGCGACGGCGAAGCTGATCAGGGTCGGCGGAACGTTGAGCTCACCGGCCTCGTCCTCAAACGAGCCGCTCATAGAGTCCTTGCCGCCGATGGCGCCGGCACCCAGGTCGACCTGGGCCATAAGGGCGCCCAGGACGGCTGCCATGGGCTTGCCCCAGCGCTCGGCCTCGGTGCGCAGACGCTCGAAGTACTCCTGGAAGGAGAGATAGGCGTGCTTGTGCTCAAAGCCGGCAGCCACGAGCTTGGCGATGGACTCGACCACGGACAGGTAGGCGCCCGCAAACTGGTCGGCCTCCATCAGATAGGGGTTAAAGCCCCATGCCATAGCGCTCGCCGTGGTGGTCTCGCCGTCCACGGGGAACTTGGCGACCATGGCAGAGCTCGGAGTGAGCTGCGTCTTGCCGCCAAAGGGCATGAGCACGGTCGCGGCACCGATGGTGGAGTCGAAGCGCTCGGAAAGGCCCTTGTTGGAGGCGACGTTAAGATCGGTGACGAGCGAGGTCATGCGCTCGGCAAGCGTGGTGCCGGCCCAGCTGGGCTGCCACACGCTGCGGGCGCAGACGTGGGCGACCTGGTGCTTGGGCGCGCCGTTGGAGTTGAGGAACTCGCGGGACAGATCGACGATGGCGACGCCGTTCCAGGCCATGCGCATACGCGGCTCGGCGGTAACCTCGGCGATGACGGTTGCCTCCAGGTTCTCCTCGGCGGCGTAGCCCATGAACTCCTCGACGTCACCGTCGGCGACGGCGCAGGCCATGCGCTCCTGGGACTCGGAAATGGCGAGCTCGGTGCCGTCCAGGCCGTCGTACTTCTTGGTTACGGTATCAAGGTCGACATACAGGCCGTCGGCAAGCTCGCCCACGGCGACCGAGACGCCGCCGGCGCCAAAGTCGTTGCAGCGCTTGATCAGACGGCAGGCGTCGCCGCGGCGGAACAGGCGCTGCAGCTTGCGCTCGACTGGGGCGTTGCCCTTCTGGACCTCGGCACCCGAGGTCTCGATCGACTCGGTGTTCTGGGTCTTGGAGGAGCCGGTGGCGCCGCCGAGGCCGTCACGGCCGGGGCGGCCGCCCAGCAGGATGATCTTGTCGGTGGGGGCGGGGCACTCGCGACGAACGTGGTTTGCCGGGGTAGCGCCCACGACGGCGCCGACCTCCATGCGCTTGGCCACGTAACCGGGGTGATAGAGTTCGTTGACCTGACCGGTGGCAAGGCCGATCTGGTTGCCGTAGCTGGAGTAGCCGGCAGCAGCAGTGGTCACGAGCTTGCGCTGCGGCAGCTTGCCCTCGAGCGTCTCGGAAACCGGGACGGTGGGGTCGCCGGCACCGGTGACGCGCATGGCCTGGTACACATTGCTGCGGCCCGAGAGCGGGTCGCGGATGGCGCCGCCCACGCAGGTGGCGGCACCGCCGAAGGGCTCGATCTCGGTCGGGTGGTTGTGGGTCTCGTTCTTAAAGAGGAACAGCCAGTCCTGGTCCTCGCCATCGACATCGACCTTTACCTTGACGGTGCAGGCGTTGATCTCCTCGGACTCGTCGACATCGGTCATGACGCCGGTCTTTTTGAGGTACTTGGCGCCGATGGTACCCATGTCCATGAGGCAGACGGGCTTGGCGTCGCGACCGAGCTCGTGGCGCATCTCCATGTAGCGGTCGAAGGCCTGCTGCACCACGGCGTCATCGATCGTCACGTCGTCCAGGACGGTGCCGAAGGTGGTGTGGCGGCAGTGGTCGGACCAGTAGGTGTCGATCACGCGGATCTCGGTGATGGTGGGGTCGCGGTCCTCATCGCGGAAGTACTGCTGGCAGAAGGCGATGTCCGCCTCGTCCATGGCAAGACCGCGCTCGGAAATAAAGGCGGCAAGGCCGGCCTCATCGAGCTCGCGGAAGCCGTCGAGCACTTCGACGGGCTGGGGCTCGGGGGTCTCCATGTACAGCGTCTCGGGCAGGTCGAGCGAGGCGATGCGTGCCTCGACGGGGTTCACCACGTAGTGCTTGATGGCCTCGATGGCGGCTTCGTCCAGAGCGCCCGAGATCATATAGACCTTGGCGGAGCGCACGGCGGGGCGCTCGCCCTGGCTGATGAGCTGCACGCACTCGCTGGCGGAGTCGGCGCGCTGGTCAAACTGGCCAGGCAGGAATTCGACGGCAAAGACGGCGCCGTCGCTTGCGGGGAGCTCGTTGTAGGTCACATCGACCTGGGGCTCGCTAAAGACGGTCGGCACACAGGAGCGGAAAAGCTCCTCGTCGATGCCCTCGACGTCGTAGCGGTTGATGATCCTCAGGGCCTCGATGCCCTTGATGCCGAGAATTTCGGTCAGCTCGCCCTTGAGCTGCTGAGCCTCGACGTCGAACCCGGGTTTCTTCTCCACGTAGATACGAGAGACCATTGGTTCCTGCCTTCCTGATCGGTTGGGCGTACGGTACGGTATGCGGCAGCGGTCGGTTTGCGGGGTCTGCCCTGCGGTCGCCTTGAGCCACATGTTTGTAAACCTCACTATGATACGACAGCTCGCGGCGCGTTGAGGACGGCGAGGGTGCTACAGTGAAGCGCAAACAAGAGAAAGGCATCACATGGCATTCGTTTCACTCGCCATCATCGCGCTCGTGGCCTTTGCAAGCCCCTTCATCGCCTCGGCGATTCCCGGAAAACCCGTTCCCGAGACCGTCTTTTTGCTCGTGTTCGGCGCGGTGCTGGGACCACATATGCTCGGCGTCATCCATGTAGATGCTGAGGTCTCGCTTGTGTCCGAGCTCGGCCTGGCCTTTTTGTTCCTGCTTGCCGGCTTTGAAATCGACCCCAAGAGCATCACGGGCGTCGAGGGGCGCTACGGCTTGGCGACGTGGGTCGTCACGTTTGGTATCGCCTGGCTTGCCGTGCGCTTTACCCCGTGGTTCTCGGTCAGTCATTTCGACGGTATCGCCGTGACGCTTGCCCTCACTTCTACGGCGCTCGGCACGCTCGTGCCCATCATGCGTGAGCGCTCGCTCACCGGCACGCGTGTGGGCGACTCGATTCTCGCGTATGGCACTTGGGGCGAGCTCGGTCCCGTGCTCGCCATGTCGGTGCTGTTGTCTGCCCGTACCGGCATCCAAACGCTCGTGATTCTTGGCCTGTTTGCGGTGGTCTGCGTGTTGCTTGCCGTGGTCCCAAGCCGCTCCAAGCACGTCGGCAGCCGCTTCTTTGCGTTTGTCGAGGAGCGCGCCGATACCACGTCGCAGACCTTCGTGCGCCTGACGGTGCTCATCCTGGTCACGCTCGTGGCGTTTTCGGCCGTCTTTGATCTCGACATCGTGTTGGGTTCTTTTGCCGCCGGCTTTGTCCTGCGCTATATCATCCCCGAGGGCAACCATACGCTCGAGACCAAGCTCGACGGCCTGGCCTACGGCTTTTTGATTCCGGTGTTCTTTACTGTATCGGGCGCAAAGATCGACCTGACGGCCGTGGCGTCGCGCCCCGGGCTGCTCGCGGGCTTTATCGTGGCGTTGCTGATCATTCGCGCCGTGCCCATTCTCATCTCTATGAGCATTTGTCCTGCGACGCGCGATGTATCGGCGTATGGTCGCATTACCGTGGCCCTGTACTGCACCACGGCCCTGCCGATCATCGTTGCCGTGACAAGCGTTGCCGCCAACGCGGGCGCGCTGTCGCAAGATATTGCGTCGGTCATGGTTGCCGCCGGTGCCATCACAGTGTTCTTGATGCCGCTGCTCGCGCAGCTCTTCTACCGCGTGGTCGACGCCGCACCGGTCGCCGCTGTGGCAGAAGTTGCCGAGCATCCATCCGATGCGTTCGACATCCTGCGTGCCCATCACGATTTGGCGAGCCTGCTCGCACGCGAGCACGAGCTGCTGACCTCGCATGGTCACGGTCGCGTATTCGAGGGCCTGCCTACGCTCGATACGATTGCCGAGCGTCTTTCCGCCGAGGCGGCGAGCGGCCATATCGATGCCCGTATTGTGGATGCGGCACATCTTCTTGCCGATAAGACCTATGGAGACGAGGTCGACCCGTCCGAGCTGACTCCGCGCGAGCGTCGCCGTCTGGAGCGCGCCAAGCTCGCCGTGCACGAATACCGCCGCCGCATGCTGGAGCTCTACGCGCGCAATGAAGCTCAAGACGACGACGGCAGGTAGCCAATGCCGCCGCGGAAAATGCATCCCGGAATTGGCGTCCAGAGTGGGATGCAGTTTCCGTGAGAGGCCCGTTGCGGAAACGGTGTCCCAGAATCGGCGTTCAAAACGGGGCACATTTTCCGAAACATGGCCCTGAGGGAAGCTGCGTCCCGGTCTGGGCCGGAATTCTGGGACACGGCTTCCACTTCAAACAGAAGAAGGCGCGCTGCCTGCGGTTGATGCAGACAGCGCGCCTTTTGCGTTGGGCCTCGTTGAGGTTCGAAGTCGTGGCTTGTGGCCCCTTAGGAACGGGCGGCTCCGTCGACGGGGAGCACGGCGCCCGTGACATAGGATGACATGTCGCTCGCTAGGAAAACGAAGGCGTTGGCGACATCCTCGGGCTCGCCCATGCGACCCAGGGGAATGGTGGCGATGATGGGCTTAATAACCTCTTCGGGCAGGTTGGCGACCATATCGGTCTTGGTTACGCCAGGCGCGACGGCATTGACGCGAATACCCATGGGGGCGAGCTCGCGCGAGAGCGACTGGACCATGCCGTTGACGGCAAACTTGGACGTAGGATAGCCGACGCCGGAGGGCTGGCCATACTTGGCGACCATTGAACTCGTGGTGGTGATGGTGCCGCCGTGGCCGGCCTCGGTCATGATCTTGGCGGCAGCCTGGTGACCATTAAAGACGGCGACGACGTTAAGGTCCATGACCTTTGCAAACTCTTCTGCCGTGTAATCCAAAAGGGGCGAGCGCTGGGAGATGCCGGCGTTGTTGACGACCGTGTCCAAGCCGCCCATATCGGCGGCAGCCTGGGTAAAGGCCTCGGTTACGGCTTCGAGCGAGGTGAGGGCGCAGGAGCGACCCCAGACCTTGGCCTCGGGATAGGCGGCTGTCAGCTTCTCAACGGCCGCGTCGGCAGTCTCCTGGCGCGAGCCAAAGACGGTGACGGCGGCGCCTTCCTCGATAAAACGGCAGGCGATGGCATAGCCGATACCGCGCGTGCCTCCGGTGATGATTGCTTTCTTGCCCTCGAGCAGCATATCGCTTCCTCTCTTATGCGGATGGATACTTGCAGCACAGCATAGTGGCGGCAAAAACCAGCTGACGCCGCATATCGGTAAACGGTATCCACGGTTGTTGACGAACGGTCAAGTTGTTCAAACGTTAGTCGACCACTTCGTGCAAAAGATGCAACTAAAAGGGGCTCCCATCCAATCGGACGGGAGCCCCTCATGCGTTA
Organism: uncultured Collinsella sp.; assembly: GCA_900547125.1. GTDB lineage: Bacteria > Actinomycetota > Coriobacteriia > Coriobacteriales > Coriobacteriaceae > Collinsella. The sequence continues at coordinate 8,225 of URFU01000063.1, forward strand.
TTTGATTTGCCGAGAATCAGGCTAGTTGGCCATGACGCCTTCGGTCCATGCCTCGACGTCCTCGATGCGAAGGACGTTGGCGACCTCGGCCACGCAGTCGACGCTGGCAAGCTCGGCGGCGGCAGCCTGGACGTCCTTCTCGAGTGCGCGGTGCGTCAGGAAGATGACCGAGCAGGCATCGCTGACGCCCGACTTGCCGTCCTCGACCTGGTTGATGAGCGAGATCGAGATGTTGTGCTTGGCAAAGATGTCGACCGTCTCGGACAGGGCGCCCACGCGGTCGGCGACCTTCAGGCGCACATAGTACTTGGTCTGGAGCTCGTCCATGGGCTTAAAGGCGAGGTTGTGACCATAGGGCTCAATCTCGGGCAGCGGAGCCACGCCGCGGCTAATCTGCTCGGAGAGCGACAGGATATCGCCCACGACGGCGCTCGCGGTGGGGAAGGAGCCTGCGCCGGCACCGTAGAACATGGTCTCGCCCACGGCGTCACCCACCACGTAGACGGCGTTCATGGCGCCGTTGACCTTGGCGAGCATATGGTCTGCCGGGATGAGCGTGGGGTGCACACGAACGTCAACGCCGGCGTCGGTGTTGCGGGCGATGCCCAGCAGCTTGATGGTATAGCCGAGCTCGCGGGCCTGAGCGATGTCCTCGGCACCGATGGTGCGGATGCCCTGCTGATATACGTCGTCGGTGGTCACGCGGGTGCCAAAGCCGATGGAAGCGAGGATCGCCGTCTTGCTGGCGGCATCGAAGCCGTCGACGTCGGCGGACGGGTCGGCCTCGGCATAGCCCTTGGCCTGCGCGTCGGCAAGCACGTCGGCGTAATCGGCGCCCTCGGCGTCCATGCGCGACAGGATATAGTTGGTGGTGCCGTTGAGAATGCCTGCGATGGTCAGGATCTTGTTGCCCACCAGGTCGTGCTCGAGCGTGCTGACAATGGGGATGCCACCGCCGCAGCTGGCCTCGCACTTAATCTGCACGCCGCACGCACGTGCCTTCTCGGCAAGCGTCTCGACATGGCGGCCCAGCAGGGCCTTGTTGGCGGAGACGACATGCTTGCCGTTCTCGAAGGCAGTGGTGAAGATCTCGGTTGCGGGATGCTCGCCACCGATCAGCTCGACGACGATGTCGACGGCGGGGTCGGTGACGACGTCGTGCCAGTCACTCGTAAAGGCCTCGCGCTCAATGCCTGCCGCCTCGGCCTGCTCCCAGGCAAGCGCGCAGGCGCGGGTCAGCTTAAGGTCGATGCCGTAGGCTGCCAGGTACTCATCGTGGTGGCTCTTGATCAGACGGGCCACGCCGCCGCCGACGGTTCCCAGACCGATCAGACCGACGTTCACGGTGCGCAGGGGTTCGCTCATAGATAGCTCCTTCGTGCATCTTATAGATGGATTAACCACTTAAAGGTTGAGTGCATTCTAGCGTGAACAGAGGGCGCGTGCTCGCCAGGCAACAGGAGTCGCACAAAACGGCACCCCCGAAACGCTGCGGAAACATTGGAAACATGCTCGCTACAAACGGAACTCCGTAACAAACTGTCAACGTTTGCGCCATAAGGTTTGCCCTGTGCGACTGGGGCATGCAGGCGCTCGTCGGCCCCGTCACCACCGGTGCCGCCGTCGCCGTCTCGGGCGAGATCGCCGATGCCTTTGCCGAGCAGGCCAAGGCATCCAAGCTCGACATCGTCGATACCGAGACCTTTAAGGACGACTCCTCCACGAGCTTTATCAACCAGCCGACCAAGGCCATGCGCAAGATCAAGATCGAGGGCCTGACGGGCGAACTCACATGGAACGACGGGGGTCAGGTCGAGAAGCCCGCTACGGCCTATGTGATTCAGGACGGCAAGTACATCGCCGCCTAGGTGCGCACAAAATGCGACCGGTGAGGCTGTTTTAATCAGGGCAGGGACGCTTGTAACAGAATGGAAATATTACTTTTACTTAATAAAGTGGCATTTATGCATAAAGCAATGGAAATACGCAGAAATATGGATAAATGGACAAATCCAAAGAAAAGTTGAAATAATCGTCACTTTTCTCAACTAAAGCGTCTACTATTTTGCGAACGCCGAACACGGCGAAGGATGGCCTGTCGGGTAACTGAAACCCGACGAGATTTGAGAGGAGAGCCGCATGTCGAGCCTCACCGGTAAGTCATTGAACCCTGTTATGAATCGCAGGAGCGTTATCGCGAGCGCAGCAGGTCTGGGGGCGATGTCCATTCTAGCCGGTTGCTCCTCCAACGGCGGCGACAGCGGTTCCGCTTCGGGCGACGCTTCGTTTAAGATCGGCACTATCGGCCCGCTGACCGGTGCCAACGCGTCCTACGGCAAGTCCGTTACCCAGGGCGTCGAGCTTGGCTGCAAGGATTTCTCGACCAAGGAGCTGCCGCTTGCCAGCAAGGCCGAGGATGACCAGGCCGATGGCGAGAAGGCCGTCAACGCCTTCAACACCCTGCTCGACTGGGGCATGCAGGCCCTCGTCGGTCCGACCACCACGGGTGCGTCGGTTGCCGTTGCCGCAGAGTGTGGTAACGACCCCAAGACGTTCATGATCACCCCGTCCGCGTCCTCCGAGGACGTCACCGACGGCAAGGATTGCGTCTTCCAGGTTTGCTTTACCGACCCCAACCAGGGCGTCAACGCTGCCAAGTTCCTGGCGCAGAAGTATGCGGACGAGAAGTTCGTGCTGTTCTATAACTCCGGCGACGCCTATTCTTCGGGCATCGCAGATTCCTTTAAGGCCCAGGCCGCTGAGTCCAAGCTCGTGGTTGTTGACGAGGAGACCTTTAAGGACGACTCCGCCACGAGCTTTACCAACCAGCTCACCAAGGCCAAGCAGGCCGGCGCCACCATGATCTTTGCGCCGATCTACTACACGCCGGCGTCCGTCCTGCTCAAGAACGCCAAGGACATGGGCTACGACGTCAAGATGATGGGCTGCGACGGCATGGACGGCATCCTGGGCGTTGAGGGCTTCGACACCTCTCTTGCCGAGGGTCTGCTGCTCATGACCCCGTTCTCCGCCGACGACGAGAAGAACGCCGACTTCGTCAACGCCTACAAGGATAAGTACGGCGATACCCCCGACCAGTTTGCCGCCGACGCCTACGACGGCGTGCACGCGGTAGCCGAGGCCCTCAAGGAGGCCGGTCTTGGTGTCGACGCCGATCCGACCGAGGCCGCCGAGAAGCTGTCCAAGGCTATGCTCAAGATTACCGTTGATGGTCTGACCGGCAAGCTCACCTGGAACGATAAGGGCCAGGTCCAGAAGGAGCCCACGGCGTACGTCATCACCGACGGCAAGTACGTACAGGCCTAATAGGCCGCCTTACATAGAGCGGTTTTGATCCCAAGCAGGGGAGGTTTTGGCCTTCCCTGCTTGCTTGGTATCTAGGGACAGCGTAACGTCCCTGTTTTATACATTAACTGGAAACCTATTCGAAAGGGGGATGTGGAACATGACGGTCTTTATCCAATACCTGGTCAACGGCCTGTCCATGGGCAGCGTCTACGCCATCATCGCGTTGGGCTACACCATGGTCTACGGTATCGCCAAAATGCTGAACTTCGCCCACGGCGATGTCATCATGGTCGGTGCCTATGTCTCGTTCTGCGCCACGTCGTATCTCGGCCTCCCGGGCTGGGCATCTGTAGTTCTCTCTTGTGTGGTCTGCACGGTTCTCGGTGTTCTCATTGAGGGTCTGGCCTATAAGCCGCTGCGCCAAGCAGGCCCGCTGGCCGTTCTGATCACGGCCATCGGCGTGTCTTACTTCCTACAGAACGCCGCGCAGCTTCTGTGGGGCGCCACGCCCAAGAACTTCACTTCGCTCGTCACCTTCCCGGTGCCGGAGTTCTTGGCCAAGTTTAACGTAAGCGCCGTCTCACTCGTCACCATCGTCGCCTGCCTGGTTATCATGGCCGGCCTGATGTTCTTTACGGGTAAGACCAAGATGGGCAAGGCCATGCGCGCCGTGTCCGAGGACAAGGCCGCCGCTCAGCTCATGGGCATCAACGTCAACCGCACCATCTCGATGACGTTCGCCATCGGCTCCGCCCTTGCCGCCATCGCCGGTGTGCTCCTGTGCTCCTACTCGCCGGTCCTGCAGCCCACCACGGGCGCCATGCCTGGCATCAAGGCCTTCGATGCCGCCGTTTTCGGCGGCATCGGCTCCATCCCCGGTGCCTTTGTCGGTGGCATTCTCATCGGCATCATCGAGGCGATGGCGCAGGCTTACATTTCCACGAGCCTTGCCAACTCCATCGTCTTTGGTGTTTTGATCATCGTCCTGCTCGTCAAGCCTGCCGGCCTCTTGGGCAAGTACGTCCCCGAGAAGGTGTAGGTGAGCGTTATGAAGTTTCTTAAAGACAAGCAGACGCGTCACGATTTTGTCACGTACGCCATGTGCATCGTGGCATTTGCCATCGTGTTCTTTATGCAGTCCAACCATATGATCCCGCGCATGATTGCCGGTCAGCTGGTTCCCATCACGGCCTATATCGTCATGGCCATCTCCCTTAACCTTGTCGTCGGCATCGCGGGCGACTTGTCGCTGGGCCACGCGGGCTTTATGAGCGTCGGTGCCTATACGGGCATCGTCACCGCCGTCGCGCTGGAGAGCACCGTTCCGTCCGATCCGATGCGTCTGATCATCAGCATTGTGGTCGGCGCTATCGCCGCTGCCATCTTGGGCTTCTTGATCGGTATCCCGGTCCTGCGCCTGCGCGGCGCCTATCTGGCCAT
>URFU01000064.1 GCA_900547125.1 uncultured Collinsella sp.
GCATAACACTAGCGGTATTTGAGCCAACTTTATCAGGGGTTTTGTTGAAATAAAAGGGCTTGTGCTCGGAGGTAAGCAATTTTTCCCCGCACTTCCGAAAACGCGGTCGATTTAGACCTTGCTAAAACGATTTAGCAGCGTCGGTCAAGGTGCGGGTTTGCCACCGGGCGAACACTTTTAGCGCTTGGGACTTTATTTTTTTTGGCCTCGAAGGGTGGATTTCGCGCTTTTGGTAAAGAAATGAGTGTGTGTTTTGCCGTGCGCCGGCATTGGCACAGAAAAAGGGCCCGGAAGGCTTCGCCTTCCGGGCCCTTTGCGATGCAAGTGTGCTTGCAAGTACGACTTAGCGCACCTGAGCGACGTAAGCGACGTTGGTCGAGGAGACCTTGTCCTCGAGCTGGACGCTCATGCGGGGATCGCCAGCGGTGGCGACGGTCAGGTCGCCGGCCTCGACGTAGCCGAGCTCCTTAGCAGTCTCGATCGCCTTGACGATCGTGCCGTTGACGGTGCCCTGGGTAATCTCGGCCTGGTGCGGGATAACGCCCCAGTACATGATCATCTGCTGGACGGCCCACTCGTGGCGGGAGAACGCGCAGATCGGCATGTTGGGACGGAAGTGCGAGATCAGGCGAGCGGTGCGGCCGGTGGTCGTCGGCACGGTGATGCACTTGGCGCCAACGGTGGTAGCCATGTTCACAGCGGACATACCCACAACGTTGTTGACAACGCGGGTACCGTGAGCATCGGCCGGAACCTCGAGCGGAGCGTGGGCCGGGAGGTACTTCTCGGTCTCGAGAGCAATGCTAGCCTGCATCTTGACGGCCTCGACCGGGTACTTACCGGCAGCGGACTCGCCAGAGAGCATAACGGCGTCGGTGCCGTCGTAGATGGCGTTAGCAACGTCGGCAACCTCGGCGCGCGTCGGGCGCGGGTTCTGCTGCATGGAGTCGAGCATCTGCGTAGCGGTGATGACGGGCTTGTAGGCCGCGATGCACTTGGCGATGATCTCCTTCTGGATGTGGGGAACGAGCTCGGGCTTGATCTCGATGCCCAGGTCGCCACGGGCGACCATGATGCCGTCGGATGCCTCGAGGATCTCATCGAAGTTCTCGACGCCCAGGGCGCACTCGATCTTCGGGAAGATCGTCACGTGCTCGCCGCCGTTCTCGCGGCAAAGCTCGCGGATGCCGCGGACGGACTCGCCGTCGCGGATGAAGGAAGCGGCGATGTAGTCGATGTTCTCGGTCAGGCCAAAGAGGATGTCCTGACGATCGCGCTCGGTGATGGCGGGCAGCGAGATGTTGACGTTGAGCATGTTGACGCCCTTGCGCTCGCCGATCAGGCCGTCGTTCTTAACGACGCAGGTCATGTCCTGGCCGTCGACGGACTCGACCTCGAGGGCAACCAGGCCGTCATCGATCAGGATGAGGGAGCCCTTCTCGACCTCGGAGGGCAGAGCCAGGTAGTCGAGGGAGATGTGCTCAGAGGTGCCGTGGAAATCCTCGGTCGTGGGCTGAGCGGTGACGACGATCTTGTCGCCGGTCTTGACGGCAACCTTCTTGCCGTCGACCAGAAGGCCGGTGCGGACCTCGGGGCCCTTGGTGTCGAGCAGGATGCCGACGGGCATACCGAGCTCCTTGGAAATACGACGGACGCGCTCGATGCGACCGTGGTGCTCGTCGTAGGAGCCGTGCGAGAAGTTAAAACGGGCGACGTTCATGCCCGCCTTGATCATCTCGCGGATGGTCTCGTCGCTATCGCAGGCGGGACCCATGGTGCATACAATCTTGGTGCGCTTGTACATTCAGACCTCCATCTGACATCGTCTTGCGCTGATAGATAAACCATAAGAAATAAAACCGAGTTGATTATAACGAAATGGCGTCCGAATACCCCAAAAAATCGACCGTATGCCGAATTAGAAGTTCATTTTTTGCGGAAAAACGGTATATGCAAAAACTTTACCAACCGTTCTAACCGCTGCTATCTGGGCGATATTTCAATTTGATGATGCGCCGAAGAAAAAACGTTTTATCAGTATTGAGCATCACACGGTCTGCACCGTTGCTTATGGACCATATTTCCAGATGGATTGTTTTGGCTAGACGCGTTGCTTTGGGGTACCATAGCTCCACTATCAACTGCCGCTCAGCACGGCAGCCTTGATGAGCCCTTGCCCTTCTCCTGGGAATTATGATCGGGCATCAATCTGCTGAGTGGCCCGAATCCCAGGAGGGGACTCTATATGCAAAAGGAATACCTGTCTGCCGCGGCGGAGGTGCTCAGCGACCAAGGTGTCGATGAGAACCTCGGCCTGAGCGACGACGAGGCGTCGTCGCGCCTCGCTAAGACAGGCCCTAACAAGCTCGAGGAAGCCGAGAAGACGCCGCTGTGGAAGCGTTTCTTTGAGCAGATGGCCGATCCCATGGTCATCATGCTGATCGTTGCCGCCGTCATCAGTGCGCTCACGGGCATGGTCAAGGGCGAGCCCGACTTTGCCGATGTCGTCATTATCATGTTCGTCGTTATCGTCAACTCGGTGCTGGGCGTGGTCCAGGAAGCCAAGAGCGAAGAAGCCCTCGAGGCCCTGCAGGAGATGAGCGCGGCGCAGTCCAAGGTACTGCGCGACGGCAAGCTCGTGCACCTGCCGAGCGCCGAGCTCGTGCCCGGTGACGTGATCATGCTCGAGGCGGGCGACTCCGTTCCGGCCGACTGCCGCGTCCTCGAGAGCGCCACGATGAAGATCGAAGAGGCCGCCCTTACCGGCGAGTCCGTGCCCGTCGAGAAGCATACCAACGTGATCGAGCTCGCCGCGGGCACCGATGACGTGCCGCTCGGCGACCGCAAGAACATGTGCTATATGGGTTCCACCGTTGTGTACGGCCGTGGTCGCGCCGTCGTGGTCGGCACCGGCATGGACACCGAGATGGGCAAGATTGCTGGCGCCCTGGCCGAGGCCAAGGAAGAGCTCACGCCGCTGCAGGTGAAGCTCGCCGAGCTCAGCCGCATCCTTACCATTATGGTTATCGTCATCTGCGTCGTCATCTTTGGCGTCGACATCATCCGTCACGGCGTGGGCAACGTCCTTACCGACCCGACTGCCCTGCTCGACACCTTTATGGTCGCCGTCTCGCTTGCCGTCGCCGCCATCCCCGAGGGCCTGGTCGCCGTCGTGACCATCGTGCTTTCGCTCGGCGTGACCAAGATGGCCAAGCGCCAGGCGATCATCCGCAAGCTTTCTGCCGTCGAGACCCTTGGCTGCACGCAGACCATCTGCTCCGACAAGACCGGCACCCTTACCCAGAACAAGATGACCGTCGTCAAGCACGAGCTCGCTGCGCCCAAGGAGAAGTTCCTGGCCGGTATGGCACTGTGCTCCGATGCCCAGTGGGACGAGGAGCTGGGCGAGGCCGTGGGCGAGCCGACTGAGTGCGCGCTCGTCAACGATGCCGGCAAGGCTGGTCTCACTGGCCTGACTGCCGAGCACCCGCGCGTGGGCGAGGCCCCGTTCGACTCGGGCCGCAAGATGATGTCCGTGGTCGTCGAGACCCTAGACGGCGAGTACGAGCAGTACACCAAGGGCGCGCCCGACGTGGTAATCGGCCTGTGCACCCACATCTACGAGGGCGATAGGGTCGTCCCCCTGACTGAGGAGCGCCGTGCCGAGCTCGTGGCCGCCAACAAGGCCATGGCCGACGCGGCCCTGCGCGTGCTGGCGCTGGCAAGCCGCCCCTACACCGAGGTTCCGGCAGACTGCAGCCCCGCTGCGCTCGAGCACGACCTGGTCTTCTGCGGCCTGTCCGGCATGATTGACCCTGTCCGCCCCGAGGTCGCCGACGCCATCCGCGAGGCCCATGATGCCGGTATTCGCACCGTCATGATCACGGGCGACCATATCGACACCGCCGTGGCCATTGCCAAGCAGCTGGGAATCGTCACCGATCGCAGCCATGCCATCACCGGTGCCGATCTCGATCGCATGCGCGACGAGGAGCTCGACGCGCACATCGAGGACTACGGCGTGTACGCCCGCGTCCAGCCCGAGCACAAGACCCGCATCGTCGAGGCCTGGAAGTCGCGCGACCAGATCGTGGCCATGACGGGCGACGGCGTCAACGATGCCCCGTCCATCAAGCGCGCCGACATCGGCGTTGGCATGGGCATCACCGGTACCGACGTCACCAAGAACGTCGCCGACATGGTGCTTGCCGACGACAACTTCGCCACCATCATCGGCGCCTGCGAAGAGGGTCGCCGCATCTACGACAACATCCGTAAGGTCATCCAGTTCCTGCTTTCGGCTAACCTTGCCGAGGTGTTCTCGGTGTTTATCGCCACGCTCATCGGCTTCACCATCTTCCAGCCGGTGCAGCTGCTGTGGGTGAACCTGGTCACCGACTGCTTCCCCGCGCTCGCGCTGGGCATGGAGGATGCCGAGGGCGACATCATGAAGCGCAAGCCGCGCAACGCCAAGGATGGTGTCTTTGCCGGCAATATGGGCCTGGACTGCGTGGTCCAGGGCTTGATCATCACTGTGCTGGTGCTGGCGAGCTTCTTTGTGGGCGTGTACTTTGACATGGGCTACATCCACATCGCCGATATGATCGCCGGCAATGCCGACGAGGAAGGCGTGATGATGGCTTTCATCACGCTCAACATGGTCGAGATTTTCCACTGCTTCAATATGCGCAGCCGTCGTGCGTCGCTGTTTAGCATGAAGAAGCAGAACAAGTGGCTGTGGGCCTCTGCCGCGCTGGCGCTGGTGCTGACGGTGATCGTAACCGTGCAGCCGACGCTTGCCGAGATGTTCTTTGGCCCCGTGACGCTTGAGCTCAAGGGCGTTATCGCCGCGCTGGGCCTTGCCTTCCTGATCATCCCGCTGATGGAGATCTACAAGGCGATCATGCGCGCGGTGGAGAAAGAGTAACGCTCTCGTCCGGGCCCGCCCGCCTGCGGGGTTTCCACGGGCACGTCCTCGCCGCTTTGCGGCTGCGGGATGTGCCCTTAGGAAACCCCTCCCGGCGGGCGGGCCCTGCGGTATCCTTGCTGGCTTTTCTCCCGTGCGGATGATAAAGGGCTGAGGGAAAGTGTGTGAGCTGGTCGGGCTTTGCCCGGCCAGCTCTTTTTGATTTAAAATACCTGCTCAGTTGTGTGGTTTTGTGCTGGGAGGCGTTTGTGGCTAAGGCTAAGGCTAAGGCGAAGAAAAAGACGACGGGGGCGCGGGCTAAGCGCGATCGTCGTCGGAAGCTCGCGACCGAAGCCCCCGCGTCTGCCGAGGAACTGCTGGCAAGCGTGCCGGGGCTCGACGCGCTGCAGGATGTTCCGGCGTTCGACGACCTGCCTATCGATGGGGCTCAGCAGGCTGCCTTCGATGATTTTTGTGCCCAGGCCGAGGAGCCCGAGCAGATGCAACTTGGTGCCGTGGTGCGCTTGGATCGCGGGTTTCCGCTGGTGGCGACTGCCGACGACACCTTTCGTGCCGAGCATGCCGTGGGGTTTGCCAAGTCGCGTGGCGAGGATGAGGTTCTGCTGCCCGCCGTGGGCGACCGCGTGGCGGTGCGCCGTGCGCCCGGGCATGACATGGGCGTGATCGAGTGCGTGCTGCCGCGCCGTACGAGCTTTGAGCGTTGGCGCGGCCGTGCCCGCGGGGAGCGTCAGGTGCTCTGCTCCAACGTGGATAGCGTGCTAATCGTGCAGGCGCTCGGTGCCGGCGAGGTGCTGCTCGACCGCGTGGCGCGCTCGCTGGTGCTGGCACTCGACTGCGATGCCGAGCCGGTGGTGGTACTCACCAAGGCCGACCGCTGCGACACCGATGAGCTCGAGCGCGATTTGGACCGCGTACACCGCCTGGTGGGTCCGGACGTGCGCGTAATCGTGACATCTTCTGCCGAGGGCCGTGGCCTGGACGAGGTGCGCGTCTGCGTGCCCGCCGGGAGCTGCGCCATGATCCTGGGCGAGTCGGGTGCCGGCAAATCGACGCTGCTCAACGCGCTGCTGGGTCACGATACATTGGCGACCGGCGGCGTGCGTGAGCGCGATGACCAGGGTCGTCACACCACGGTCGCGCGCGTGATGGTGGCGCTGCCGGGCGAAGCCGGCGTTATTGCTGACGCGCCGGGCCTTCGCAGCCTGCCGCTCGTGGGGCATGAGCGGGGCTTGGCACGCGCGTTTCCCGAGATCGTCGAGGCGTCGCGTGCGTGCCGGTTTGGCGACTGCACGCATACCCACGAACCGGGCTGCGCCGTTCGCGAGGCCGAGGATGCCGGGCAGATCGACAGCCTGCGCCTGGAGACGTTCCAAAATCTGGCGTCATCCATGCGTGTGAGTGCGCAGATGCTCGATCCCGATGTCCATCTGTAATCGAATCTACCTATGACAGCCGTCTCCCAATGGCACGGGAGGCGGCTTTTTTATTGCCGATGCGCCCCTAAACGTGCGTTTTGCCGACGTGCTGACCAAAACCTTGCCACGAGCTTGACGGGCCGGTCAGCTTTTGGTCGGCAATTGGTTTGACACTCAAAACCAAGATCGCGATCGCGTCGTTTTGCTGCTTGCCCGCTCGGACAATGGTGGTACGGGCATCCGCCCGGTGCTACCTTGAGAGGAGCGGCCGTGAACAAGAGCAAGCGCATCGCCATCAGTCTGATCGCGGGCGTGCTCGCCGCGTTGCTCTGCATGGTCTACGCATCGTCGATCCGCTCGCGGGCTGAGCAGGCCCAGGCCGAGACGCTGGCCAAGTATGGCGGCGATCGCGTCGAGGTGTGCGTCGCGGCACGCGATATCGATGCGGGCGAGACGCTTGACGAGACCAATGTCATAACCCAGGAATGGCTGGCGAGCCTACTGCCGCGCGATGCGGCGACCGAGTTGCGCCAGGTGCGCGGCGACGTGACGACCTCACGCATCCCTAAAAATGCCGTGATTTGCGATGTCTACACCAAGGCCGAAAGCCACACGTTCGAGGTGCCCAAAGGCAAGGTCGCCGTTTCGGTGGCGGTCGATGCCGAGCATTCGGTCGGGGGCGCCACGGGCGTGGGCAGCTACGTGGACGTGTACGTGCAAAAGGACGGCGTGACCGATCGGCTGTGCGGCGCGCGCGTAATCGATACCAGCGAAGATGCCGGCGCCACGCGTGAAGGCAAGATCGAATGGGTGACGCTGGCGGCCGACCCTGATGTCGTTAAGGTATTGCTGGGGGCCTCGTGTATGGGGACGGTCAGTTTGACGATTCCCGCCACGGTGCGCGACAAAAAGAGCGGAGGCGACGAGTGATGAAAGCGATCTGGCTTGCATGCTGCGCGTGCGGTGATTACGGATTGCTGCAGCGGGAAGTCGAGGGCCGCGATGCGGGCGCGCAAGTGCTTCGCGTGGGCGACCTGGATGGGCTGGTGTCCATGGCACGGGCGTTTCCGTCGCGTCGCGGGGCGGCGATTATCGCGGCAGCCCTGTTCGATGCCGAAGACGTGCGAAAGACCGTTGCGCGCCTGACGGCCGAGGGCCGCGTGAGCCGCGTGGTCGTACTGATAGAGACGCTCGATCCTTCGGATATCGAGGGGCTGTTTCGCGCAGGGGCGACCGAGGTTATCGCTGCGCGCAGCATATGCGGCAACGGGCGCGCGGGCGAGGGAACGGTTGATTACGGCCGGTGTATGACGATTGAGCCCGATGCTTTTGTTGATAGGGAACCCGGGGCGCCTCGCGCTACAAGAGGCCCGCGTGTTGATGATTATGGAAAAGCGGAAGCCGAGCATGATCGGTGTTCCCGGGATCCCCTTGCATACGATGATGTCGGAGAGCCGGTGCCGTATGGCGAGGAGCTTCTGGCTGTAGATATGGGATACGTGCATGGCGTGAGCCTGGTCGATGAGCTCGACGAGGTGGAGGGGCTTGCCGGGAGCGACAATGCTCGTGCCGATGCGACCGTGAAGTCTCCAGGCTCGGCCTCGCAGGCCGAGCAGCCTGCCATGCCGGCTTGGGCGCAGCATATGAGCGCTGCCGGGGAGACGGGGACGTTGCCGTCCGTGCCCGCGTCGCCTGCCCCCACGCCGCCGGCGGATGCCGCCGCTCCGTCGCATCGAGCCCCGGTTGTCTGCGTCGTCTCGGGTTCGGGCGGTTGCGGCAAGTCGACGATCGTCGCCGCCATGGCGCACGCGGCGTCGCTGCTGGGCCTGCGTGCTGCCGTGCTCGACTTGGACCTGATGTTTGGAAACCTCTATGACCTGTTAGGTGCCGATACCCCGCATGACATGGCGACGCTTATCGAGCCATCGGCTGCGGGCGCACTTGCCGAATCGGACATCGTGGCCGCCTCGATGCGCGTGGCCCCGGGCGTCACGCTTTGGGGGCCGGTCGCCGCGCCCGAACAGGCCGAGCTCATGGCGCGTCCGGTGGAGCTGCTGCTCGACGTCTTGCGCCGCGAATCCGACGTGGTGCTTGTCGACACCTCGGTCTTTTGGGGTGACGCCGTGGCGGCCGCGGTGGCGGCAAGCGACCGCTGCCTGGTCGTGGGCGATCCGTCGGTGTCGTCTGCGACGTCCGCGGCACGCGTTATCGAACTGGCGAGCCGTGTGGGCGTGCCGCGTACGCGCATGAGCGCCGTATTCAACCGGTTTGGCGCGCGCGGCGCTGACGAGGATGTCGCCATGCGCTTTGAGATTGCCTGCGCGTTGAGCTCCAAGATCCGCATCGCCGACGGCGGGCAGGACTTGGCGGCGCTCATGGCATTCGGCCGTGCTGACGAGGCAGTGGGCCAAACCAGCGCTTTTGCCACCAGCGTGCGCGAAGCCACGCGCAAGATGCTCGTGGAGCTGGGCTGCGCCGTCGGTCCCTGGAGCGATATGGTCACCGACCGTGCGACGCGTACCGAGCGCCCGCGCATCCGTCTTCCCTGGTCGCGCGAGGGTGATTCGCGATGAGTTTGCAAACAAGGATTAAGGAAGCCGGTGCGGCCGCGGCGACAGTGCCTGTTGATGCGGGACGCCACCGTGCCGTCAAGCGCCGCACCAAACGCGCCGTGATGGACCGCATGGGCTATGACGAGGTGGCGCGTATCAGCGCATACATCGATCCGGCGCGCGCCCGCTCGGAATTGCGTCCTGCGGTGGAGGCGGCGCTCAACGTGGAGGAGCCGGGCGACCTGGCGACGCCCGAGCGCGAGACCATCATTGACGAGATTTTGGATGACGTGGTGGGCCTGGGCCCGCTGCAGCCGCTCATCGAGGACGACACCGTTACCGAGATCATGATCAACGGCTGCCGCTCGGCTTTCTTTGAACGCGGCGGCGTCTTGTACCCCATCGAGCATGCGTTTGAGGATGATGAGCAGATCCGTGTGCTTATCGACCGCATTATCTCGCCACTTGGCCGCCGTATCGACGAGCGCAGCCCCATCGTCAACGCCCGCCTTAAAACGGGCTATCGCGTCAACGCGGTGATCCCGCCCGTGGCGATCGATGGGCCAATCCTCACCATCCGCAAGTTTTCAGACCGCATCTGTTCGTTGGACGAGCTTGTGGGCCTGGGGTCGCTACCGCTTTGGTATGCGCAGCTGCTTTCGTGTGCGGTATCGCTGCGCCAGGATTTGGCGGTTGCAGGTGGCACGGGGTCGGGCAAGACCACACTGCTCAACGCGCTATCGTGCGAGATATCCACCGGCGAGCGCATCGTGACGATCGAGGACTCCGCCGAGCTCAAGTTTGCACATCACCCGCATGTGGTTCGCCTGGAGGCGCGCGAGGCTTCAATTGAGGGCGAGGGCGCGGTGACAATCCGCGATCTGGTGACCAACGCCCTGCGCATGCGTCCCGACCGTATTGTGGTGGGTGAGGTGCGCGGTGCGGAATGTTGCGACATGCTGCAGGCCATGAACACCGGGCACGACGGATCGCTCACCACGCTTCATGCGGGCACCGAGCAGGAGACCGTGGTGCGTTTGACGCTGCTTGCGCGCTATGGCATCGATCTGCCGAGCGAGCTTATCGAGGAGCAGATTGCCATGGCGCTCGACGGCATCGTGATGTCCGAGCGTCATGCGGACGGCAGGCGTTTCGTGTCCTCCTATTCGGGGGTGCGACGCGGCACGTCAGGCGGCGTGGAGCTTGAGCGCTACGTGACGTTCGATGCCGCCACGCGCACCTGGACGCTCGATCGCGAGCCTCCGTTTATCGCGGAGGGCCTGCGCTCGGGAACGCTCACACAAGAGGAGGTGGACGAATGGAGATCGTTGTGCCCCTCGTCGTAGGGGGCTTGACAGGGCTTTCTGCCGCGGTGGCGTGCGGGGCGGAGCCTCGTGTGTCGCGCGTGCCGCCGGCGGAACTGGTCAGTCATGCGCTTGAGTCGGTTGCCGAGAGGCTGCCGCGCGAGTTGGTAGAAAACGACCTGCTAAAAAAGATTGCCCGCTCCTGGGCGGCGCTGGTTCCAGCACATCGCCTTGGCCTTGTTATCGAGGATGACGAGGCGCGCCTGGCATGCTTGCTGCTATCGAGTGGTGTCTGCGGCATTGCCCTGACTGTCGTATCGCTGTCGCCCATCGGCTTTGTCCTGGGGCTGCTCGCACCGTTTGGCGTAGGCGCCGCTCGCGACACCTTCGACCGTCGCCGCGAGCAACACGATGTGGAAGAAGCCATGCCCGAGGCCTTTACGGCGCTCTCTATGTCGCTCGCCTCGGGTCATTCGCTGGCCCAGGGCATGAGGTTTGTGGGAACTCACGCGCAAGAGCCGGTGCATACCGAGTTTTTGCGCGTGGCGACGGCGATCGACTGCGGCGTCTCGGCGACTGATGCGTTGGATGACCTACTCGACCGTATCGATGCCCCCGGCCTTTCGCTTGTCACCTTGGCGCTCAAGGTGTCGCAGCGAACCGGTGCCCCGCTTGCCGACCTGTTGTCCGAGGCGTCGAGCATGGTGGGGGAGCGCATTGAGCTCAAGCGCCGCTTGGACGTCAAGACATCGCAGGCTCGTATGTCGGCACACATGGTCTCGGCGATGCCGGCGGGTATGTGCGCGGTGCTGGCGCTGCTTTCGGCCGACTTTCGCCGCGGCCTTGCAACGCCGGCGGGTGCCGGTGCCGTGGTACTGGGACTTGCCCTCAACGCCGTCGCCCTGGTGGTCATCCGACGCATTATGCGGGTGGAGCTATGAGCGCCCTGGTCGGGGTCGCGGCATGCCTGTGCGCGCTCAGCGTGTTTATCGTGACAGGGCTCAATCGTGCGGACGCATGCAAGATCGCCCAGGTCTGCAAACGCGAGGCGCTGCTGGTTGTTGCGGCTGCCCGATCGGTGACCGATGTCCTGGTAGCACGGTTGAGGGGCATGCTCGGCACGGGTGGTACGGCGCAGGTGTCGCTCGGCGAGGTGTCCGAGATGATCGACGTGGTGCGTCTGGGGCTTTCGGCCGGCCTTTCGTTCGATGCGGCGCTTGAGGTTTTTTGCGCCAATCGCCAATCGACGTTGGCGCTCCGCCTTGAGCGAGCCTGCATGGCATGGCGGGTGGGCGTAGGGACGCGAGAGGATGAGCTTCTGGCGGCCGCGCGCGACCTGGATGTGCGGGCGCTCGAGACCTTTGCCATCACAGCGGGGCAGGCGCTTGCTCTCGGTGCCCCGCTTGCCGAGACGCTGGCGGCCCAAAGTCGCGAGATTCGCGCGGCCCATCGCGCCGCGGTCGAGCGCGAGATTGAGCGTGCGCCGGTCAAGTTGCTGATTCCCACCGGCACGCTCATCTTGCCGGCGTTGCTTCTGTCCATATTGGGCCCGCTGCTGGGAGCAGGCGGGATGATGTAGGGAGGAATACATGAATACGATGACTGACGTTGTTGGCAAGGTCTGGAGCTTGGCGTTTTGCCAGTCAATTCACGCTCGCCAGCGTGCCGAAGAACTGCTGCGGGAGGAGAGCGCGCAGGGCACCACCGAGTACGCCATCCTAGTCGGTGTGCTCGTGGTGATTGCCATCATTGCCATCGTCGCATTTAAGGGCAAGGTCCAAGATTTATGGAGCGCTATCAGCGAGGGCATCAACAGCCTGTAGAGGGCGCCCGTCCCGTCGGCGCGTTGCTGGTGCTCGCCTGTGCGGTCGTGGCGGTGGCAGTGGCGGTTTGGGGGCTTAACGCAGCACGGCAACAACGTTTAGGGGTTGCCGCGGATGCGGGCTCGGGCTCGGCTGCGGCGTCTCAAAAAGACGATGAGCGAGGCGCGGACGATGCGAACGCCGCCGTCACGGCACAAACGTTCTTGCAAGCACTCGACGAGTGTGCGGACGCTGCAACGGGTTCATCTGCAAACAATGCCGTCGCTGTTCGTCTCGCATGGTCCGAGTGCCGACCGATGACCGAAGCGGCGGCAGATATGCTGCGCGCCTATCGCGAGGTGCCCACGGCGCAACTTGCTCTGAGCGGCTATCTCGACATCAAGGGCAACGTGTGGGGCGCTATCGTGCGTGACGGACGCGGCTGGGTCGATATGGTGACGGTTGCCGCGGATGCTGGTGATACTTCGTGTCGCCTGCGCGTGGTCCGCCTGACCCCGCAGACAACGAACTCAAAGGAGGGGTCGTGAAATGCATGACGTCCTGCGCGAGGAATCTGCCCAGGCAACGGTCGAATACGCCATCGTCACGGTGGCGCTGCTTTCCATCGTGCTGGCGATCGCGGGGCTTTGGCGTGCCGGTACCGATGGGCGCTTGGCGGCGCTGGTCGAGCGGGCGGCATCTCACGGCGTCACCTCGACATCGGTTGTCGACGCTGCTGCGGGTGCTAAGGACATCGTGCTGTATTGATGTTGCGCGCGAGGACCGGGCGCAGTCTACGGTCGAGGCCGCTTTTTTGCTGCCGACGTTTCTGACACTCATCCTTCTCGCGCTGCAACCG
>URFU01000065.1 GCA_900547125.1 uncultured Collinsella sp.
CCGGTTGCGAGGCCAAAATCAAGGAGCGCTACGGCGTGGAGATGTCTGATTACGACATCATCAATCTCGCTTCCATCGTTGAGCGCGAAGGCCTCAACGCCGAGCAGCGCGCGCATGTCGCCGCGGTGTTCTACAACCGTCTTGCCGGCAAGCTCGACGGTCTGCGCTACCTCAATAGCGATGCGACCATGATGTATGTCACCGGCGGCGAGGTTACCGCCGACGACCTGCAGAGCGATAGCCCGTATAACACCTATATGCACGAAGGCCTGCCGCCCACGCCCATCTGCTCTCCGTCACTCGAGGCGCTCAAGGCAACCCTTGAGCCCACCGACTCCGATGACCTGTATTTCTACATTACGCAGGACGAGGAGTATTTCTCTCAGACCTACGAAGAGCACCAACAGTCTTGGAATTAAACATGAGGATTTTCAGCCCCAAACGATATGTTGCCTCGGTCGACCGCATCGACCTTGATACCCTGTGGGCCGACGGCAAGCGCGCCATTTTGCTCGACCGCGATAACACCCTGGTGCCGCGTGATACCGAGCAGGTTCCCGCTGCCGTCTCGGCCTGGCTCGACGCCGCTCGTGCCAAGGGCTTTAAGCTGTGCATGGTGTCGAACAACTGGCATCGCGACCAGGTCATGAGCTCAGCACGCGAGCTGGGGCTCGAGGCCATCAGCCATGCCATGAAGCCTGCACCGTTTGCTCTCAAGGCCGGTCTTAAGCGCTTGGGCGCCACGGCCGATGAGGCCGTGCTGATCGGTGACCAGCTGTACACGGACGTGTGGAGCGGTAACTTTGCCGGCGTCGACACGATCTTGGTAAAGCCACAGGCAACTCAGGACCTGTGGTATACGCAGATCTTCCGTATCTTTGAGCGCCGGGCCCTGCGCGACCTTCCCTGCGAGGAATAGGTTTCGTCATGTCCCAGCACACCAAGCACGGCTGCGACCATATCTTCTTTATCGGGTTTTTGGGTGCGGGCAAATCGACGCTTGCACGCAACGTGGGCACGATGTTCAAGCGTCGGTTTATTGATACCGACCGCCTTGTCGTGCGCCGTTGCGGCAAATCGGTAACCGAGATTTTTGAAACCGAGGGCGAGGAGCGCTTTCGCGAGCTCGAAACCTCGGCGCTCCGTTCGCTCCAAAGCGAGCGCAGCTTGCTGGTTTCGTGCGGTGGCGGCATTGTCGAGACGCCGGTCAATATCGAGCTCATGCACCAGATGGGTACCTGTGTGTACCTCGAGGGCGATTTTGAGGATTCGATGCGCCAGATCCGCCGCTCCGACACGCGTCCCGATTTCCGCTCGCCCGAGCACGCGGCGCTGCTCTTTGAGCATCGCCGTCCGTTGTATCGTCAAGCTGCCGATCTTACCCTTGATATTCGTAACAAGTCCTTCGAGGACGTTTCCTACCTTTGTGCCGAGATGCTTTTGGAGCGTGGACTGCTATGATTCGCCGTCAACTTATCAATTTCCAAAACCGCAGTGTCGATGTCCGCGTCGGATTGGGCGCGTTCGAGGAGCTGTCGCGCATGTTTGCCTCGGCTGTGGGCAAACCCAAGCGCGCGATGGTGGTTTGGAACAGCGCCACATCCGAGCGTTTTGGCGAGGTTGTCGAGCATGCGCTGGTCGACGCCGGTTTTGCCGTGTCGCCGCTTGTCCTCGAGGTTTCGCCTGCCGGTGCTACGCTGGCCGATGCCGATACCGTTTTTGGCGCCCTGTCGGCTAACGGCATTACCTGCGACGATCTCGTTGTCGCTGTCGGCGACACGGTGACCTGCTCGGTCGTTTGCTGGTGTGCCAATCAGTGGTGCGGTCGCACCGAGTGCGCCTTGCTGCCGACGACGTTCGACGCCATGCTCACGGTCGCGACGACCATGAAGCCACTCGTCGCCTCGTCGGCGAATGCGCTTCCCGCTATCGCGTTCCGTCCCGAGCCGGGCTTGGTCGTGTGTGACCTCGACCTTGTTCGCGAAGCGGACCCCGAAGACCTCAAGCTCGGTTATGCGGTACTTGTTGGCACCATGCTTTCGAGCAGCAAGTCCCGTTGGAATCAGTTTACCGAGACCGTCCCCGAGATTCTCGCTGGCGAGGAAGTCGCGCTCGTCAATGCCGTTCAGTGGTCTCAGACTGCCCGCAAGGACGTACTGATGGCCACGAACCCGAGCGCCCGCCATGCGCTCGATTTTGGCAAGACGGGTGAGCGTACCCTGCGCGCCTGCTTGGTCGATGCCGCTTCGCAGGTCCCTGCCTACCAGCTGTTGTCCGAAGGTATGCGCTTTGAGGCGCGCCTAGCACATGATGCCTGCGACTTCGATATCGATTACGTCTTTGAGGTCGATGACTGCCTGGAGGACTTTGGTATCGAGGAGTTTGCCTTCGATCTGGAGCCCGCCGCATATATCGCGGAGTTCCGCAGGCAGCAGTTTGTCCGCTCGAACCGCAGTATGTTGCCGCTGCCCGCGGCACTTGGCGCCATTCGTCTAACGAGCGTTGAGGACGAGGTTCTTGAGCGCCATGCTCACGCCTACTTGGCTTCTCGCAAAGAACTTCTCTAAGTTTTATTGACATCCATCGTCTTTCGTATCATGTTGAGGTGCGGGTTTTCAATTGGTTGCGGATCGCGTGCGAATCCGTCTTTCGATCGGGACCCGTCCCGCTTTTATTGAGGACATCAAGAAAGGAATCTGCATGTCTGAGTTTGCTGCCGGTCCTGCCGGTCGTATTGAGCGTGTCCGTGCCCTGATGGCCGAGCGCGGCTACGACGCCATCGTCGTGCGCGACGAGGCCAATCTCCGTTGGCTCACGGGCGTGAAGGGCGTCTTCGACTACACCTTCGAGTTCCCTCACGCCGCGTTTATTACGGCCGATCAGTGCCTGTTCCACACCGACTCGCGCTATCTCAACAGTTTTGAGGAGAACACGCCCGCCGGCAGCCCCTGGGTCTACGACATGGACGAGGGCACCATCCCCGGCTGGGTCGCCGGCAAGATTGCGGCCAACAAATGCCGCGTCTGCGCCGTCGAGGATGACATGCAGATTAACTTCTACCAGGGTATTCAGCGTGGTCTGGAGGATCGTTCCGTCGCCTGCATGCTGCCGCTGATGCATGCCGACATTCGCAAGATGCGCGCCATTAAGGACGCTGAGGAGATCGAGCTCATGCGCCATGCGCAGTCGATCACCGACGCCGCCTTCCAGCACATGCTCGGCTTTATTAAGCCTGGTATGACCGAGAAGCAGGTTCGCAACGAGCTCGAGAACTTTATGTTCGCCAACGGCGCCGATAGCCTTGCCTTCGGCTCCATCGTGGCGAGCGGTCCCAACACCGCCAACCCGCATGCCGTGCCGAGCGACCGCGTGATCGAGAAGGGCGATTTCGTTCTTATGGATTACGGCGCGGGCTACTGTGATTACCGCTCCGACATGACACGCACCGTCGTGATGGGCGAGCCCACGCAGGAGCAAGTCGACCTGTACGCACTCGTGCGCCGCACGCACGAGGAATGCGTCGCCGCCATCCATCCGGGCGTCGAGGGCAACGACATTTTCAAGCTTTCCAAGAAGATCATCGGCGATGCCGGCTATGGCGATTACTACAACCATGGTCTGGGCCACGGCGTGGGCATCGACATCCACGAGCTGCCTAACTTCAACCGCAGTAAGAATATCATCGAGGTCGGCTCGGTTATCACCATGGAGCCCGGCGTCTACCTGCCCGGCGTGGGCGGCGTGCGCCTGGAGGACTACGGCGTGGTCACCGAGAACGGCTACGAGCCCTTCACTAAGACCCCGCATGACCTGCACGTTATCGATTGCTAGTCTACTTCGGTAGATAGTTTGGGGCGGGGCGTTCGGATCGATTCGGACGTCCCGCGTTCTCTTTTTATGCGCTCGCCGCAGGCGCCGTCTGCAAGTGTATAATTTCTGTCGTATGTAATTTGGACGCCTGTGCGTTCTGCCCATAAGAAGAAAGGTCGCTATGCCTACCATTTCTACCGCCGACTTCAAGAACGGCCTCGGTCTCCGCATTAAGGACAAGGTCTACACCATCGTCGAGTTCCAGCACGTCAAGCCTGGCAAGGGCGGCGCATTTGTGCGCTACAAGACCCGCGACATCAAGAGCGGCCGCGTCGTCGAGAACACCTGCAACGCCGGCACCAAGTTCGAGAGCGTCATGCTCACCACCCGTGAGTTCCAGTACCTCTACAACGACGGCGCCGACTACATCTTTATGGACAACGAGTCTTACGAGCAGGTTCCCGTTCCCGAGGACATGGTGGGCGAGAACGCCAAGTGGCTGCGCGAGAACGACACCTGCCAGTTGCTCTTCGCCGACGACGAGCTCATGGGCGTGACCCCGCCGATGTTCAACGCGACCACCATCGTCCAGACCGACCCGGGCTTCAAGGGCGACACCGTCCAGGGTTCCACCAAGCCGGCCACCATCGACACCGGCGCTGTCATCCAGGTCCCCATGTACCTCAACGAGGGCGAGGTCATCAAGGTTGACACCCGCGACGGCAAGTTCGTCTCCCGCGTCTAGCAACCAACTCTTCTAGGAGGACTCATGCCCCAGGAAATCAAGATTGACGGCATCGGCATTTCGCCCGATGTTCTGACCGCCATCGTCTCGCGCGCCGTCACGGATGTCGAGGGCATCGCCTCCGTGGGCGTCAAGGACCTTGCCACCAACCTTGTCTCCATGATGTTTTCGTCCAAGGCCCCGGCTTCCGAGCCGGCGGTCGAGACCGAGGTCATCGGCGACAAGCTCGCGCTCACCGTGCGCGTCGTGGTGTTCTTTGGCTATCCGTTCAAGAAACTCGCCGAGGCCGTTCGCGCCGCCGTGGTCGCCGCCATCGACGCCCAGGTGGGCGTCGAAGTCGAGCGCGTTGACGTTTGCATCGACGGCCTCGTTTTCCCCAAGGAGTAACCTTTGAGCCTTAAGGTTTATCGCGGGCGTACGCTTGCCCGCAGTCAGGCGCTGCAGCTGCTGTTTCAGGCCGAGGCCACGGACAGCCCGCTCGAGCGCGTCCTCGAGGGCGATTTCCTGATCTCGAAGGGTCCCCTTGACCCCTACGCGCTGGAGCTGTGCCGCGGTGCCTACGAGCACATCGACCGCATCGACTGCGCCCTGCGCTCCGTCGCCAAGAACTGGGATCTTATGCGTATGCCCGGTGCCGACCGCAATCTGCTGCGTATCGCCGTCTATGAGATGCGCTTCCTTACCGACGAGGAGGTCTCGGACGCCATCGTGATCAACGAGGCAGTCGAGCTTGCCAAGGCCTATGGCACCGACCAGTCCGCGTCGTTTGTCAACGGCGTGCTGGGCAAGATCGCTCGTAGCGAGGAGCTGCCGGGCGAGGACCTGTATCAGGAGCTGCTGGCCGAGGACCGTGCCCGCGAGGAGGCCCAGGCTGCCGAGGCTGCCGCCAAGGTTGCCGCCGCTCAGGCTGCGGCCGGCGTTCTCGACGAGGATGCCGAGGTCGCCGAGGCCGAGACCGGTACCGTCGAGGAGTAGCCATGCCAGAGGGTTCCGTCCGCAACTTCGACGAGATCTCGGACCGCTTGGACCAGATTATCGCGACCGTTCGCTCCAAGGATACGTCCCTGGAGCGTTCGCTCGATTTGTTTGACGAGGCGATCGAGCTGGGCTCCCGTGCGGTTGATATGGTCGATAAGTTTGAGTTGACGCCTCGCGAGGCCGATAAGCTCGAGCAGGAATACGATGAGGATGCGGCAAACGAATCCCAGGATAGCCAGGCCGCGTCTCCGGATACGAATGGTTGATGGCATTCATGAAACGCGTGCGTCTCGATGACGAACTGATTTCACAGGGCATCTGCGCCGATCGCGCGGATGCCCTTCGCACTCTTATGGCCGGCCTGGTCTCGAGTGGCGGCGAGCGCTTGACCTCGCCGGGCCTTAAGGTGACGCCCGGTCTGCCCCTGCACGTGAAGGGCCGTATTCCCTATGTGGGGCGCGGCGGCCTCAAGCTCGAGGGCGCGCTCGATGCGTTTGGGATTGATCCGACGGACCTTGCTTGCCTCGATGTGGGCTGCTCCACGGGCGGCTTTACCGATTGCCTGCTCAAGCGTGGTGCCGCCACGGTTGTTTCGGTCGATGTGGGCCGCGCCCAGTTTGATTGGTCGCTGCGCCAAGACGATCGCGTGACGCTCCATGAGCGCACCAACGTGACGCAGCGGCCCGAGCTTGGCTACGGTGGCGCTAGCGATCTGGCCGTGTGCGATGTGTCGTTTACGAGTATCGCGAATATCATTGACGCCGTGATGGAGTGCCTCAAGCCTTCGGGTTCGTTTTGCACGCTCGTAAAGCCCCAGTTTGAGGCGCCGGCTGCGCTGGTGGGCGAGGGCGGCATCGTGACCGACCCAGCCGTCCGCCGTGATACGCTCGTGGCGGCGATTGGGCTCTTTGCCGCCAAGGGCCTGTTCCCGCGCGACGTGTGCGTGTCGCCCATCCATGGCGCCAAAGGAAACGTTGAGTTTTTCCTGTACGGCACGAGGTTTGCCCCCGGCGACCGCACCGACGACGAGCTTCAATCCCAGGTATCGGTTTTGAGCGAGAAAGCTGCAACGCTATGAAGGTCTTTCTGGTTCCCAATTACTACAAACAAGAGGCGGTCGAGAGCGGCCTGATGCTCGAGCTTTGGTTGACGCGCCAGGGCTATGAGGTCGCATGGGCTGCCGACCAGCGATCGAAGATTCAAAGCACTCCTGATATTGACGGCTCCGATCTGGTCATTACGCTCGGCGGCGACGGTACGCTGCTGCGCGCCGCCCGCATTCTTAACTACCGCGAGATTCCCATTTTGGGTCTTTCCTATGGTCATTTAGGGTTTTTGACGGCCGCGAGCCCCGAGGAGCGCGACATTTTGCAGGTCGTGAGTGATGCCCTGTCCGGCGAGCTCCATGTGAGTCGCCGCGCCACCATCGCCGCCGATATCGTCTCGGTACGCGAAGACGGTACGAAGGATGTCGTGCGCACGTTTGCCCTCAACGATATGGCGCTTACGCGCGGGCCCCTGTCCGATATGGTCGAGTTCGACATCACGGTGTCCGGCCATCATATCGACCGCCTGCGCGGTGACGGCGTCGTCGTTTCGACGGCGACCGGCTCCACCGGGTACGCGCTTTCCGCCGGCGGCCCCATCGTCAGCCCCGATTACACGGGCATGGTCTGCGTGCCCATCGCTCCGCATACCATTCAGGCTCGCGCCTTTTTGACCTCGCCAAGCGATGTCGTCGAGATCTTTATGTCCGATGACCGCCCGAGCGTGCCGGCGATCGCCATCGACGGGCAGTTTATTACCTGCGATGGCACGGTCGAGAGCGTGGCTGTGCGCCGTGGTCCCGGCGATGTGCTGCTGCTGGATTACGGCCCCGAGAGCTTCTATAACTCGGTGAGCCGCGTGTTCTACGGAGTGCGTCATGATCGATGAGCTGCAGGTCTCCAACATTGCACGCATTCGCGAGGCGACGTTGGTTCCGAGCACGGGTCTAACGGTTCTGACTGGAGAAACCGGCGCCGGTAAGACCGCGCTGCTCTCGGCACTCAAGCTCATTTTGGGCGAGCGCGCGGATTCGTCGACGGTGCGCGAGGGCGAGGCGCTTGCCAGCGTCGAGGCGCGCCTGTTTGATGGCCCGCACGACACGGAGGGCTTCACCGTGCAGCGCAGCCTTTCTGCCGAGGGCCGCAGCCGCGTAAAAATTGACGGCCGCATCGCCAGCGTGCGCGAACTTTCGGAGCGCGTCGGCGTGATGATGGATCTTTGCGGTCAGCACGAGCACCAGCGCCTGCTCGACCCGGCGCATCATGTTGCCATGGTCGATGCCTGGGCAGGACGCCCGGCACTCGAGGCGCTCGAGCACTACCGTGCTTGCTTTAAGGCATCGCGTGCGGCTGCCAAGGAGGTCCGTCGCGTCGAAGAGGCCTCGCGTGCGCAGGGGAGTCGCGTCGAGGAGGCGCGCTTCGCCCTGGAGCGCATCGCCGAGGTCGACCCCAAACCGGGCGAGTATGAGGAGCTCGAGGAGCTGCTGCCGCGCTCCGAGCATGCCGAGGTGCTGGTGGCCACGGCCAATGATGCCCATGCATCGCTTGCTGCCGAAGGGGGAGCGCTCGATGCCCTGAACAGTGCCGTGGCGGAGCTTTCCCGCATGGCGACCGTCGACCGCAAGCTGGGTGATATCGCCGATGCGCTTTCGGATGCCTGCATCTCGCTTGAGGATTGTGCCAACGAGCTGCGCACCTATCGCGATGGGGGCGCCTTCGATCCGCGCGAGCTGGCTCGTATGCGCGAGCGCTATTCCGATCTTAAGGGCCTACTGCGTCAGTGGGGGCCCACCATGGACGATGTCTTTGCCATGCGCGACCGCTCACAAGAGCTGTTGTCGCTGGTCGATGATGGTGATGAGCGGATCAAGAAGGCTCGCGAGGCGCTCGGGTGTGCCGAACGCGAGCTTTTTGCTGCTGCCAAGGCGCTTAAACGCGTGCGGAATACCGCAGCCCCTCGCTTTTGCCACGAGGTTGGCCGTCAGATGGCGCGCCTGGAGATGGGCGACGCCGAGCTCGTTTGGGAGTCGCGCGCTCTACCGCGTGCCGAATGGACGCTGGCGGGGCCTTCGAGCTATGAGCTTTTGTATCGCAGTGGTGCCGGATTGACGCCGCGCCCCCTGCGCCGCATTGCGTCGGGCGGCGAGCTGAGCCGCGTCATGCTGGCGAGCAAGGTCGTTCTCGGTAACGCGGACGGCGTGGATACGCTGGTGTTCGACGAGGTCGATGCCGGTGTCGGCGGCTCTACAGCACGTGCCCTCGCGAGCGTGCTGGCAGATCTCGCCGCTACGCATCAGGTGATTGTCGTAACCCACCTGGCGCAGGTCGCCGTCATGGCCGACAAACACTACGTGGTGAGTAAAGAGCCCGGCGACGTTCCCCAGACGCATCTGGATGAGGTGGCCGGGGATGCCCGCATCGCAGAGATCGCCCGTATGCTGAGTGGCGATCAATCTGAGGCAAGCCTGGCACATGCCAAGCAGATGTTGGAAGAGGCTCGAGGTTAGAACGAGCTGACAGTGTTGGCGGGGACATAATATCAGCAATTGTTGCACCGCCACTTGCTTGTTTGGCCTCACCGTCAAAAACTATGCCGGTTTACTACGATGAATCGGCGTAGCTCGAGCACAGCTAAAATTGTAAAAAGAAAACCGCAGGTAGAACCCCTGCGGTTTTCTTTTAAAACACGATGTGGTCGCATATTCCGATTTCATCGTAGTAAACCGGCATAGTTTTATCGGAACGGTACATAACGACCCCTGATAAAACCTACTCCACGACCTTATCCGGCTGGATGAGCTCCTCGTAGTAGCTGATATGCTCGCGGGCGTCTTCAATCTCGGGCAGCAGGAAGTTGTAGATAACCTCGATGATCATCGTGGCGCTCATCTTGGAGAACGCAAAGTCGCCCGTGGTGAGCAGTGCCTCGTGGTTCACAGTATTAAAGGTGTAGTCGGCCAGGCGAGCAAGCGGGGACTTGCTGTCGCTGCTGATGACGACAACGGTGGCGCCACAGCCGCGAGCCGCTTTTGCCATGCGATTCAGTCGGCGAGACTTGCCGGAGTTCGAGATCAGTACTAAACAATCGCCAGGGTGCAACGTGAGCGCAAAACCAATCGAGGTCTCGCTGATGGTGCTTGCCATGCAGCGAAGGCCCAGCTGCGAAAACTTAAATGTCGCGTCGAGCGCGACGGCGTTGGTGTTGCCTACGGCTGCAAACTCGATAGCCCCTGCGTTCTTAAACGCGTGCACGACGGCTGCCAGCGTGTCGTGATCAATGCCATCGATAGTCGCATTGAGCTCGCTTACCTTGGCAGCGAGAATATTCTTGAGGCTCTGCTCCATATTGTCGAGCGAGACCTCGTCGGTGAGGCCTTCATTGCGCTGGCTCTCCAGATCGCGCGCTAGTGAAAACTGGAAGCTGCGAAAACTGCCAAAACCCAGTTTGCGGCAGAAGCGCGAGACGGTTGCCTCGGAGGTTGCGGCGGCGCGCGAGAGCTGGGCAGCTGTCAGGCGCGGTGCCTCGGACTGATGCTCTAGGATATAATCGACAATGCGCTGCTCGGACTCGCTGTACCCCCTGTGAGTGCTAATTAGGGAGAGTGCGCTCTTGCTGCTATCGGACATGGGATGGCTCCTGGCTGGCATAAAAATCGGACTTGTTTAGTAATGTCGTAGTATAGGGGCATTTTCAATTACAAGATACACCTTGCCGTTTCAATAGTTGATGGTAAACTTTCATCGACCGTTTACGGTAATGAAAGAACCTTTCACCGGAGAAATGAGCTGTATTTCTTCTCGTCTAAGCGGTGACTTGGTATCTTTCAGATGTGGAAAAACGCGCATCGAAGCGCGTGTAGGGGAGCGCCTGCGGGCGCAGTACTCAAGAAGGAGGGACACATGGCTAAGTTTGACATCATCGCCGCCACCGGTTGCCCGACCGGCATCGCGCACACCTTCATGGCGAAGGAGGCGCTGGAGAAGGCAGCTGCCGAGCGCGGTCTGACCATTAAGGTCGAGACCCATGGCCAGGTCGGTGTCGAGAACGAGCTCACCAAGAGTGAGATCGCTGGTGCCAAGGCCGTCGTCGTCGCAGCCGACAAGGATGTCCAGGCGGAGCGTTTCGCTGGTAAGCCCATGGTTTCCGTTGGTGTTTCCAAGGCTCTGTCCGTCGAGGCTGCCGGCAAGCTGATCGACCGCGCACTCGCCGCCAAGGGCGACGATACGGTTGCCGCTGCTGCCGATGTCGAGGATGAGGTCGAGGAGAAGGAATCCATCGGTCACATCATCTATAAGCACCTCATGAACGGCGTCAGCCACATGCTGGTCTTCGTCGTCGCCGGTGGCGTCCTGACCGCCGTTTCGTTCCTGTGGGGCATCACGTCCTTCGATTCGACGGCTGCCGACTACAACAGCTTCGCCGCTATGCTCAAGATCATCGGCGGCATTGCCATGAACCTCATGGTTCCCGTGCTTTCCGCCTACATCGCCGAGTCCATCGGCAAGCGCCCGGCACTCGTCCCCGGCTTCGTCGCCGGTATGATTGCCATCCAGGGTCTGCCTGTTAACGCCGATACACACATGATCGATGCTGGCGGCACCGGTGTGGGCTTCGGCTTCCTGGGCGGCATTGTCGGCGGCTTCCTTGCCGGCTATGTCATCCTTCTGCTCGAGAAGGTTTTTGCCAAGCTGCCCAAGAACCTGGACGGCCTCAAGGCCATCTTCCTGTACCCGCTGTTCTCGACTGCTATCGTCGGTTTGGTCATGCTCGGCATCTCCGGCCCCATGGCTGCCATCAACACCGCCATGATGGACTTCCTCAAGGGTCTGTCTGCTTCCGGCGCTGTTGTCCTGGGTCTTGCTATCGGCTGCATGTGCGCCTTTGACATGGGCGGCCCGGTCAACAAGGCTGCTTACGTCACCGGTACCGCCATGCTCACCGAGGCCCTGGCTGCTGGTGTCGGCACCGACACCTATAACTTCGGCACCAACTTCATGGCTGCCGTCTCTGCCGCCTGTATCGTTCCGCCGCTGATCACCACCTTCGCCGTCATCGTCGGCAAGAAGTACTTCAGCCAGGAGGATCATGACGCCGGTGTCGTCAACCTCATCCTTGGCTGCACCCACATCACCGAGGGCGCCATTCCGTTCATGACCAAGAACATCTGGCCCGTCATGCCCATCATGATGCTCGGTTCCTCCATCGCCTCGATCCTGACCATTATGTTCAACGTCCACGATCCGGCGCCTCACGGTGGCTTCCTGGTCCTGCCCGTTGTCGAGAACGGTCCGCTGTGGGTCCTCGCGATTCTCATCGGCGCCGTGGTCGGTGGCATCCTGTTCGTCGCTTTCAAGAAGTATGACTTCGAGAAGAACCAGAAGGCCGCTCCTGCCGCTCCCGCTAAGCCGGTCGAGGCTCCCAGGGCCGCTGCCGTCGAGGCCCCCAAGACCGAGGCTGCCGACTTCGTGAAGGTCGAGAACGTTTTTGTCGCCGAGAACTTCGCTTCTCGTGACGAGGCCCTGAGCTTTGTCTCCAACCAGGCCGTCAAGGCCGGTGTCGCTGGCGACGCCGATGCCGTGATGAACGCCTTCCTGGCTCGCGAGGCCGAGGGCACCACGGGTATGATGGAGGGCTTCGCTATTCCGCATGCCAAGTCCGATGCCATTACCGAGGCCGCCGTTATCGTCGTCAAGGACGACTCTGGCGTGACCGGTTGGGACACCATGGACGGTGCTCCCGGCAACGTGGCTATCGCCCTCCTCATCCCCGGTGCCCAGGCCGGCACCACGCACCTCAAGATCCTGTCCAAGGTCGCCGAGGCGCTCATGGACGAGGGCTTCCGTGCCACCGTCAAGGGTTCCACCGACGCCGCCGAGATCGCCAAGACGATCAACGCCCGTCTGGTCTAATCCCGCAACTCGCGAGTAACATCGCCCCTTGTATATAAGGCGGAGACTCCACCAGGAGTCCCCGCCTTTTTCTATCCCTCTCATAAGTTGCGGTGAAATAGGGACTGTTTAAACGATTCAACCCCAAATCCAGTCCCTATTTCACCGCAACTTAGAAGAAGGGGATAGTGCGGCCTGTCTATCGGATCGTCCGTGCGGACAAATATTCAGCCAGAATTCCGTTCGCACGATATTGCTCTGGACCGATCGAGTTTTCGCAGCTTGCTCGCCCACAGAGGGCCG
>URFU01000066.1 GCA_900547125.1 uncultured Collinsella sp.
ACCTCGACTCCGTTCGCGGCCGTCAGGTCCGCCCCAGCTGTTTTTGCTCATAGGTGTCTGGCTAGTCTGCACCACGTTGGTTCAAAGAAACCTGACCCCAATGTACCAATCACGGAGCCACCGATGTCATGGCAACGGTAGCGAGCGGCGGCCAGGGCGAACAAATTGGCATGAAAAGGGGGCGGCATAGACCTTTTGGTCATGCCACCCCCTTTGAATGACAAGTTGTCGCTCTGGTCGCCGCGCAGCGTCAACCAAGTTACAGGCCGAGCATAGGCTCCAGGACAAAGAAGTACGCGAGCACCACGATGCCCAGGATGATGCGGTAGACGCCGAAGCACTTGAAGTCGTGACGGCGCACGAAGCCCATAAGCCACTTGATGGCAATGAGCGACACCACAAAGGCGACGACGCAGCCCACGCCCAGGATGGCGATTTCGTTGGTGCCGAACGTGCCGCCCTTAATAAAGTACTTGACCAGCTTGAGCGCACTCGCGCCAAACATGACGGGAATGGCCAGGAAGAACGTAAACTTGGACGCCACCGAACGCGTGCAGCCCAAAAGCAGGCCGCCGATGATCGTGGAGCCGGAGCGCGATGTGCCCGGAATCAGCGAAAGCACCTGGAAGCAACCGATACCCAGCGCGGTCTTCCAGCTCAGATCCTCGAGCGTAGTGATGGAGCCAAAGTCCAAGCTATCGTCATCGTCTGCGGCGGCAGTCGCAGCGGGCGCGGCAAAATGCGCACCGGCTGGACGTCCGCCCGCCACCACAGCACGCGAACCAAACGAACCGGCAAGAGCAGCCTGGTCGCGCTTGTTCGCGCGCCAGTTCTCGATCACGATAAACAGCACGCCGTACACAATGAGCGCCAACGCCACGACGGGAGCATTGTAGAAATGCTCCTCCATCCAGTCGTTAAGCGGCAGACCGATCGCCGCGGCGGGAATGCAGCCGAGCACAATCTTGCCCCATAGCACCCAGGTGTCGCGACGGCCCTCCTTGCCCTTGCTGGGAGAAAACGGGTTGAGGTCGTAGAAGAACAAAACGCAGACGGCCAAAATGGCGCCAAGCTGAATCACGACCAGGAACATATTCCAGAACGTCTCGCTCACGTTCATCTTGACGAACTCGTCCACCAAGATCATGTGACCGGTCGACGAAACAGGCAGCCATTCGGTGATGCCCTCGACCAGGCCCATGAAGGCAGATTTTAGAAGCTCAATGATATCCAAAGGGACCCCCTCGTTAGACACCCGCCGATATTGTTCTGCGGACGGTGCGGGCGATGTCCCATTATCAACCGTTGGCGGCGCGCCTGCGCCTACCCTTACCAAAAAACTCGCCCGTTCACAGAATTGCGAGCGGTCAAACCCAAATCCTTGGGTATAACTGCAACAAGATAAAGTGTCCGGCGGCCACGCATCCGCGCCCGCCCGACGCACGAGCCCCGCGCCCGTGCGATAGACCAAGGAGGAAACCATGAACGAGGGCTATACCAAGGTATTTGTTTCGCTCGACGGTACTGAGCAGCAGGATTTTGTGCTCGCACGCGCCATCAAGGTCGCCGCGAACAACGGCGCCAAGCTGATTATCGGCCACGTTATCGATTCCACGGCACTCGAGAGCGCTGGTTCCTATCCGGTCGATCTGGTCAACGGACTGGAGGAGGCATTTAAGAACTCCATCGCCAAGCAGCTCGAAGAGGCCAAGGCCAATCCCGATATTCCCGAGGTCGAGGTCATGATTCGCGCCGGCCGTATTCGCGAGACGCTCAAAGACGAGATGCTCGACGTGGTGAAGCCCGACCTGGTGCTCTGCGGCGCACGCGGCCTGTCCTCGATCAAGTATGCGCTCCTGGGTTCGATTTCGACGTTCCTGCTGCGCAATACGGACTGCGACATCTTGGTCGTAAAGTAGCGTTGCTCCCACCGGCCGCGGGGCCTGCGGGGTTTCCTAAGGGCACGTCCTCGCCGCTTCGCGGCTGCGGGATGTGCCCTTAGGAAACCCCTCCCGGCCTCGCGGCCTTCGCAGCCTTACTTCAACGAATTGGCTGATGGAAAAATAGCGTGCCGCCCTGGTTGGGGCGGCACGTTTTTTATGGCACGTTTTCGTTATGGGGGATTCATTTGAGTCCCATAGCTGTGTTCACGTTCGGGAACATAGCCGTCCGCACCGCAAGACGGCCCGACTACTCAAAGTATTGGAACTTGTTGGTTGAGAAGGCAAACGTGACGACGAAGCCTTCGCCGGAGTCGGATGCTGCGGTGACGTCGATGCCCATCTTGGAGCACAGGCGCGCCACCAGGTAGAGGCCGATGCCCGTTGCGCGCTTGGTGGTACGGCCGTTATCGCCGGTAAAACCCTTCTCGAACACGCGCGGCAGGTCGGCCGCGCTCACGCCGCAGCCGTTGTCCGCGACGGTGAGCTCGATGCGTTCGCTCGCCAGGCCCTCGTCCAGCAACGCGCCCGAAAACACGATCTTTGCGCCGTCCTCACGCGCATATTTAATGCTGTTCTGAATGAGCTGGCCCAGAATAAACTCGAGCCACTTCTCGTCGGTAAATACCTCAAAGTCGAGGTTCTCGCACACCGGCGCCACATGTGCCGCGATGAGCTCGCGCGCGTTGGCTTTAATCGCGCCCGTCACCAAGGTCTTGAGATCCCAGCGGCGAATCAGGTAGTCCCGCTCCACGACTTCCGAACGCGCGTAGTACAGCGCCTGGTCGATATAGCGCTCCACGCGAGCCAGCTCGCGACCCAGGTCATCCACACGCGACAGGTCGTCTTCGCTGCCGTCCAGGTTTTCCAAAATCAGGTGGGCCGCCGCCAGGGGCAGCTTGGCCTCGTGGACCCAGCTCTCAATATAGTCGCGATAGTCATCGGTCTGACGCCGGCCTTCGGCAACCTCGTCGCAGGAAGCTTTGCCCACCCGGCGCAAGACCTCGTATTCGAGCTCGCCCTCGGCATAGGTCGGGCATTGCACCATCTCCTGCACCCATGCGGGACTCTCGAGCTCCTCTGCCGCGCGCTCCAACTGACGCAGAAAACGGCGGCGACGAGCGTACTCGATCACGATGCCGAGCATACCGAAGATAAAGGACACGCCGACCGCCACGGCCACGATAGAAACGGGTGCACCGGCGACCGTCAGCACAAAGCAGCTCAGCAGCACGCCGCACGTCCACACGGCGACGGGAAGCAGCGCATCTTTAAAGAACTTGCCAAACGACATAGCCGGCCCCTAGACCGAATAGCCTTGGCCGCGATGCGTGGTCAAATACCCCTTGATGCCGATTTTTTCGAGCGTGGTGCGCAGGCGGTTGATGTTGACGGTGAGCGTATTGTCGTCCACGAAGGCGTCGGAGTCCCACAGGTCCTGCATGATGGCCGAGCGCGAAACAATCTTGCCCGCGCGGCTCAGAAGCAGTGAGAGGATACGCAGTTCGTTTTTGGTGAGCTCGGTGCTAGTACCGGTTTGCGTGTTGGTAACCATTGAGCGGGCGAGGTCGAGCTCCAGCCCCTTGTGGACGAGCGTGCTGCGCTCGCCCGCCGCCGCGGTGCGACGCAGCAAGGCATTGATGCGCGCCACGAGCACGCGCGCGCTGTAGGGCTTGGGAACAAAGTCGTCCGCGCCGAGCGTCATGGCCATGACTTCGTCGATCTCGGTCGTGCGCGACGTGAGAACGATGATGGGGACCTCGGATTCGCGACGGACCTCATGGCAGATGTGCTGGCCGTCCTTGACGGGAAGCGTGAGGTCGAGCAGCACCAGGTCGGGCGCGGCGGCGAGAATATCGCGCGAGACATGCTCAAACGATTCGCAGGCCTCGACTTCAAACCCGGCGCGGGCAAGGATGTCGATAAGCTCACGACGAATGGGTTCGTCGTCCTCAACGACATAGATCAGCGCCATGTGTCCTCCCATTTCGCGTAACTTGCACTTTCCACACCATTATGCCCACGGCGTCGCAGCGATACGACCCCGTGGGCACCTAATATGACAAAAGTGTTCGGTAGCCTTGAGAGAAAAGGGCCGACCGGTCCTAAACCGATCGGCCCCATCACTTCGACCTCGAGCCTCTACTCGAGCGTACGCATGTACGCAGAGATGGCATCCAGGCCCTTCTGCAGGTCGTCGGTGTTATCGGAGTATGCATAGCCGATGCGCATACTCTTGGGCTCCTCGAAGCAATCGCCCGGGGTGACGAGCGCGCCGGACTTCTTAATCATGTCAATGCAGAACGTCCTGGAGTCGATGTCGTAGTCGTAATACACGAGCGCGGTGGTACCCGCCTCGGGCTTGACGAACGACAGGTGCGGCTCGCTCTCGACCCACTTCTCCAGAACAGCAAGGTTCTGACGGACGATGCGACGGCTGCGCTCAAGGATCACGGAAGCGTTGCCCAGAATCAGCTCCGCCACCGACTCGCTGAATATGCCGGCGGAAATCAAGTTGTAGTCGCGATGCGAGAGCAGCGCGCGACGGAGCTCCGGGCTCTTGGTGACTGCCCAGCCCAGACGCAGACCGGCGAACGACCAGACCTTGGACATGGATGCGGTGACGACGGCCTTGTCGTACAGGTCGATCACGGACTCGCAGTACTCATCCGTCTGAGTAAGCAGACGGTAGACCTCGTCGCAGAGCACCCACGCGTCGTGTTTGCGCGCAACCTCGACAATCGCCTTGAGCGTATCGGTGTCGAGCAGGGCGCCCGTGGGGTTGTCCGGGTTATTGATGCAGATGAGCTTGGTATCGTCGGTCACCAGGGCATCGAGCGCGTCGACGTCGACGTGGTAGCCGTTCTTGCGATCGAGCTGAAGGATATCGACCTTCGCACCGCACATCTCGGGAATCGAATAAAGCTGCTGGTAGGTGGGCTTGACGGAGACTACATGATCGCCCGGTTCGACGAGCGTGGAAATAACCAGGGAGTTGGCACCGGTCGCGCCGTGCGTGGGTACGATATGCCCGGGCTCGACCGTCTTATAGAGACGCGCGACCCCCTCGAGGAAGCCGGGCTGCCCCTCGATGTCTCCGTAGGTGAATCGGCGCGAGCACAGACTGTCGAGCCACGCCTTCTTGTCGGTGTTCGTAAGCTCGAACAGCTGGTCGAGCGTGAGGGAGTAGACGCACGTCTCCGCAACGTTGTGGGTGCACTTGGTCTCCCACTCGTTCATCCACTGCTCGACGGCGAAATCCTTGATCTGCATTGTCGTTTCCTTTCCCTGACTTTCCTACAGTTCCACCACGGTGCCCAGCCCCGCCTCGACGGCGCGGTCGTAGGCGATTTTCGATGCCGAAAGGTCCTGAACGGCGATGCCCGACGTATCGAACACCGTCACCTGTTCGTCATCCGAACGCCCCGTGGCCGTGCCGGCGATGACTTCGCCGAGCTCCGCTTTGATGTCCTCGGGCGTGATGGCACCCACGGCAACCGGAATCTCCAGCTCACCGGACGCGACCGATTGCTCGCGGTCGTCGACGTAAACAGCGGCACGGGCGACAAGCGCCGAGGCGAGCTCCTGCTTGCCGGGCATGTCGGCACCGACGCAGGAGATATGCGTACCGGGGCGCACCCATGCATCGGGGATGATGGGCTTGGTCGCCGGCGTAATCGTCACGATGATGTCGGCCTCTGCCGCGGCACCTTGACCGTCGGCCGTCGCCTCGATGGAATAGGTGGATGCCTCGCGAGCATGCTCGCAGGCGCCCAAGATATGGGCGGCCTCGTATCGCAAGCGCAAGGCGCGGGCCACGGGCGCGGCATCGGAAACCGGCTCCCACACCTTGACCTCGCTCACCTTGGGACAGGCGGCAAGCACGCCCGCCACTATATAGGTGCTCATATGGCCGGCACCCGCAACAAGCAGTTTGGACGTATCCGCCCGAGCCAGCCACTTGGCACCGAGCGCAACGGCGGCACCGGTGCGAAGTCCAGTGACGGCGGAGGCATTAAGCAGCGCCAGCGGCTCGCCCGTCGCGTTGTCGCACAGCAGCGTGGTGCCAAAGATCTCGGGCAGCCCCTTTTTGGGATTCCGAGAGAACCAAGCCGTAAGCTTGAGACCGAAGAGGCCGCTTCCCGCCAACTCGCCCGAGCGGATATCCATATCGGCCACGCCGGGTTCGAACTGCTCATATACCATCGGCCACGCAACACCCTTGCCCGTTGCCTTCTGGCGATATGCCTCCTCCACGGCAGCGATTGCATCCTCAATCGTCAGCACCTTGGAAACTTCCTCGGCCGAAAGCACTACCATCTGCCCCATCATCGCTCCTTTCAGCGAAAGCTTTACGTTGCTTCACTGTACGGTTTAGCAATGATGCCGCCAAGGATCATTTCTTGTTGGAATCTACAACGATTCTCAATTTGATTTTTCGTTCTATCAGCAGGTATTTGAATTATTTCTCGCATCAACTGCATATGGATGTGCGATTATCCTATTTATACCTGTACTTATTGTAGTGATTTACAAGGTGATGTTGATGCTATACACCATCTCGGACTTCTCACGGGAATATGAGGGGTCGGTCCGTCTAATCGCCGGCAGCGACGGCGTCTCGCGTGCCGTCTCCGGCGTCGGGATCCTCGATTATGAACTCATGCCTGGCCTCAAGAACAAGTACCAGCGCGTCAACTTCAGTCCAGATGAGATCGTCCTCAGCACCTTCCTCTATGCGAAGGACGACCCGTACCTCATCACTGAAGCCGTGAAATACCTCGTCGCCAAGGGAACGAGCGGTCTTGTCATCAAAAACGTCCTACACATCCCGATTCCCGACCAAGCCATCCGCTACGCCAACGCGCGGCACTACCCGGTCTTTCTCACGACCGACGACTCACTGTTCTTTGACAGCGTCATCTATGAGGTCAAACGGCATATCGAGCAGCTCGCGTCCATCGACTTCGCACAGCGCGAGATCGATGCCCTGAGGACAGACGTATCGCCCGAGTCCATCTGCCGACGTATCCGAGGCCTCAACCCGTCATTTCTGGACGAGGCGGTCGCCCTGTTCGCATCGTTTGCAGAGCCCCTTGACCCGCGTACGTTTTTGCAAATCGAACGTCTCTATGCAAAATCGACCCTCGCCGGATGCCACAACATGCTGGCACCCTATGACGGAGGTTTGTTATTCGTAGCGACAAGTGACTCGGAGCAGACGCTCGATGTGGAGCGAATCGTGCAGGCGCTCATGGAGCTCATCGAGGCTAGCGGTATCGATGGCGGAGCGGAAGGGCTCGGCATCAGCGATATTCTGTTTGGAGACGAGGCGGTGGCGCAGGCGATCTCGCAGGCGATTTACGCACAGCGCCTATCTTATCAACGAGCCGAGGGTCCCGTCCGCTATACGCAGCTCGGCATCCTGAGAACTGTGATGCCTTTTGCGGAAACCCCGGAGATGCGATCGTTCTCGGAGGCGATTCTCTCGCCGATACGCGAGCACGACAGCGAGCATGGCAGTGAGTTGGAATCCACGCTCGCCGCATTCATCGAGAACGACCGACGTATCGAGCAAACCGCCAAGCAGACTGGCCAGCACCCGAACACGATTCGATATCGCCTCGATAAGGTGACAGCTCTCACCGGGCTGAGCTACAAATGCGCCCCGGAGATGGAGCAGCTGTCGCTCGCCTACGCCATCGAACGCGCTCGCTCACTTCAGTAAGCCCACCCCGCCTTGAAGTTAGGAGCGGCGGGCACGGAGCTTTTCGTAGCCGTCGGCAAAGAAGGCGACCGTAGCGGCGTCGGCCTCGGCGGCGTCCGTCTCGGTTGCGGGGACCACGCCGTGCTCGTCGCTCACTAGGAACAGCGCGCCCTTAAGCTGCGCGGGAATGTCTACGCGCGTGACCGGGATGCCCTTGGTCTGGGCCAGCTGCTCGATGAGCGTCGCCGTACCGCACAGGCACTCGTCCGCCGGCGCCACGAAGGCAAGCTCGCCGTTGTTGACGGCGGCGAGCAGCTCGGGTGCCACGCCGGTTTCGTCGGCCTCGGAGCGGGCCTCGGCGGAGCGGACGCGCAGCGCCTTGGCCGACGTATCGGCCAGCGGCTCGTACTCCCCCACCGTCATGGCGGCGTTGCCGTTGATGTCGATCACCAGCATGAGCACGCCGTCGCGTGCGGTGTAATCACCCTCGGCAAGCGACCACTCAACGTGCTGTTTGGCCCAGCTGAGCATGTTATGGGTAAGCGGCTCGCCCTGCACCAGGCGCTCGGACAGTGCGCGAATGTGGCGGTTGAGCATGGGCACCTTTTTGTTGGACATGCGCCAACGGCAGACAAGCGCGGGCTTGTCGAGCGTGAACTTCTCGACCGCCTCCTGATTGGCGCAAAAGTCCTCGTACGCACGCTGATCCTCGGCATTGCCAAACAGCTCGGCATCATCCACAACGGCCATATTCAACCTTTCTCAAAAACATACACCGCACCGTTATACCCAAAAAGCCGCCCGCACCAACCGGCACGGACGGCAATAGATAGCTTTAGTTCGGGGCGAGCCAATACCGCTGGTGGAGCATAAGCCAGCGAGCCGGACCCAAGTGCCTCAGGTCGCCGCGAAAGAGGAGCGACGCGTACTTCTGTACGCGAGCGACGGTTTGAGCGGCGAGATGAGGTGCTTGGGGCCGGCGCAGCGTCGAGCAGTTACGCGGTTTGGTAAAACCGCGTAACGATATTAGTGCCTAAAATGCCTGGCACCCGTGAAGACCATTGCGATGCCATGCTCGTTGCAGGCCTGGACGCTCTCGTCGTCGCGCTTGGAGCCGCCGGGCTGAATGATGCAGGTCACGCCGTGCGCGGCAAGCACGTCGACGTTGTCGCGGAACGGGAAGAACGCGTCGCTTGCACAGGCAAAGCCGCCCTTCTCCACGCCCTCGCGCTCGCAGAAGTCCTCGGCGCGCTCGCAGGCAAGCAGTGCAGAGTCAACGCGGTTGGGCTGACCCGGGCCCATGCCAATGCCGGCCTTACCCTTGGAAACCAGGATGGCGTTGGACTTGACGCCCTTGCAGACCTTCCAGGCAAACTCGAGCTCGGCCATCTCGGCGTCGGTGGGCTTGCGGTCGGTGGGGAACGTGAAGGTCGCGGGGTCCTCGGTCACGTGGTCGACCTCCTGCACCAGCATGCCGCCGTCGACGGAGCGCAGCTCCACCTGGGCGCCGTGGTCCACGCCGCCGGTAGCCAGCACACGCAGGTTGGGGCGCTTGGCCATACGCTCGAGCGCCTCGGCAGTGTAGCTCGGGGCGATGATAACCTCGACGAACTGCTTGTTCTGATCGGCAAAGTGCTCAACCAGCTCATAGGGAATCTCGCGGTTGCAGGCGATGATGCCGCCGAAGGCGCTCTTGGGATCGCAGGCGAAGGCGCGGTCGTAGGCGGCCGTGATGTCCTCGGCCACGGCGGAGCCGCAGGGGTTCTGATGCTTGAGGATCACGCAGGCAGGCTCGTCGAACTCGCGGACCAGGTTCCAAGCAGCGTCGGCATCCAGATAGTTGTTGTAGCTGAGCGGCTTGCCCTGGATCTGCTCGGAGCCAACGAGCGGGAACTGCGAGCTCGCGGTGTTCTCGCAGCCCTCGGCAAAGCGATAGACCGTAGCCTTCTGTTGCGGGTTCTCGCCATAGCGCAGGTCGTCGACCTTCTCCAGCGAGATCTCGAGCTTGGCAGAGGTGTCCGCCACGTCGCTTGCCTGGGCGGCAAGCCAACGGGAGATAGCCGTGTCGTAGGCGGCGGTGGTCTGGTAGACCTTCACCTGCAGGCGACGACGGGTGGAAAGCGTGGTGCAGCCACCGGTCTCGTGCATCTCGGCCAGAACGGCATCATAGTCGGCCGGGTCGGAGATGACGGTAACGCTCGTGGCGTTCTTGGCGGCAGAGCGCAGCATGGAGGGGCCACCGATGTCGATGTGCTCGATGGCATCCGCGAAGGTGACCTCGGGGTTGGCGACGGTCTTCTCGAACTCGTACAGGTTGACGACGACCAGGTCGATCAGCTTAATGCCGTGCTGTGCCGCCTCCTGCATGTGCTGCTCGGAATCGCGGCGGGCCAGCAGCGCGCCGTGAACCTTGGGGTGCAGGGTCTTAACGCGGCCGTCCATCATCTCGGGATAGCCCGTGAACTCCTCGATGGGGGTTACGGGGACGCCCGCGTCCTCGATGGCACGAGCCGTGCCGCCCGTAGAGATGATCTCGACGCCAAAGTCATCGACCAGCGTCCGTGCGAAATCGACGACGCCCGTCTTATCGGTAACCGAGATCAACGCGCGTGCGATCTTCACATCAGATCCCATGCAGTCCTCCTGTCTGGTACGCCGCCGTGCTCTGTGAGCCGGTGATACGTCGATCTGCAGCGCTCGCGCAGCGGCATTGAAAATACTGATTCAATGTAGCGCATCGAGCGCATCGATGCACCCCGCAACGGGCGCATATGCAGAAAAAGTTTGCGAGCGGAGGGGATGGGCACGGCACCGGGCACGGTGAGTTCATGGAACACAGGGGCACCATAATTAGATGCCAATAGCGTGGTAGAACTGTGCTCGATATGCATCCGCAAAAGAAAGAGGCACCATGGTCTCGCGGGTTCTCTACCGACCGTTTGATACCGAAGACTTCGACGCCATTGCGTTGATTCTGCAGCAGCTTTGGCATAACAATTCGGATAACGATGAGTACAACCGCCTCGAGGCCGCGTGCGACCTCGCCTATTGCCTTTCGTCTTCGACGTTTTCGCAGGTTGCCGTAATCGACGGTCAGGCGCGCGGCATTGCGCTCGCGCGTGCGGGACAGAGCTCCGGCGCCACCGTTAAGGAACATTGGCTGGATACCGAACGCGCACTGCTATCGCAAATGCGCGAGCTGGAGCCCGATGCCTGCGCCGAGTATCTCTCGTTTGTGCGCGCAACCATCCGAACCAACAACCGCCTGCTCGAAAGCAGCCCGTTGCCACACGACAACGAGGTCACGCTGCTTGCCGTAGATCGCGACGTCCATGGCCTGGGCGTTGGCTCAGTGTTGCTCGACGCCGCAGTCTCGTACCTATCCTCGACCGGTGCGACGAGGGCGCACCTGTACACCGACTCCAACTGCTCGTGGAAGTTCTACGAGCTGCATGGCTTTAAGCGCACGGCCACGCACCGCGCCAACCGCGAAGAGCGCCGTCACGACATGCCGCGCGAAAGCTTCCTCTACGAACTCGACCTAACAGCCTAGGCCCAGCAGCCATACCTAGTCATTTAGGAACGTCCCCAGTGACTAGTCGTTGGGGACAGTCTTCGTAGGTAGCGCATAAAAAGGGATGGGCTTCCCCCGACGGCTGTCGAGAAAAGCCCATCCCATAATTTACGACCGCTAGAACGTTCCGCCGCCGCCTCCGCCGACGCCGCCGCCTCCGCCGCCCGAGAAGCCGCCGCCTCCGCCGCCGCTCGAGCTGTCGGAGCTCGATGCCAGCTCACGAATGCTCTCGTGATACACGCCGTCGAACGAATCCATCGGCGACTCGTTGCCGTAATGATGGTAGTACCACCAGTAGCAGGGGTAATTGTCGTAGAAACCGTCGGCCTCGCGCACCTCGGGAGGAACAGCCTCGGCAAGCTGACGCAGGACTTCCTTGGAAACACCCAGCGCCGCACCCATCACCAGAAGATTATTCCACAGTACCAGATCGCCCGGAACGGCATCCTTTAGGCGCGTGAAATCCTCAAGCCAATGCTTGAGCGCCTTGCAGCGAGCCGCCACCTCGGCACCCTCCGGCGTAAAGCGGCGGAACGTAAGGCCCACGCCAATACCCACCAGCACAATCGGCACCGAGATAACCGCGGCGATAATGTTCGCCTGCGCGCCGTCGGTAAAGAAGATGGATCCCGCGGGAATACAGGCGATCAGAATACCAAGAACCAGGCAAAACACCATTGCGACAATGCCGTCCGAGGCAACGTACTCGCTATCGGCCAGCTTGCCCTTAACGGTGTTCTGATAGTCCTCGAGCTTGTCGCCAACAGATGTGGTGCGCTCGCTAGCGTACTCCTCCAACTCGCTAAACGTGCGCGAACGGACTCCGTCCTTATCGGGCTTAACGCCAGCAAAGAAGACCTTGAGCACGTCGCGATCGATGCCGTCCTTCTTGGCAGCCTTCCAGGCCTCGTCGGTCACTGTGATG
>URFU01000067.1 GCA_900547125.1 uncultured Collinsella sp.
TCGTGGCCTTTTTTATCCTGGTTGGTCGGTCCTCGTCCTTTCGCATCCAGCGTTTCTCGGGCACGGCGGCGCTCGTACTGCTGGGTGGCGCATTCTTTGCCGTCTCGTATGCGTTGCGCGTGCCCTGGGCATGGAGGCTCAACTTTTCGCTCGTCTATTGCGTCCTGTGCGTGGTGGCGATGGAAATCTGTCTCGATTGCGGTGTCATTCCGTCGTATCACGACATCGCCGGCATCTTCGACACCTTGCCGCTCGACCTCAAAGTTCTAACGCGCGACCTGCAGGAGGTCTATGCCACGCCGGTGTCAAAGCCAATGCCGGTAGGCGTGCGCGAGGAGTTGCGGACCCAGGAGCACGGCCGCGCCCATGCCTTTGCCGTGGCGTCCGATCCCAATGTGATGTACCGTGCCTTTCCGCTGCTGGGTGGATCGGCGCTGCTTGCCCAAGACGTGTCGGAGCTCAACGAGCTTAACCGTGAACTGGCGCATCGTCGCATGGAGCTGCAGCGTCAAAACGAGCTACTCGCCGCCGACTACGACCTTAAGACGCACCTGGCAGATCAAGAGGCCGAGACCTTGCTGGTCCAAGATGTGGACCAGGCGCTTGCCCGCGCGCTCGAAGGGATGTACGACCTGCTGAGCTCGCTGCCGCCGTTGACCGACGAAGCGTCTTCGCACGAGCGTTACCGCATGCTGCAGCGCGCCAAGATGCTCGTCGCCTATTGCAAGCGCAAGGGGTCGCTCACGTTGGCACAGCACGGGGAGAGCGGTTTT
This sequence comes from uncultured Collinsella sp., assembly GCA_900547125.1. Taxonomy (GTDB): domain Bacteria; phylum Actinomycetota; class Coriobacteriia; order Coriobacteriales; family Coriobacteriaceae; genus Collinsella. The sequence continues at coordinate 774 of URFU01000067.1, forward strand.
GATCGCGACCGCATTCAGCTCATTGCCAACGAGCTCGCAAGCGACCTGCGCACCATCGATATCGATTGCGCCTCGATTATCGCCATACGGCGCCCGATGCACGCCAGTACGGTAAGCGCCCTGTACGACTGCGTGTATGACTTTGCGTTTTTTGCCTACACCACCGACCATCCGGCGCTTATGTATCACTTGGGCGACCATGACCGATGCAGTGTCGAGCTGCGCGCCACGCTTTTTTCCAACGACGATGAAGATCTTTCGCAGACGCCCGCTGCGCAAGAGCTCGAAAGCGCTCTGCAAGGGCGCAACGTGGCATACCGCCTTGAGGGCGAGCCCGGCCAGCTGCGCATGATCGTCTTGATGCCGAGGGCGGGTGAGTGACGATGCAGATTTCGCTCATCCTTCCCCAAATCGTTGCGCTCGATGTTGTCTTTGCCCTGGCTGCGTGTCTGCAGACGATCCACGTCCCGCTCATCGCTTCGCGCCGCTCGTCCTATAACCGAAAGGTGATTTGCGCCTACGAGGCGAGCCTTGTGCTTCACCTGATGATTTCGGCGCTCATCTTATTCGCGTCGTCTAGCTCGTATCTGGTGGCGCCGCTTGACGTTTGCGCCAGGGCAATGGGCGGAGTGCTGTGGCTCAATGCCGCGATCTTTGCCTATGGCGTGGTACTTATGGTGCACTATCGTCGCCCCGTCATGCTGGCCGAACTGTTGCTCGTTGCCGCCGTAACGCCGCCAATGGTTGTTGTTATGGGCTCGGCGTGGACCGTTGTCCTTATCGCAGAGGGAGCGTTCTTCCTGTTCCGCTCCATCGCGGCGCTCTTGATGGACGTCCGTAACCGCCAGGAAGATATCACCATGTTCTCGACGATCGAGACCATCAACGTGATTCCCGTGGGCATTCTGTATCTAGACCCGAGGGGCCGTCCGCTGCTCATGAACCGCTGCATGCGCAAAAACCTGGTGGAACTTCATATGCCCACCGATCTGCGTGACATGAGCAGCACATGGAACGACCTGCGCAAACTTAGCATGCAAATGCCCGAAAGCAGCAAGAACCGCGTGCGCATTAATCTGGACCGCTTTGGTGAGGCGCGCGTTGTGGTCGAGGTTTCTCCCGCCGAGATTCGCTTGTTTGTGCACGATGACGTTATGGTTTCGGGCCGCCTCTTCGAGCGCATTATCGGTCTGGATGTAACAGAGTATGCGCATGCCCATGATCGCCTGGCGCAAGCCAACCACCTGCTTGAGCTTGCGGGCCAAGAGCTCCAAGCCCAGATCGAAGAAGTCAAAAAAGTTGCTGACAATGCGGCCTATCTGCGTATGCGCGCTCGCGTGCACGACGTGATTGGCCAGCGCCTGTCCATTCTTCATCGCTATTTGGAGGAGGGGCGCCTGGATGACGAGTCACTCGAGCAGATCGACCCACTGCTGCGCTCAATCGCTGCCGATCTGCGCAGCGGTGGTGCCAGCGAGCCTGCAGAGCAGCTGGGTGATATCGTCCATGCTTTTGGCCTGGTGAGTGTGCAGATCGATGTTGAGGGCGCGCTGCCTGAGGATGCGCGTGTCGCCGCCGCATTTTTGCAGATTATCCGCGAGGCCTCGACCAATGCCACCAAGCATGCGCAGGCGCATCGGGTCCACGTGCGCCTGTGGCAGGAGGGGGCGGATGCTGGCACCGTCGCGCACATGACGATTTCTAACGACGGGTCCCCGGCCCCCGTATCGTATCGCGAGGGAACGGGTATCCCAGGTATGAGGCATGTCGCGCAAGATCTGGGTGGCAGCCTAGAGGTCCACGCCGCCCCGCCCTTTACGCTTACGGTATCCATTCCACTTACGCCCAACGCCGCTGTTCGGAGGAGAAGCTCATGATTCGCGTCCTTATAGTCGAAGACCAGGCCATTCTGCGCGAGAGCCTGGCGCGCTCCGTTGGCGACCAGCCCGATATGACCGTTGTTTCAGCCATCGCCGATGCCTCCGAGGCCTTGGGTGTCGCGCTCAAGGAGCGTCCGGACATGATACTGATGGACGTATGTACCGAGCACGATTCAAACGGCATCGTGGCGGCGGCGCGCATCAAGGAGCAGCTGCCCGAGTGCCGCATCATTATCATGACCGGCATGCCCGAGATCACCTTTGTCGATCAGGCCCGCGAGGCGGGCGTCGATAGCTTTGTGTACAAGAACGTCGGTATCGACGAGCTGTTCGCCGTGATGCGCTCCACGCTGGCGGGCTATTGCACGTTTCCCAAGCCGCCCGAGAGCATTTTTTCGGGCACGGCGGCACTCGACGATGTCGAGCTGTCGATTTTGCGCCTTGCCTGCGAGGGCAAGAGCCGACGCGAGATCGCGGCCGAGTTGTTTATGAGCGAGGGCACCATCAAGCGCCGCATTTCGGAGATCCTGAGCAAGACCGGCTACGACAACATCATGCGTCTTGCCGTGCATGCGGTGACCGAAGGCAGCATCGTCCCCAACATGGAGCGCCCGTAGTCGGTGTGCCGCCCGTGCTCCAACGCCGAAGATAGGTCGCCCGCCGTTTTGCATCAGAAAACGGCGGGAGGCCTGCTTGTATGGGCAGTGCTGTCGGCATAAAACGACGGGGCCGCAGGATCAACTCCTGCGGCCCCGTCTGGTGTGCGCGGAAGTGTCCGCCAACCCGCGGCAGAAGTTACGTGCCGTTACGCGATGGTTGCGCTGTAGGAGGCGACGTCCTCGTAGGAATCGGTCAGGTAGGCGTCGATGCCGATGGTCGTATTGACGAGGTCGTCAAGGCTGCCAAGCTCGCCGCTCGAGAATGTGAATTCCTCGGTGGCGTTGGTGCCGGGCATCAGGTGAGCCGAGAACCAGGGTTCCTTCATGGTGCCGTTGACGTTGGTCTTGCCGGAAGGAGCGTAGAAGGTCAGGTCCTTGTCGCTCTTGTTGGTGATGTTGACGACAAAGCCGATGTCGCCCCAGTCGTCCTTGAACTTCTCGGTGATGGTGATGGTGCACAGGTCGTCATCGGCGACGGTGACGGCGGGGGAGATTTCGATGCTCTGGACGTCGTCGTCTTCGACGGCCTCATCGATCTCTTCTTCCTTCTCGGCGTTCTCGCGATCCTTCTTCACCGTACCGGACAGATCCTTGTCGGACTTCGTAAAGATAAGCTTGTCGCCTTCCACCTCGAGGACGAGCTTGTCGTCCTTGAGCTTCAGGTCGTGCGACTCATCTTCGGCGGTAATCGTTACGGTGGTGGCGTCCTTGGCCTCCCATTTCAGGTCGGCGACCTCAAGGAACATGTCGAGGACGCCCGTGCCGTCTTCGTCGAGGATCAGGATACAGTTGAGGCCCCACTCCTTGAGCATATCCATATACTCATCGGTGAGCTCTTCGCCGTCCAAGGTTCCACCCGAGTACTGCCAGCTGCCGACGAAGTTGGCCTTGGGGTCCTTGCCGCCGCCGCTGCAGCCCGTCAGGGCAAAGGCGAGCGCCAGGACGCATGTCAGGAATGCGAGTACGGACTTTTTGAACGTTGTCTTCATGGTGTCCTCCTTTATCGAACGAAACCCATAGAAGCAAATGCAGGGGTGGCGGAACCCCCGCCAATTACCAGATAAAGGGGCTAGGGCCTGGGTGTTCCGCAGTTGCTGCAGAACTTGCCGCCGTTTTCGCTACCGCAGTTGGGGCAGAACCACTTGGCCGGTGCCGGGGCGGGTGCGGGGCTGCCGCACTCGGAGCAGAACTTGCCGGTGTTGGTGGCGCCGCAGCTGCAGGTCCATGCGCCGGCCGCAGGTGCGGCAGCGGGTGCCGGTGCCGGGGCGGGTGCCGGAGCCGGTTGCGGGGCGGCCTGCTGCTGCGCCTGGCCGGCGGCGAACAGCTGGCTGGCATTCATGCCGCCCATGCCGCCTGCCATGCCCATGCCCATAAAGCCGGCCATCGCTCCGTTGGGGTTGGCGGCTGCCGCGCGCATCGCGTCGCTCTGAGCGCTGGCGATGTTGGCGGCCGCCATGGTGGGATCGCGCATGACCGCGGCCTTCTGCAGGTCCTTGATCATCTGCTCGTCTTCTTGTGAGGCGGCGATGGAGTTGACGCCAAAGCTCACGATCTCGACACCACGCAGGTCGCGCCAGTCGGCCGAGAGGACCTCGTTGAGCGCACGGGCGAGCTCGGTGGTGTGGCCGGGGATGGCACTGTAGCGGATGCCCATCTCCGAGATCTTGGCAAAGGCGGGCTGCAGAGCGGTGAGCAGCTCGGACTTAAGCTGACTGTCGATCTTGTCGCGCGTGTAGCTATCGGTCACGTTGCCGCACACGTTGGTGTAGAACAGCAGCGGGTTGGTGATGCGGTACGAATACTCGCCGTTGCAGCGAACGGAGATGTCGACATCCAGGCCAATGTTGTTATCGACCACGCGGAAGGGCACAGGCGAGGCGGTGCCGTACTTGTTGCCGATGATCTCCTTGGTGTTGATAAAGTAGACGCGCTGGTCTTTGCCGGCGTCGCCGCCAAAGGTAAAGCGGCTGCCGATATTGGCGAAGGTCTCCTTGATGGAGTCGCCAAGGTTACCGCTGAAGACGCTCGGCTCGCTGCCGGTGTCAAAGACGAACTCGCCGGGCTCCAGCGCGACCTCGATGATCTTGCCGTTTTGCACCACGAGCATGCCTTGGCCGTCGTTGACGGCGATGACCGAGCCGTTGGAGATGACGTTGTCCTCGCCGCGCGTGTTGGAGCTGCGGCCGCCGGTGCGCTTGCTGCCCTTGCAGGCCAAGACGTCAGCGGGCATCGATTCGCAATAGATAAATTCCTTCCACTGGTCGGCCATGACGCCGCCGGCGGCTCCCAATCCAGCTTTCAAGAGTCCCATGGTGATCTTCCTTTCTCGTCAAAGGCCGGGTGGTATTGGTCAGAATGGCTAATCGTCCTTGTTGTCCTTCATGACAACGGTGGTCTCGGTGTGGCTGAAGGTGTCGTGCTTCTCGGTCAGGTCGAGCTCGCCGCAGTAGCAATCGGCGTGGGTGGCCTCGTTGGCCGTCTTGAGCTGGCCCACCAGCAGCACGTCTGCGATGATCACGATGATCAGCGGCGCGACGATGTTGATGAGGATGCCCTCGACATCGAAGGTGAGGTAGTCCGGATCGAAGGCATTCCCACCCATAAAGAGAATCTGAGAGAGGACAAACCCGATCACAAAGAACAGCACCGAGGCGATGGCGAGCTTGGGCTTGGAGCAGGGGAGCTCGCCGACCATGCGACCGGTCTGGCCGTTCATGGCAAACAGATAACTCTTGCCGTTCCACGAGGTAGAGAGCATCCACACGGGGAACAGGGCGTAGTCGCTGTCTTCCCAGGTGTAGTCGAGCTGCTTGCTTTCGACCGTGGCATCGTCATATTCGTCGACGACGGTCTCGCGCAAGGCCGAGATCGTGCTCTCCTCCATGCGGCGCTCAGCACGCGCCTTGCAGGTCTCGCAATCCTCGTCATAGCGGTTGGCGATGTAGCCGGGCATATAGGCGACCGAGAACGGGCGCAGCGCGTCGTAGTCAAACGGCTCGATGGCGTCCATGTGGCCGTCGGGCATCTTGGACGATCCGTCGACGGGCACGCGCTTAAACGAGATATTGCCCTTACGGTAGGCGTCGTAGTGGTCGGTGGTCGTGACGGTGCGGTCGGATTCCTCGGTCACGGTCTCGTTGGTCGCGTCAAAGTACACTTCGCCGTCAACGCGGGCGCCGTAGAGCCAAAACGGCACGTAAACGCCTTGGACCTCGTCGATGTGGTTGCCGGTGACAAAGCTCTTGGGCAGCAGGATCTTGCCCTTGTAGTGGTCTTTGAGCGCGGCCATGACATCGTCGCGCCCGAGCTTAAACGGAATCACCAGGTCGGGTGAGAAGTCGCCCGAGAGCTGGCCGGGTGCTACGGCGGAGTTGCCGCAGTATGGGCAGGTGGTGACGGCGACGGTGCCGTCCGAGACCAGCTCGGCACCGCACGACGAGCAGATGTAGCCGGCGTTTTGAGCCAGCTCCTGCACGGCATCGTCGACAGCAGGCTTGGGGGCCGCGGCTGCCGCATCGGCTTTGGCATCGGCCTTGTCCTGGCGCTCGCGATAGAGGGCCTCGACTTCTTCGACTTCAAAGCGCGAATCGCAGTAGTCGCAGACGAGCTTTTGCTCGGCGCTGGCAAAATGAAGGGGGCCGCCACATGCGGGGCACTGATAGTTGACGCTTTCGAAGGCCATGATCGGTCCTTTCGCTGCCGGAGGCTATGCGCCGATGGCGCCGCCGCAGTATTCGCAGCGCCCGCTGGCATCGGGAATGGTGGTTGCACCGCAGAAGGGGCAGGTGACCGCGGTCTTGGGGGCCTTAGCGGCCACGACGCTGTCGCGCGTCTCCTGACGCAGCTGCACCAGCGCGTCGCGGACCTCGGTTGCCTGGCGCTTGGCCTCGCGGTATTCGATGGAACCGCGCTGGTCGATGGTGGAGTCGTTCACGCGCAGGTTGATCTCGGTAAAGTACGGCGTGTTGACGTGGATGGTCAGATTAAAGTCGTAATCCAGGTCATAGCGCGGCGGGTTGTAGCTCTCGCGCTCACCGTCCTTGGTCTCGCGATAGATCTCGGTGCGATGCTCGTCGATATCCATATCGCAGCCGAGTACCTGTGAGAACTCGATGATGTCGGGATTGGCGTCGCGCCAGCGGCTCTGCGAGGTAATGATCAGCAGGCCCGCGTCTTCGTCGAGCATGATGTTGGTGCGCCCGGCAGAGAGCGTGCGCGTGGGGTTGAACGACGCCAGGCGTTCGGCATTGGCCTCGCGGTAGGCGAGTTGCTCGCGGATATCGTCCGCGGTGCTGGAGCGATGGCCGTGGAAGAAGGGGGAGAGCTTGCCGGCGCACTCTTTGCACAGGTAGCCCTCGCTGATCTTGGTCTTTCCCAAAAGTCCCAGCTCGGTACCGCAAATCGCGCACTCTTTCTTCTCGAACATCTTGTCAAAGAAGCCCATGGCTGCCTCCCATCAACAGGTAGCGTGTGTCACTTTTGATGATGGGCGAGTGCGCGATCTTTCACGATACCCAGACGGCTCAAGGAGTCTCCACAACTGGGACACATGGCCCATTTTTCACCTACTCATTGGGGACGTACTTAAACGAGTGCCTACTCATTTAAGTACGTCCCCAATGAGTGCCCGCTCGCTCGTTTGGCGCCTGGGGGGACACTCTTTGTCGAATAGTGGTGCCGTCCTTACTATGCCACGGTCAGGGCGACCTGGGCGTAGCGGGTACAGGGGCGCTCGGCGCGCGTCTGCACGGTAAGGGTAAGCACGAAGCGGTCGCCGGGCTGCGCGTCGACGGGCACGATAAAAGCGGTGCTCACCGTGCATTCCTGCCACAGCGAAAGATTCTGAGCGCCTGCATAGCTCGATGGGTCTACGGCCACATCCCAATGTGCATCGAAGCCCTTGTCGTCGGGGTCGACGATGGTCGCTGTAAGGTCGACGCGCTCGCCGGCTGCGACGCTGCGGTCGGCCGTGACCTCGACAACATGTGCCGGATGCGAGCAGGCTGCCGGCGCATGGGCGCACCATTGCGCGCGGGCGGCAAAGTCTTCCTGATAGGCGCGCAGGTAGGGATTGAGATTGTCGTCTTCGGGCGTGCCGAGGGCGGCAAAACCGGTGGGCGCGTTCGCATCGGGGTGTCCATCAAGAAACATGCGGCCGAGCAGCGTATCGAAGTCGCGGTCGTCGATACCGCGCAGGCCAAACGGAAGCAGCGGAATATAGGTCATGCTGTCGCCTTCGGCCATAAAGTCGCCGTGCTCAAACTGCATCGCGGGGATGCCTTCTAGACCCCAATCCAGACGGGCATGCTTGCCAAACTGAAACCGCTCGGGCTCGTTTTCGTAGACCTTGCCGTCGCCATAGAGCATATAGCGCGCCATAAGGGGGCCGTTGCCTTGGGTGAGATTCTGCTCGGGCCAAGGCGCCTTAAACAGTGGCAGCGTATCGGGCTGAGCCGTCTTGGCGTCGACATAGCCGCCATACATATAGGGCACACGCCAAAAGATGAGCTCGGGAAAGAGCTCGCGCCCATGGTCGAGCCATGAGTTGTCCTGTCCTACGCCGTCCGCGACACCCGTCACGCGCACCTTCTGATAGACCCGCTGCTGCACGGCAGGCCATTCGGGCGTGGCGCGATAACGCTCGGCAATATTCATGAGGGCGCGAACGATGGTGTTCATGCCACCCCAACTGAGCAGCCATAACGTACGCGGATCATCATCTAAAATCGCCTGCGCAATTACGCGGGACCCCTCAGTTTCCTCAGTCACATCGCCCTCAAAGGCAACATTTCCCACAAAGGTGCGCTCGACCATCTGGGCGGGCGTGGGAAACGGCGGCTCACCGGCAGCGGCCGCATTTGCCTGCAACTGCGGCCAAGCCTGGGCATATTCATTACTCCAGAGGTTCTCAATCCAATGCTCGGGAAACGGACGATACTCACGAAGCTCGCCGGCCAGCGGATCAGGCTCATGAGGCACAACATCCCACTCATAAGAGCGACGCCCTTTGGTCCGCCAATGCGAATTCACCTCACCGAGCGTATGAACCCCATCCCCAAGAAAGTGATACTGCGAAGCCGTATACACCACAGCCTGAACATCAAGCAAGTTGAGATACAGAGCCAAATGAACAAGCGAGTTCATATCATCGACTTCCATATCAGTGGTAACAATCACCCGAGTCAACTCTTGGGACATAGGAAAAGCTCCAATCAAAATCAATTCAGCCAGTTACACGCAAGGCAAGACGGGACCCACGCCCCCATCGCCACCGACCCGGCGTGCTGCCGGAAGCGCCCGGCCAGGGTCTCAGCAATGGAAACACAGCGGGCACTGGGGTTTACCTCTGCAAACATTCCGCAGGGGGCATGGTCCGGCGCAGCGCGAAGCGCAAAGCGCCGAACCATGTATGCCCGAGGACGTTTGCAGAGGTAAACCCCAGTGTCCGCGAAGGGACGGATTACCTATCGACCCTGGCCGACCACTCCCAGCAGCCCACCGGCTCGCCGTCGATGAGTACGTTGCCCCCGTCGAAGTCTTGATAACACAGGTCGTTGAATTGGTGGATCCACACGCCGTGGTTGAACGTCTTCTTAGGCGAGCCATCGGCCTCGCGATAGCGACCGGTCAGGTCCTCGACATGGCTAAAGTAGGTGAGGTGCACGTTGGCTCCGGCGTCACGCAGGCGTGCCGTGAGCGGCAGCACGGTCTGTTGCGGCGACACGAGCTCATCGCCCTTGGAGTGCGTAAACCACAGCGGTGTCTTGGCGAGCGCGGCTACGTCCTCGTCCGTGGCGGTGTACCACGGGGCGCAGCAGGGAAGGCCGGCGGCGAAGAAATCGGGGTAGTCGGCGCACAGGCGCAGGGTCATAAAGCCGCCGTTGGAAAGGCCGGCGACCACGATGCGGTCGGTGTCGATGCGCTCGGCATGCTCGGCGACAAACTCGTCAATGAGCGCCTTGAGCACGGGGGAGTAGATGCTCTGGTTGGAGCGACCGAGCTGCTCGACGCCGTTGTCCATCCAAAACGTGGGCGACTGCGGCACGAGTACCCAGGCAAAGCCGCCAAAGTAGCGCTGGATTTGCGCCTGGCTAATGGCTGTCACGCGGTTGCCGATATAGGCGCGCGTGGCGCCTTCGCCCTTCGTGGCACCTTTGCCTTCGCCGGCGCCGTGCAGGTACACCACGAGCGGGGCCTTTTGGGGCACGACCGTGGCCTCGGGCACGAAGGGATTGAAGCAGGCCGAGTCCTCTGCCTTAAAGCTGGGCTTAAAGAAGCCGTACTCGAGCGCGATGCCATCAATGGCGGTCTTTTGTACGGCATTGCTCCAGCCCTTGAGCGCGGGGCAGATGTCGCCGCGACAGGCATCGAAGACCAGGCCGCAGGTGGGGTCGTCGCCGTCGTTGCCGGGAAGAGCCGCGAGCTGCGTGATGCTCAGCTGGTCATCGAGCATGCGCGAGCCCATGACGCCACCTTCGATCTTTTTGGTCAGGCGCTGCTCGGCGACCTCGAGTGCCACATGGGTGCCCACGGCGAGCTTGCGGCCGCTCTCGTCGCACGGATACGCAGCGAGGATGTCGATGTAGCCCACGGAAGGCGTGGCATGGTCGGCGCCGCGCTCCTTGCGCATCAGGATCTCGCCCGTGCGCTCGTGACGCTCTACATATATATGGAAAGTGTTCGCATCGACATCGTTGGCGCGCACGGTGCAGGGTAGGTCGAGAACGATCTTGCTGATCCAGGGGCCAAAGTCGCCCAAGGTGGTGACGGTTGCGTAGGTACACGATCTGAGTTCCATGAGCTGCCTCCCTTGCGCCGCGCGTGCTAAACAATCGCGGCAATACAATCTAAACATGTTTAGTGTAAAGCAGAATTAGAGAACAAGCAGATGAACTCGGTAAACGGTCACATCAAACGCTCAATGAACTACTAAACACTCGTTTACTACTTTCTAACAGGGCTTTTGTTGATGGGTCAACAAGGCATTTGGGTGCCAGATTATATAAAATCCCATGTAGACGGCTATTAATTAATAAACGGCACTATATGTAATGCCTTAGCGTTCAATTACGTTCACCCCCGATTTCCTACCGTTCACCGGACTGCAAACGGCAAAAGTGCCACAAATTCAACGCTGCGTGTAAACTAAGCGCTGTAAACGTTCAGTAAACAGATTGTTTACGACAGCGTATCCAAGGGCTCGGCAGCCGTAAGGGGTTATAGTCGCCGGGTCAAAGGCGTGCCTACGTCCAAACGGGTAGGCACACGATGATATGGGGAGGGGTCCCATGGCAGTAGATAACAAGCAGATTGCCACCGATGTCCTCGAGCTCGTGGGCGGTGCGGAGAATGTTGCCGTCGCCACCAACTGCATGACGCGCCTGCGTCTGACGCTCAAGGACAACAGCAAGGCCGACGTGGAGAAGATCAAGAAGGTTAAGGGTGTTCTGGGTTGCCAGTTCGCCGGCAGCCAGCTCCAGGTCATCATCGGCCAGAACGTGCCCAAGGTGCTTGCCGAGTTCGTCGCCATGTCCGGCGTCAAGCAGGGTGCCGCGGTCGACGAGAACCTCGACGCTCCTAAGGAGAAGTTCGAGCTCAAGAACCTGCCCAACATCATCCTCGACTATCTGTCGGGCTCCATGACCCAGCTGATCCCGCTGCTCATGGCCGGCGGTCTGTTCCGCACCATCGCCGCGGTCCTCGGTCCCACCATGCTCGGCGTTCTCTCCGATACCGATCCGACCTACACGTTCCTCTACACCACCCTGTACGAGGCCACGTTTACC
>URFU01000068.1 GCA_900547125.1 uncultured Collinsella sp.
GCTCGCCTGGCCTATGCACTGGCGGCCGATGAGTGCGACATTACCCTGCCCGAGCTGGCGCAGCTGTGCGACGTGTTCTACATCGGCGGCACCAAGTGCGGCGCGCTCTGCGGCGAGGCTGTGGTGTTCTGCGGCATGCACGCTCCGGCACATCCCATTCCGCGCATTAAGCAGCACGGCGCGCTGTTGGCCAAGGGCCGCCTGACGGGTGTGCAGTTTGAGGCGCTCTTTACCGATGGGCTGTATTTTGAGATTGGTCGCCAGGCGATTGAGACCGCTCAGGCGCTGCGTCGCGTGCTGCACGAGCGCGGCTACCAGTTCTTCTTGGAGACGCCGACCAACCAGCAGTTCGTGATTCTGCCCAACGAGGACATGGCCCGCATTCGCGAGCATGCCTCGATCGAGTACTGGGAAAAGTACGACGATACCCACACGGTGGTGCGTTTTTGCACCAGCTGGGCCACGACGCAGGAGGACATCGACGCGCTGGCGGCTGTCCTGTAGCCTGATGTAATGACGAGGGGCCCCGCCTTGCGCTTGGATTTGGCGCAGGGCGGCCTTTGCTTTTGGGGGAGAAGGGTTGTATGACCGAGATGTCCGAGCCGACGATCCGCCTGGCGACGCCCGAAGACGCGTCGGCGTTGCTTGCCATCTATGAGCCGTATGTGCGCCAGACGGCGATTACCTGCGAATACGAGGTGCCGAGCGTTGAGGAGTTCGCCGGGCGCATCGAGCGTACGCTCAAGCGCTATCCGTATTTGGTGATGGAGCTGGACGGGCATCCGGTAGGCTATGCCTATGCGAGTCCGCTTAACAGCCGCGAGGCATACGACTGGTCGGTCGAGACGTCGATCTACCTGGCGCGCGACGTGCGCCACGGCGGGTTGGGCCGCAAGCTGCACGACGCGCTCAAGCAATGTCTGATCGCGATGGGCATCACCAACATGTGCGCGCTCATTGCCGTGCCGCACGATAAGGACGACGAATATCTGACGCATAACAGTCAGGATTTCCATGCCCATATGGGGTATCGCCTGGTGGGCGCCTTCGACCGCTGTGCCCAAAAGTTCGGCCGCTGGTACGACATGTGCTGGATGGAGTTGGTCCTAGCCGAGCGCGTCCCCAACCAACCCAAACCAACCTGGTTCCCCGACCTCCCCAAACCTACCATTTAGGGACAGGTTTATTTTGGCCGCTTTGTAGCGTCAATCCACCGCGAGAAGTACGGATTCACGCGTCTTTTGATGCGGATGGGCTTAATATGGCTTCGATTTGGGTCCGTTTGGCTTCGATTCGAACTAAGTGAGTAGACTTTTTGGCGCAGGTCGAGCACAAGGCGTATCTGCCTTAGTAAAACCGCAGGTCACAGAAGTGACAGTTTTTGGTGTGCTCGACAGGTCACGAAAAGTCTACTCACTTAGATTTGCGGTACTGGATATTCTGAGCAGGAACAGTTGAGCTTGGACGGCGCGTATTGCCAGGCGATGTTGGCATTTGTGCCATGCTGGCTTGAGATTTAATAAAACCGCAGGTAAAACGTTCATTAGGTACAGTTTGCCTCGTTTGGTGCGCTAGCCGATGGGCTCGGTGTATTTGGCGCGGTCGGTGCGCTGGATGCGCTTGGAGACGTGGAGCGGGCGGCCGTCGGTGTCGTAGACGTAGTCGGTGATCAGGATCAGCGCCTGCCCGCGCTCAACGTTGAGCAAAAACGCCTCGTTTTGCGAGGCGTAGCACACCTCAAAGGTCTTATGCCCCTGTGCCGGCGCGCGATGGAACTCCTGTCGCAGCGTGGCGTAGAGCGAACCGTTGATATCGCGATCGATGAGTGCCTCGAAGCTTGGCGGCAGATAAGTGGTCTCCAGGCACAGCGGCGCATCGTCCAGATAACGCAGACGGACAAGTTTGACGAGCTTGCTGCCCACGGCGGCGTCAAAGAACTTAGCTATGCTGCCGGCCGCCTTGGCAAAGCCCGAGTCCACGGTGCGCGTGGTGGGCTTCATGCCCTGGCCTTCGACCTGCTTGGTATAGCTCGAAAACACCAGGTTGTTCTCGTGGAGCGCGGGCGTGTCGGCCACAAAGGCACCACGTCCGCGCTCGGTGCGAACCAGGCCCTCATCAACGAGCACCTTAAGGGCATGGCGCACGGTGCTGCGCGACAGCCCCGATTCGTCCATGAGCTCCATCTCGGACGGCAGCTTGTCTCCGCGTGCGTAGGTGCCGGCGGCGATGCGGTCGCGCAGCATGCCCGCCAGGCGCTCGTATTGGCTCAGTTTCTTTTTCGACGAAATGTTCATGCGGCCAACCTATGTCTAACTTGTATGGTTTCTGAACCAAGCATGTATCTTACACGAGAATAAAACCGCTGGTAACGGATTGCCGAAAACCTTACCAACAAAATTTCTAGGACAAATATATCATACAACTAGTCGACATAACCAAAACATGTATGTAACTTGTATGCCATCGAGAGCATCAAACGAGAAGAAAGGCTGATGCGCGATGACTACTCAGGAACAGGTTAAGGACGTCGTCTCCCAGGTTTTGGCTGACAAGGCAGACAGGGGCGGCATCAAGCGCGTCGTGTGGATTGGCGCCGGCGGATCCAACGGCGGCAACTATCCTGCCCAGTACTTTATGGAGCACGAGGCCACGCAGGTCGTGAGCTCCAGCTACACCAGCAACGAGTTCGTGCACGCTACCCCGGCCTACGTCAACGAGAACACCCTGGCCGTCGTCGTCTCCATGCGCGGCACCAAGGAGACCATCGTCGCCGCCCAGGTCGCCAAGGACCACGGCGCCAGCACCATCGCCATCTATGTTGACGAGTCCGGCCTCACCGAGGTCTGCGACTACAAGATCCAGTATGACAGCCTGGCCGTCGACGAGTCCTGCATGGGCCGCACCAACTCCGCCGTCGTGACCATGATCGCCATGGAGCTTACGCAGCAGACCGAGGGCTATGCCGAGTACGAGACCGCTATGGCCGCCTTCGACTTGGTCGACCCCATCTATCGCAAGGCCGTCGAGTACACCCGTCCGCTCGCTGCTAAGTGGGCCGAGCAGAACGCCGACAAGCCCTGCATCAACGTCATGGCCCAGGGCCCGCTCTTTGGTGCCGCCTACGTCTTTAGCATCTGCAACGTGCAGGAGATGCTGCAGATCGACTCCTGCACCATCAACACCTGCGACTTCTTCCACGGCCCCTTCGAGATCCTGGACAAGCGCACCTCGCTGTTCCAGCTCATCAGCGTCGGCCGCAGCCGCTGCAACGACGAGCGCGGCATCCGCTTCGTCAACCAGTACGGTGGCGAGCGCGTCTATCAGCTTGACGCCAAGGAGCTCGGCCTCAACGACATCAAGGACAGCGTGAGCGAGTACTTCAACCACCTGATCTTTGCCCCGATCCTCAACAACGTGTATATGCGCGCGCTCTCTGCCGTCACCCACAAGGACTACATGACGCGCCGCTACATGTGGAAGCTTGACTACTAGGGGATAGAGCGGCCTAACAGCTCGATGTCCTCATAAGTTGCGGTGGAATAGTTCTTGTTTGGGGGCTTGAAGCCTCTATTTAGGAACTATTTCACCGCAATCGCCAAATGATCCGCTGGGGACGGAGGAAAACGGACCACTGACTCAGACCAGCCCCTCAGTGATCCGTTTTCCTCCGTCCCCAGCGGATCATTTTTCCGTTCGGCGATTTGTGTCTTGAAAAATGTATATAACGACTATAACGTAGTACGAAACATATTGGAAATAATACCGAGGAGGCTGCGTTGAAGAAAAGCAATCTGGGCTATGTGCTGGTGCTGGTCGCCGCGCTTATGTGGGGCAGCATCGGAATCTTTGTAAACGGCATCTCGGCCATGGGCGTTTCGTCCCAGAGCATGGCTGCCTTTCGCTTGTTGGTCGGAGCGCTTGTCTTGGCGCCGGTCCTGATGTTTATGGGCTGCCGTCCGGGTGAGGGGCCTACCGTGGCTCAGGGTCCCCTGGCGCTATTCAAGGCAAGCCCCAAAGAGCTCGTCCCCTGCGCACTTGTCGGTATCGTCGGCTTGGCCGTCGCCAACACCTGCTATTACGAGTGCATGGGCGAGGTGGGCATGTCCACGGCCTCGGTGCTGCTCTACACCTCGCCGGTGTTTGGCGTCATGCTCGGCCGCGTGCTTTATCGCGAGGACGTGACCCCCAACAAGCTCGTTGCCATTGTCTTTAACATCGTTGGCTGCGTGCTTGCAGTGACCAATGGCGACCTTTCCGGTTTCCATTTTTCGGTTTGGGGCGTCACGTCGGGCGTGATTGCAGGTCTTTGTGGTGCGTCGCTCGCGGTGTTTAGCCGGATAGCAACCAAGACGGTCCACCCGCTGGCTGTCACGTTTTGGGGCTTTGTTTTTGGCGGTGCGGTTATGGCAGCTATTACGGCTCCGTGGCCGGATGTCGCCGCGGCAATGTCGCCACAGCTGCTGCTGTTGTTCCTTGGCTTTGGACTCATCCCCACAGCCGTGGCTTACATCTTATATATGCAGGGTCTGTCCATGGGGCTCGAGACATCGAAAGTTCCCGTCGTAATGTCTTTCGAGACGGTCGTCACCGTACTGGTGGGCATTGGTGTCTATGCCGAGCCCGCCGGTGCGATCAAGGTTCTGGGCATTGTGCTGGTGCTCGCGTCCATCCTGATTATGAACACCGACTTCTCTAAGCTGCGCAACAGTGTGTTTGTCGGTCATGTCATTGAGAGCATGACCTTTAAGCCCAACGCGTGGTGGACGGAGAAATCGCAGGACATGGATCTGTTTAAGGAGCGCACCGGCATCGCGCTGGAGCCCACCGTGCAGGAAAGCCCCTGGTACTTCGTGCGATAAGGGATAGGCGAGGCGTCTGATCGGGCACCGCCTGGCCAGCGCCGGTCCACCCTGCGCCAACGTTTCAAGTACGTTAAACCCGTCAACGGTCGATTTTCACCCGCGAACGGTCTTTATACTAATTAGCAATATAAGCAACGTATAAGACGTTATAATGACCATAACGAAAAGGAGGAGGCAAGATGAATCAGATCATTCTCGCATCTCATGGCGGCCTGGCCGCAGGCGCCAAAGACACGCTCGAGATGGTTCTCGGCGACGTGTCGAACGTCCACGTCGTGTCGCTTGCTCGTGACGACAAGGAGCCCATCACCAACAAGGTGGAAGCTCTGATCGCCACGTTCAACGCGGACGACACCGTCTATGTGCTGACCGATATGCTCGGCAGCTCGGTCAACAACAACATGGTCGAGCTTTCCAAGAATGGCACGAAGTTCACGGTTGTCAGCGGTTTCAACATCCCGCTGGCGCTCACGCTCGCTATGAGCCCCGTCCCCGTCAAGGGCGCCGAGCTCGCGGCCCTCATCAACGAGGCCCGCACCGGTCTGACCAACCCCAACGCACCGGTCGAGGCTGCCGCGGCTCCCGCCAAGAAGGCCAAGGCGTCCCGTCACAGCTCCGGTCCCGCCAAGATCGTCCTCGCACGTCTTGACTACCGTCTGCTGCACGGCCAGGTCGTCTTTACCTGGACCACCAAGGTTCAGGCCGAGCGCATCATCGTCGTCGACAACGCTGCCGCCAACGATGACATCAAGAAGGGCGCTCTTAAGCTGGCCAAGCCCCAGGGCGTGCGCCTGAACGTCTTCACCGTCGAGCGCGCCCTCGCCAAGATGGACAAGCTCAACACCCTCGGCGAGCGCGTCATGTTCGTCTTTGGCAACACGGCCGAGATGCTGCAGTTCTGCCAGGGCTACAAGCTCGACGCCATCAACCTGGGCGCCACCGCCAACCACGACGGTGCCGATCAGGTCGGCGGCAAGGACAGCTCCGTCTTCCTCGACGCCACCCAGAAGGCCGACGTCAACCAGCTGCTCGACATGGGCATCAAGCTCTACGTCCAGCAGACCCCTACGTATCAGAGCGTCGACATCGACGCCAAGCTGTAATCAACCAGGCTTTTGCCTGACTGAAAGGAGAAGGGTATGAATACGTTCATCAGTGCGGTGCTCGTCGGCCTCGTCGGCGTGTTCTGCATGTGGGACTCCCGCCTGCTCGGTCGTCTTAACTTCGAGCAGCCCCTCGTTGGCGCTACGCTCGTCGGTCTGCTGCTGGGCGATGTGCCCACCGGCCTTGCCGTCGGTGCCGCCGTCGAGCTCGTGTCCATGGGCCTGGTGCAGGTCGGCGCCGCCGTTCCGCCCGATATGGTCCTGGGCGGCATCGTGGCCGCTGCCTTTGCGTGCCTGACCGATGCTTCCGCCGAGACCGCCATGACGATCGCCATCCCGGTTGCCGTCCTGGGTCAGCTCCTCGGCATCGTGTTCCGTTCCATCATCGCCGCCCTCACCCATGTGGCAGATAACGCGATCGATAACGGAAAGTTCAAGACCGCCTACCGTATGCACATCTGCGCCGGCTCCGGTCTGTACGCCATCATGTACTTCCTGCCGATCTTCCTCGCCGTCTTTGTTGGCACCGACCTGGTTCAGGCCATCGTCAACATGGTTCCCGAGTGGCTGTCCACTGGTCTTAACGTTTCGACCAAGATCATGACCGCCTACGGCTTGGCCCTGCTGCTCACCATGATGATCAAGAAGGGTATGACTCCGTTCCTGTTCATCGGTTTCCTGCTCGCCGCTTACCTCAACCTGTCCGTCATCGCGGTCGCTCTGATCGGTGTGTGCCTGGCTGTCGTCTTCATGGGCTTCAAGTTCAACGGTTCCCATGCAGCCGCCGG
The DNA here is from genome assembly GCA_900547125.1 of uncultured Collinsella sp. Lineage (GTDB taxonomy): Bacteria > Actinomycetota > Coriobacteriia > Coriobacteriales > Coriobacteriaceae > Collinsella. The sequence goes on from URFU01000068.1 coordinate 6,754, forward strand.
TGTCGATTCCGACTACGATCCGCTCGAAGACGACGAAGACTAAGGAGGAACACACTATGGCAACCGCAACCAAGGACGTGTCCCTGAACAAGAAGGTCAGCCAGTTCTTCTGGCGCTCCTGGGCCATCCAGGCCTCTTGGAACTACGAGCGTCAGATGAACATGGGCTTCCTCTACGGCATGGTTCCCACGCTCGATCGCCTCTATCCGGATGAGTCCGACCCCAAGCAGCTCGCTGCTAAGAAAGAGGCTTACCACCGTCACATGGCGTTCTACAACTGCACCCCGCAGACGAGCGCTTTCATCCTGGGCCTCTCCGCCTCCATGGAGGAGGAGTACGCCAAGGATCCCGAGAACTTCGATCCCGATTCGATTAACGCGGTCAAGACCTCCCTCATGGGTCCGCTTTCCGGCATCGGTGACTCTCTCTTCCAGGGCACCATCCGCGTTATCGCCTTTGGTCTGGGCGTTCAGCTGGCTCAGCAGGGCTCCATCATGGGCCCGATCCTGGCCATGCTCATCTCCATTGTCCCCTCCGTGCTGATCACTTGGTTCGCAGCCAAGATGGGCTATCAGGGCGGCCACGAGTACCTGAGCAAGCTTCAGGGCGGCGACCTCATGGAGAAGCTCATGTATGTCTGCGGCATCGTGGGTCTTATGTCCGTGGGCGGCATGATCGCCACGCTGATCGGCGCCACCACCCCGCTGCAGTTCGCTGAGGGCACCGTCGTGATTCAGGACATCCTGGACGGCATGATGCCCCAGATGATCTCCCTCGGCCTCACCGGCCTTATGTACTGGCTCATCAAGAAGAACGTCAACACCGGTTGGCTTCTCGTGATCGCCATCGTGGGCGGCATCGCCCTCTCCGCGGCCGGCATCCTGGCCTAGTCGCGACTAAGCGCCTAACCGCTTTCCCCCGGGGGCCTGCCTGGCATCCCATACCCCAGGCAGGCTTCCATCCCCAAAATGTGACAAAGGGACAGTTCCTTTGTCGCATCCTCAACGGGCCGGCGACTCGGTCCAAACCACGGTAACCCTGCGAGCGCCCGGCAATGTGGCGCCGCAAAAATCGAAAGGAATGTGTCAGATGTACGAGATCGACCTTAACCTCCCTAAGCAGATCGTCGCTGACGTCCTGTCCAACCACGAGATCCACAGCGTCGCCTTCGTCGGCTGCGGTGCTTCCATGTCCGACCTTTACCCCGCCAAGTACTTCCTGGCCAACAATACGGACAAGCTGAACGTTCAGATCTTCACCGCTAACGAGTTCAACTACGACACGCCTTCCTGGGTCAACGAGCACACCTTCGTGATCACCTGCTCCCTCGGTGGCTCCACGCCCGAGACCGTCGAGGCCAACAAGACCGCCAAGAAGCACAACTGCCCGGTCGTCTCCCTCACCAACAAGGCTGGCTCCGCTCTGACCGTCGACGCCGACCACGTCATCGTTCACGGCTTCCACGCCAACTACGCTGCCAAGTGCGAGAAGCCCGGCTATGCCATTGCTCTTGCTCTCGAGATCCTTCAGCAGACCGAGGGCTATGACCACTACGAGGACATGATCACCGGCCTCACCAACATCTTCGATCTCTGCGAGAACGCCGCTCAGCACTGCAAGAAGCTCGCCAAGAAGTTCGCCGAGGACTTCAAGGACGACAAGATGATCTACTTCATGGCTTCCGGTGCCTCCGAGAAGATGGCGTATTCTCACGCCGCCTTCCTGTTCACCGAGATGCAGTGGATCGACGCCGCCGCCTACAACACCGGCGAGTACTTCCACGGCCCGTTCGAGGTTTCCACCGAGGGTAAGCCCTACGTCTTCTTCATGTCCGATGGCGCTACCCGTCCGATGGACGCCCGCGCCCTCACCTTCCTTAAGCGCATGGGCGCCAAGGTCGCTCTGATCGACTCCAAGGACTACGGCCTGGCTGACGCCGTGCCCGCGAGCGTTGTCACCTACTTCAACCCGCTGCTGCACCTCGCCGTTATGCGTGAGTACGGCAACCAGATCGCCGAGGCCCGTCAGCACCCGCTGACCATGCGTCGCTACATGTGGAAGCTTTCCTACTAATCACAAGTAAGTAGACCTTACGGGTTGATTGAGAGGGGATGGGGTTTTCGCCCCGTCCCCTTTTTTGTTCTTGAGAGGAGATGCGTATGATCAAGGCAGTGCTGTTTGATATGGACGGCGTGCTGGTCGATACCGAGTGGTTCTACAACCGTCGTCGCGTGGCGTTTATGGAAGAGAAGGGGTTCCACTTTGACGAGATCCCCGATCTTTCGGGGTCTAACGAGCCGGCCATTTGGAAGGCGCTGGTGCCCGACGATATTGAGCTGCGCGAGAGTCTGCGCGTGGAGTACAAGCAGGTCTACAGCCCGGACCACCCCGTTCCGTATGCCGAGCTTCTCAACGAGCAGACGGAGCCGGTGATGCGTGAGCTGCACGAGCGCGGCGTGAAGTGTGCCATCGCGAGCTCGTCCTATCGCGAGCTGAGCGACGAGCTGGTGGATATCGCCGGTATCGCCGACGTGCTGGACTACACCATTAGCGGTCACGAGTGCAGCGCGTTTAAGCCCGACCCCGAGATCTACCTGCGCGCCATGGAGGCGCTGGGGGTGGAGCCTGCCGAGTGCCTGGTTATCGAGGACTCGCCTTTGGGCATCGCGGCCGGCAAGCGCTCCGGAGCCCGCGTCCTGGCGCTGCGTCCGCACGAGGGCGTCAACCTAGATCAGTCCGCCGCCGACGTTATCGTCGACAATCTGCCCGACATTTTGGCCGCTTTGTAGTGTCAATCCGCCGCGAGAAGCACGGGTTCAAACGTTTTTTGCGGTGGACTGGCTCAATTTGGTTTCGATTTTGATCCGTTTGGCTTCGATTCGGGCTAAGTGAGTAGACTTTTTGGCGCAGGCCGAGCACAAAGTGCATCTGCTCTAGTAAAGCCGCAGGTCACAGGGGTGGCGGTTTTGGGTGTGCTCTGCAGGTCGCGTAAAGTCTACTCACTTGTAATTTGGGCCTTTGGTCGTGGGGTTGCTGGTCCCGTTTTGGTTGTCGAGGGAGGGTGAATTGAAGCGCCCCCGCACGCTCCATGCTACAATCGCGGGCATGCCCCACAACCACATCTGCCTTCGAAGGGAGCCTACGTGGCGAACGCCATCGATCAGCTCACGGACCGAGTGCTCGTGCTCGGCCGCCTTACCATCGTCCGCCGCGCTATTACCGCCGTGGCGGTCACAATTTCCGCCGTTCTCCAGACATTCCTGATCCAGGCGTTCATTCAGCCCGCCGACCTGCTTCCGAGCGGTCTTACCGGCGTCGCGGTCCTGCTCGATCGCGTTACCTCGCTCGGCGGCGTTCACATCGACATCTCGCTCGGTATGCTCGCGCTCAACATCCCCGTGGCGCTCCTATGTTGGAGCGGCATTAGCAAGCGCTTCGTCATCTTCTCGATGATGCAGGTCGTGCTCTCATCGCTGTTCCTCAACGTCTTTCACTTCGCACCGTTTTTGGGCGACAAGATTATGCTCATCATTTTTGGCGGCGTGGTCTCGGGTCTGGGTGCTGCCATCGCGCTTAAGTCCGGCGCATCCACCGGCGGTACCGACTTTATCGCGCTGTGGGTTTCCAACCACACGGGCAAGACCATCTGGGGCGTCATCTTTGGCTTCAACTGCTTTATCCTGGCGATCTTTGGTTTTATGTTTGGCTGGGACAAGGCGGCGTACTCCATCGTGTTCCAGTTTATTTCGACCAAGACCATCGACAGCTTCTATCGTCGCTACGACCGCGTGACGCTGCAGATCACGACGCGCAAGGCGGACGAGGTCATGACCGCCTATGTTGACCATTTTCAGCACGGCATTAGCTGCGCCGAGGTCATCGGCGGATACAGCCGTGAAAAGATGTACCTGCTGCACGCCGTTGTTTCGACCTACGAGAGCCAGGACATTATCAAGCTGGTGTGCGATATTGATCCCGGCGCCGTGATCAACGTGTTCCACACGCTCAACTTTGTGGGCGGCTGGTGGGGAGGTCATGTCGACGAGCCCATGCCCACGGCCGTCCCCGATCCCGACAAGCCCGCGCGCATGGCCAGCAGGCAGGCGCGCCTCAGCGAGCAGGACAGCCTGCAGCAGGACGACGGCAAGTAGGGTTTTGGTATTTTGCCGGTCAAGCGCAGCCCATTCGAATGAGCCCCTCGAAAGTCTCGTTGCTTTCGAGGGGCTCTCGTTTGACATGATAAAAACCTACCAAAATAGACCTTCCGCTTTTTTGGTAGGCAGGGTGTATCGTTTTATCGTTATGATGTAATATAGAGCTAGACGTTATATACGTATTAGTTATTTCGATATTTCGATAAGAGTGATCAGATATGCCTACACCCAAAAATGCACCGCTTTACCAGCAGATATACGACGAAATCAAGGATGCGATCGAGAAAGGTGTTTATGCACCCAAGGAGCGTATTCCGTCCGAGCTTGAGCTAGCCGAGCAGTACGACGTGAGCCGCATTACGGTGCGCCGCGCCGTCGAGGAGCTGTGCTCCGATGGCTACCTGGTTAAGCAGCAGGGCCGTGGCACCGTTGTCTCCACGCCGCACATCAACCGCCAGTTCCACGCTTCGACGCTGCAGACGTTTACCGCGCTGTGTGCCGATAATGGCATGAAGGCGGGCGCACATGTGGTCGATCGCCAGATTGTGCCGGCACGTCAAAACGAGATGGAGTTCTTTGGCCTGCAGAAGGACGCGCTGCTGCTGCATATTAAGCGCGTGCGTACGGCCGACGGCGAGCCCATCTTTGAGGAGAACATCTTTGTGCCGTTTGACGCCTACCGTGAGCTGTTGACGGCCGATCTTGAGGACAAGTCGATTTTTGCCGAGGTCGAGCGTGTTGGCGGAACGCCGATTGTCTCGGTTGGCTACCGCACGGTCGAGGCCGTTCGTGCCAATACCGAGCAGGCGGCCGAGTTGGGCATTGCTCCGCACGATCCGCTGCTCAACCTGCGTGCCAGCTTTACCGGTCCCAATGGCGAGCCGGTTCTGATGGGTAAGCAGTACTACGTGGGATCGCGCTACGTTATGGTGATGTAAGTTACGCGGTTTTACCAAACCGCGTAACGGCTCGACGCTGCGCGCCCGGCATTTGGCCAATCTGCCGTTCAATTTCAAAGGCGCGACCAAAAGGTCAGCGCCTTTTCATTTCAAGACTTTAGTCTGCTGGCCGCGCAGCGGCCAGCTTTAAACCACCCGCTACGCGGGTGGAGACAAACGGCTTT
>URFU01000069.1 GCA_900547125.1 uncultured Collinsella sp.
TTGTCGCAGCCCCGACCCGCGGTCACGAGCGGGGGCTCCTGTCGTTTCCGTGCCCTCGGATTGGGTCATAGTGTCTGTCCGTCCTCTACCTGCGGCGGGTAGTCATTGGGGACTTATGCTCAACCTGCGGCGCCCTAGAGGTAGTCATTGGGGACGTTCTTAAACGGCTAGGTTGGGCTTATTGCTTTGAGATGTTATTCAATCGTCTTTGATAGACTTTAAGCTGTCTACCTGCTGAAAGCAATTAACGGTATGCATCTGCAATTGAAAATATTGCTTGAAAAATCGTCCAAGAAGTCGCGGGGCGATTTTTGACGCGTTGCGCGTCAAGTGATGTGGCAAGCGTTTGGTTAGATATTGGTCAGGTTAGGGGCAACCTTGCCAAAAGCTTGACGGATGCAAATCTAGACGTCGGCGAATGAACACTTTGAGCAAGTCCGGTGCAAAATTCTGGGCTGATTCTCGATAATCGCCTTCAATCGTCCCTTGCCAAGCGCTGGTCTCGCGTACAATCTGCTCCGACATTCGCGCGCCGCCCGGCGCTTAAGAGGGGAGGACCCCATGGCAAACGAGATCTGGACTATCAAGCGTTGTCTCGAGTGGACCAAGGAGTACCTGGCCGAGCGCGGCGAGGAGCACCCCCGTCTTTCTGCCGAGTGGCTGCTCTGCGCTGCCACGGGTTTGGCACGCATCGACTTATATATGCGTATGGACGAGGCGCTCGATGCGGCGCAGCTCGAGACCATGCATGCGGCCGTCGTTCGTCGCGCCAAAGGCGAGCCGCTGCAGTACATCACCGGCAGCACGCAGTTCCGCATGATCGATGTCGCGTGCGCCCCCGGCGTGCTCATCCCGCGTCCCGAGACCGAGATGCTCGTCGAGGAAGTCCTCAATTATCTGGATGCCGAGGTGCTGAGCCCCGAGGCCGCCGCCCGCCAGCGCGTGGAGCTGCCTTGGAACGATGAGGTCGAGCAGGCTCGCAAAGCCGAGGCGGCGCTGGCCGACGAACGCGCGACGGCCGAGCGCCGTGCTGCCAACCTCACGGCCGCCGATGAGGCGGCGCTGGGTGGCGATGTGCTGGGCAGTCGCGCCTATGCCGAGGAGCTGGCCGATCGCGAGGCCGCACAAGCCGCCGAGCAGGCAGCAGAGGCCGATGCCGAGGAAACCGCTGAGCCCGAGCTCGACGAATACGGCATTGCCATCGAGGTCGCCGACCAGGAGACGGCTTCAGCTCAGGATGCCGCCGCGCCCGCTCCGGTCGAGCCCCGCACTGCCCGCGTTCTCGAGGTCGGCTGCGGCACGGGCTGCATCTCGCTCTCCCTTGCCTGGGAGCGCCGCGGCCACGTTACCTGCACCGCCACCGATATCGAGCCGCGCGCCATCGATCTGGCCACCAAAAACCGCGACGCCCTCGGCCTCACGGCAGATGAGGTTGCCTTTAGCCTCACCAACCTGGTGAGTTCCATTCCCCGCGAAGAGTGGGGCACCTTTGATGTGCTCGTCTCCAACCCACCTTACATCCCGACCGACGTCATGCGCTCGCTGCCGCACGAGGTCAAGGACTTTGAGCCCGACCTGGCGCTCGAGGGCGGCGCCGACGGCCTTGATATCTTCCGCCGCCTGCTCAATGCGGCGCCCTATATGCTGCGCGCCGGCGGCCTGTTTGCCTGCGAGCTCTACGAGGGCGCCCTCGACACCGCCGCCGAGCTCTGCCGTCAGGCGGGTCTCTCGGACGTGCACATCGTCCGCGACCTCACCGATCGTCCCCGCATCGTTCGAGCTATCGTCGCCGAGCCCAAACAGCGTCAGTAATATTTATTAACTATTTAGCAAAAATTATAAAGTAGTATATAATTAGGACGCCTGAAAGAAGTCGGCCCATGCAACCTCCTACCTTTCGGGAAATCATTGCCCTACTCAAGCACGATGGATTCGTGAAGGTCGCGCAAGTCGGTAGTCATGCTAAGTATGTTTCTGGTGACCGTGTTGTCACCGTGAACGGCTCTGGTGGTGATCGACCGAAGAAGGGCACGTGGGCAAGTATTCGTCGCCAAGCTGGATGGTAGTTGGAGGCAAAATGAGGCAGCGATTTACCTATGACTGCGTTCTCATAAAAGAAGACGACGGTTACTGCGCTAGCTTCCCGCAGATTCCCGGCGCCTTTGCCGATGGCGATACGCGCGAAGAAGCGATTGCCCATGCCACCGAGGCACTGATGGCGTTTTTGGCCGACGACCTCAACAACGGTTTGACTCCGGCGGGGTACGAACGCTCGGCCGAGGTCGTGGCCCTTTCAGTCGAAATCGACCACGAGGACGCTCGGGAAGCGGCGTGCCGAACATTTAAAGACGCAGCGCTGGACCTCAAAGTCTCCGCTCCGCGGATTACCGCGCTGGTCAAAGCCGGAAAGCTCGATGTTGAACTCGTCGACGGCCGTCGGATGATAACGATAGACAGCATCGAGCGCTACGCCGCCCAAGAACGCCACGCCGGCAGGCCAAAGAAGTTCGTCGCAGTTCAATAACCCCCTCACTTTCACCGACTACTAGAGCCGCTCACCAAACCAACATGCGCTCTGGGCAAATAGGTTGAACGTTTCGTGCGAGAATGCCCCTCAGTAAACAAACTTTCACCAGAGCGTAAGGGGCTGGCATACACATGCAGACGGTCTATCGGGTATTCGAGGGAGCGCGTGAGCCGCATCGGCTCGCCGTCGAGCGTACGGCCGAGGTACTCAGCTGTGGTGGCTTGGCCCTGATCCCGACCGAGACCGTCTATGGTGTCGCTGTGGCAGTCAGCGCTTTCTCGGACGCCTTGCCCCAAGATACAAGCGAATCTCTGCCGTGGCCGCGCGATCCGCAGGTTGCCGTCAATGGCGCCGCGGTGCCCGCACTCGGTACCGGCTACCGTCGCATCTTTACCCTCAAGCAACGTGAACTCACCCAAACGGTCGCCTGGCTGGTCGATGATGCCGAGGCCCTCGATCGCTACGGCGTGGATATTCCGGAAGAGGCCCGCGCGCTTGCTCGAAGATGCTGGCCGGGCGCCCTGACTATTGTGGTCAAGGCGGCGCCCTGCGTGCCGACCTTTATGCGCGCCGCCGACGATACGGTGGCCCTTCGCGCGTCGGCCGCGCCCGTGGTGCAGGCGCTCATCCGTACTTGTGGCAGTCCGCTTGCCTGCACCAGCGCCAACACGCACGGCGCGCCCGCGCCGGCAAGCTTTGCCGCCGTTGAGGACCGTATTCTGGAGGGGGTCGATGTGGCCGTCGACGCGGGCGAGACGCCGTGCCGCGATGCTTCGACCATCGTGTCGTTTCAGCATGGCGAGCTCCAGATCCTGCGCCAAGGCGCACTTCCCGCATCAGAGATCGAGCGGGTCCTGTCCGACCCGATGCAATAGAAAGGTGTAAGCGATGTCGTTGAATCTAGGTAGCCTGGGTATGGAAGACGCCTCGTTTAGCTTTGGCGGTTCCTACATCATGGCGCTCGACTGCGGCACCACCTCGGTACTCGCGACCATCGTCGACGAGTACGGCTGCATCGTCGCCCAGGCGCGTCGTAGCGTCAAAACCAGCTTCCCGTGCCCCGGCTGGGTGGAGCAGGATCCCACGGAGGTGCTTGCCAGCCAGATCGGCGTGATGATGGAGGTCCAGTTTAAGAGCGGCATCCATTCCGATCGCATCGCCGCCATCGGTATCTCCAACCAGCGCGAGACCACGGTGGTGTGGGACCGCATAAGCGGCCAACCCATCTATAACGCCATCGTGTGGCAATGCCGTCGCACCGCCTCGACAATCGATAAACTGGCCGAGCAGGGCTGCGAGGAGCTGGTGCGTTCCCGCACCGGCCTTACGCTCGACCCGTATTTCTCGGCCTCCAAGGTGCAGTGGATTCTCGACAACGTTGACGGCGCACGCGAGAGCGCGGCGGCGGGCGACCTCATGTTTGGCACCATCGATACCTGGCTCATCTACAACCTCACCGGCGGCCAAACCTTTGCCACCGACTACACCAATGCCAGCCGCACAGCGCTCTTCAATATTCATACGCTGGACTGGGACGATGACCTGCTGGCGCTCTTCGACATCCCGCGTGCCATGATGCCCGAGGTCCGTTGGAGCGCCGGTGACTACGGCCGCGTCGCGAGCGACATCATGACCAACATGCCGCCCATCATGGGTGTGGCGGGCGACCAGCAGGCGTCGCTGTTCGGTCACTGCTGCTTCCATCCCGGCCAGACCAAAAACACCTATGGCACGGGCTGCTTTATGCTCATGAACACCGGCGACGAGATCGTCGAATCCAAGAATGGCCTGGTCTCCACCATCGGTATCGCTGCGAACGGCAAGGTCAGCTATGCGCTCGAGGGCTCTATTTTTGCCGCCGGCTCAACGATGAACTGGCTGCGCGACAACATGGGCGTTATCTCCAACGTATCCGAATCGGCACGGCTCGCCTCCTCGATCGGCGACAACGAGGGCTGCTACTTTGTCCCCGCTTTTGCGGGCTTGGGTGCACCTTGGTGGGACGCGCACGCCCGCGGCATCGTATGCGGTCTGACCGGCGCCTCGAGTCGCGCGACCATCGTGCGTGCGGCCTGCGAGTCCATGGCCTATCAGAGCTATGACGTGCTGCGTGCCATGGAGCAGGACGTGGGGCTTTCGATCGAGCGCCTGTCCGTCGATGGCGGCGCCTCGCGCAACGAGTTCATCATGCAGTTCCAGGCAGACTTGCTGGATATCCCCGTACTGCAATGTGAGTCGGTGGAGACAACGGCGATCGGTGCCGCGTATCTGGCAGGCCTCGCGGTTGGGTATTGGGAGGATCTGGAGGAGCTGGAGCAAAACGCCCAGATCGTTAAGACGTTCCACCCCCATATGTCCGTTGAGCGTCGCGAGCGCAACCTGGACGGTTGGCACGATGCGGTCAAGCGTTCGCTCAGCACCGCTCAGTAGGGTTGTGACGGAGCGTTCGATACAACAATCCGCTAAACTTATGCATGGCGGGCGGCGGCAACATCGCTGTGCGCCATGTCAGCAAGGTCGTGTTGCGGCCGCAACGAAAGGGGCAATCAACCCATGACCGTTACCTACGATGCGTCCCGCGTGGCGCTTGTCGCCCATCCGCTCGTCCAGCATAAGCTGTCGATCCTGCGCGACAAGAGCACCGGCACCAACCAGTTCCGCCAGCTCGTACGCGAGCTCGCGCTCTTTGACGGCTACGAGGCCATGCGCGACCTGCCCATGGAGGATGTCGAAGTCGAGACTCCCATCACCACTGCCACGTTTAAGCAGCTTGCCGGCAAGAAGCTCGCCATCGTCCCCATTCTGCGCGCGGGCCTTGGCATGGTCGACGGCATCCTCGACCTGGTGCCCTCTGCCCGCGTGGGCCACATTGGCATGGAGCGCGACGAGGTCACCCACGAGCCGCATGAGTATTACTGCAAGATGCCCAAGGATATCGACCAGCGTATCTGCCTGGTCGTCGATCCCATGCTCGCCACGGGCGGTTCTGCCGAGATGGCTATCGGCTATCTGCGCGAGCGCGGTGTCAAGGACATCCGCATGCTGTGCATCGTCGCGGCCCCCGAGGGCCTCAAGTCGCTGACCGAGAAAGACCCCGACGTGCATATCTATACCTGCGCCATCGACGACCACCTCAACGAGGCCGCCTACATCGTCCCCGGCTTGGGCGATGCCGGCGACCGCATCTACGGCACGCTGTAGTCTCTGGGCCAAACCGGCTAACGTCAAAAATACGAAGAAACGGTGCGCGCGGACAAATAAAAGGCGACCGCGCTCACCCCTGTTAACGGACGTTTTGCCCTGCAGGGTTCGAGAAAAACGTATTACCGTACCTGCGGCATAAAGAAGGTCTTAAGAAAACGAACAGGTGCGTATTAACCGATGCTTTTTCGGTTGTACTTTAGCGATTGGCTCGTACAATAGTCACCAATGTTTGGCGGGAACTGTTCTGTGAAGCGTTAAAAAGGAAAGTGGGGACGCCAGTGTTTCAGATAGCCGATCTGCTCGCTATCGTTGCGGGCGCCATCGCGGGCGCGGTCGCCTTTCTTCCCTTTGTTTTTACGCTCAAGCCGGTTCTTGACGATAAGCAGAATGCGGACATGCTCAAGGGCATGGTGAGTCTGGCGGTCTCGGCAATCGCCCTGCTCGTCTTTACCTTGGTTGTGTTTGTGTTGTTCGGAGAGGCATTTCGCATGTTCCTCCTGGGCGAGGCGATTGGCTTCGTGGCCTTTATGGCCGCCTGCACGGTTCGCGTCGCCAAGGCGCTGCGAGATCCTCATGAGGTCGAAAGGTAAGTCGTGGAAATTTTTGAAAAGCTGCCTGATGAGATTAATCATCTGGTCAGCGAGTTCAGCTCCACCCCTGTCGTGGGCGATTTGAGCTGCGGCATCACGCAGTACTCGTTTTGGCTGATCGTCTCCACGATCGTGCTCCTGATCGTCCTGGCCGTGTTCAAGAAGAAGCAGACCCTGGTTCCCAAGGGCTTCTTCGTCAACGGTTTCGAGTACATCATCGAGTACGTCGAGAACGATATCGGCAAGGGCGTCGTGGGTGAGAACTGGAAGAAGCACTTCCCGTTCCTGTGCTCGCTTTTCCTGTTCATCCTGATCAACAACATGATCGGCCTGATCCCGGGAATGAAGCCCGGCACCGGCGCAATCGGCTCCACCGCCGCGCTCGCCATCTTCGCCTTCGTGTATTTCATCTACTACGGATGCAAGGCTCACGGCGTGATCGGCTACATCAAGAGCCTCGCCCCGCAGGGCGTGAGCTTCCCGATGAACGTGCTTGTGTGGGTCGTCGAGCTTTTCTCGACCTTCCTGCGCCTCATCACGCTCGCCGTCCGTCTGTTCTGCAACATGTTCGCAGGACACGTGGTCATGGGCTCGTTCGCCATCATGGCGAGCATGTTCATGCAGCCGCTGCTTCAGCAGGTTTCCGCGGCCCACGCCGTCGGCGCCCTGCCTTCGCTGGCCTGGCTTGCCATCCTCATCCTGATTTATACGATCGAGCTTGTGGTCGGCGCCATCCAGGCTTACGTCTTCACGGTCCTTACCGCCGTGTATGTCTCCGAGGCAGAGGAGGTCGCGGAGGAGGAGTAGTCTTCCGTTCGCGCCTTAAAGGTAAGGCAATTCGTTAAACCGCCGGCGCCCGTACCCATGGAGCCCGGCAGTTATAAATAAGGTTATCCTGCGTGAAATAAGACACGCACGACAAAGGAGGAATCGTGGGAGTTATCGGTTACGGTCTCGGTGTTATCGGCGCTGGTCTTGCTATCGGCCTGTCTGCTCTGGGTGCTACGGGTGCTATGGCCCGTCAGCCTGAGGTCCAGGGCCGCGTGTTCACCGTCTTCATCATGGGCTCCGCCTTCGGCGAGGCTCTGGCTCTGATCGGCTTCGTTGTCGCGCTGATCGTTAAATAGCACGGAGCGTCAAGTATGAATCTTTCATCCCAGAAGAGCGCGATCGCACTCTCCGCGTCCGCGGCCGCGCTGCTCATGCCGGTTTCCGCGTTCGCCGAGGACGGCGCTGCCGGTGCGGACATCCTCATCCCTAAGATGGCGGAGTTCATCCCGGCGCTTATCGCCTTCCTGATTATCTGGATCGTGCTGGCCAAGGTCGCCCTGCCGGGCATCATGAAAACCATGGAAGAGCGCGGCAAGAAGATCGAGGAGAGCCTCGACGAGGCCGAGAAGACCAAGCAGGAGGCTATCGCCAAGCGCGCTGAGTCCGACTCGATCGTCACCGACGCCCGTCGTCAGGCTGCCGACATCGTTCTCGAGGCCCGTAAGGACGCCGAGTCCGAGCGCGCCCGTATCATCGAGGCTGCTCACAAGGAGGCCGAGGAGATCATCGCCAAGGCCCATACGACCGTCGAGGACGAGCGCAAGTCCATCTACGCCGGTGCCGCGAGCTCCATCGCCGACCTGTCCGTTGCCGTCGCCACCAAGATCGTGGGCGAGGCACTCGAGGACGATGTCGAGCAGAAGAAGCTCATCGAGCGCTACATCCAGGAAGCAGGTAGCCTGAATGCCGACTAGCCGCTATCAGGACAAGGTGCTCGAGACCTACGCGCGCTCCCTTCTGGAAGCCGCCAAGGCCGAGAACCATGTGTTCGAGGACCTCGAGATGATCGAGCGCCTGGCTAGCGCCAGCCCCGAGATCATCGCCGTGCTCGACACCATGTCCAAGCGCGACCAGCTCGACCTTCTTCCCAAGGTGGCAGCTGCCTTTAAGTATGTTGCCGAGGAAGACGAGGATGTAGTGGGCGTGACCGTCACCACGGCGATCCCGCTCGACGACGAGCTGCGTCAAACCATCACTAAGAAATGCGAGCAGGACTTCGGCCGCAAGGTATTCCTTATCGAGCAGGTCGACCCGTCTATCGTGGGCGGCCTGGTGCTCGAGGCCCGCGGCGAGCGTCGTGACATTTCCGTCAAGACGCAGCTGCGCATTGCGCAGGAGACCCTCGCAAACTCTGCTAATTCGTACGGAGGTGAAGCCTAATGTCCGAAACCCTCAATGCCCAGGATATCGCCAAGAAACTGCAGGAGCAGCTCACGAGCCTCTCCGCGACGGTCGATACGCATGAGGTTTCAACGGTCGACGAGGTAGGCGACGGCATCGCGCGCGTCTCCGGCCTCAAGAGCGCCATGGCAGGCGAGCTTCTGGAGTTCAAGAGCTCCGATACCGGTGAGACCGTCTTCGGCCTTGCCCAGAACCTTGACCGTGACGAGGTCGGCGCCGTTCTGTTTGGTGCCGTCGACTCCATCAAGGAAGGCGACGAGTGCCGCACCACTGGCCGCATTATGGATATCCCCGTGAGCCGTGCCATGCTCGGCCGCGTCGTCAATCCGCTCGGCCAGCCTATCGACGGTTTGGGTGACATTGTCGCCACGCACCGTCGTCCTATCGAGTTTAAGGCCCCCGGCGTCATCGACCGTACCCCGGTGTGCGAGCCGGTTCAGACCGGTCTGTTGGCCATCGACTCCATGGTGCCTATCGGCCGCGGCCAGCGCGAGCTTATCATCGGCGACCGTAAGACCGGTAAGACCGCCATTGCCATCGACGCTATCCTCAATCAGCGCGGCAAGGGCATGGTCTGCATCTATGTCGCCATCGGCCAGAAGGCTTCCACGGTTGCCAACATCCGCGAGACCCTCGCCCAGCACGGTGCGCTCGAATACACCATCATCGTTTCGGCAACCGCTGCCGATTCCGCCCCTATGCAGTACATCGCGCCTATGGCCGGTGCCGCTATCGGCGAGTTCTTCATGTACAACGGCGAGGACGGTAAGCCCGCCAGCGAGACCAACCCCGGCGGCCACGTGCTCGTCATCTACGACGACCTGTCCAAGCAGGCCGTGGCCTACCGTCAGATGTCGTTGACGCTGCATCGTCCGCCCGGACGCGAGGCCTATCCTGGCGACATCTTCTACCTGCACTCTCGTCTGCTCGAGCGTGCCGTCAAGATGTCCAAGAAGAACGGTTACGGCTCCATGACGGCCCTGCCGATCATCGAGACCCAGGACGGCGACGTCTCGGCCTACATTCCGACCAACGTCATTTCCATTACCGATGGTCAGATCTACCTGCAGTCCGAGCTCTTCTTCCAGGGCCAGCGCCCGGCAGTCGACGTGGGCATCTCCGTGTCCCGCGTCGGTGGCGACGCACAGACCAAGGCCATGAAGCAGGTTGCCGGCAACCTTCGTCTTGACCTCGCTTCGTACCAGGAGCTCGCCGGCTTTACGCAGTTCGGCTCCGACCTCGACGAGGCCACGCAAAAGCAGCTTACCCACGGAGCTCGCATGACTGAGCTCCTTAAGCAGCCGCGCTACAAGCCGTTTGAGGTTGGCGAGCAGATTGCAGTTCTGTTTGCAGGCAACGAGGGCTTCCTCGACGATCTCGAGATTGCCGACGTGCTGCCTTTCCGCGCTGAGCTTATCGAGTACCTGGACAACGGCTTTGGCTCGCTGCTCGATAAGGTTCGCGCTAAGAAGATCGACGATGACACCAAGGCCGAGCTCCTGCGCGTTATCGGTGACTTCAAGCAGCAGTTCATGGCCAAGCACCATGCCGATACGACTGGATCAGAGGAGAACTAAGCCCCATGGCCAACCTTCGCGACATTAAGAAGCGAATCTCCTCGGTTACCACGACCAAGCAGATCACGCGCACGATGGAGATGGTCTCTACGGCCAAGATCCGTCGTGCCCTCGATCGCTCCAAGCAGGCCGAGCCCTATAAGGAGGCGCTGACCGACGTCATGTTGACGGTCGCCGGCGACGCCTCCTGTTCGGGCACCGATCCCATGCTGCAGAAGCATGAGAGCGTCAAGCATGGCCTGATTGTCGTTATTGCCTCGGACCGCGGCCTTGCCGGCGGTTTCAATACGACGGTGGAGCGCACGGCCGAAAAGCTCGCCGCTTCTTGGGCGAACGATGGCATCGAGTGCGAGATCATCGCGTGTGGGCGCAAACCGGCCACGTATTTCCGCGACCGCGCAAACGTCGTCATGCATTTTGAGGGCAATTCCTCCGAGCCCGATTTTAATCAGGCTCGCATGATTTCCTCTCATATCTGCGATGCGTATCGTGCCGGCGAGCTTGACCGCGTCGAGCTTGTCTACCACCACGCCAAGAACCGCGTGGATCAGGAGCTTCGCGTCGAGCGCTTGCTGCCGCTCGATCCCGAGATGATCGCTATGGCCCACGGTCCGCGTAAGAACGAGACCGACGCCCCTAAGCGCATCTCGTCCACGTTCGAGTTCGTGCCCTCTCCCGAGCATGTTCTCGGCAAGCTTGTACCGTCGTATATCCTGACGGTCATCTACCAGGCCCTGATCGATTCGGCGGCCGCCGAGCAGGGTGCACGCCGCAAGGCCATGCACTCCGCGACGGAAAACGCCACCGCGATCATCTCGACCCTTACCCGCACGTATAGTCGCGTGCGTCAGGCTTCGATCACGACCGAGATTAACGAGATCGTCGGCGGAGCCTCAGCATTGGAGGAACAGTAATGGCTAATAACACCGTACAGCTTGCGGTCGAGGAAGCCACCAAGAAGACGACTGCCGGTGATGGTCGCATCGTGCGTATCATCGGCCCTGTCGTCGACGTCAAGTTTGACGGTGCGGTGCCCCCGATCTACAACGCGCTCACGGTCGAGGCCGAGACCCCGATCGGTCACCTGAGCACGATCCTCGAGGTTGAGAGCCAGCTTCCGGGCGGCGTCGTCCGCACGGTCGCCATGTCCTCGACCGACGGTCTGCAGCGTGGTCTCATTGCCACCGATACCGGTGAGCCCATGAAGATGCCCGTTGGCCCCAAGACACTCGGCCGCATTTGGAACGTCATGGGCAAGCCCGTCGACGGCAAGCCTATGCCCGAGGTGGAGGAGTTCTATCCCATCCACCATGCGGCACCTCGTTTTGACGAGCTCACCACCAAGACCGAGATCTTCGAGACCGGCATTAAGGCCGTCGACCTGCTCGAGCCCTACATCCGTGGTGGCAAAACGGGTCTGTTCGGTGGCGCCGGCGTCGGCAAGACCGTTCTGATTCAGGAGCTCATCAACAACCTCGCCCAGGAGCATGGCGGCACTTCGGTGTTCACCGGCGTCGGCGAGCGTACCCGTGAGGGTACCGACCTTTATCTCGAGATGAGTGAGTCGGGCGTTATCGACAAGACCTGCTTGGTCTATGGCCAGATGAACGAGCCGCCTGGAGCGCGTCTGCGCATCGGTCTGGCCGGCCTTACCACCGCTGAGTACTTCCGCGATCGTGGCCAGGACGTTCTGCTGTTCATCGACAACATCTTCCGCTTCTCCCAGGCCGGTTCCGAGGTTTCCGCACTGCTGGGCCGTATGCCCTCCGCCGTCGGCTACCAGCCTACGCTGGCTACCGAGATGGGCGACCTCCAGGAGCGCAT